>JAPLOE010000104.1 GCA_026692705.1 Planctomycetota bacterium
GCCCGATCGTGCAGCTGTTCGAGCGCCTGAACCTGCCCGAGGTGCGCGCCACGGTCGCGCTCAAGCAGTCGGCCGGAGCCGCGGTCAGCGTCACCGGCGCCTCGGCCAATGGCTACGTCGTCGCCAGCCGCCGCGCGGCGCTCTCGGCGGACACGCCCGGCCGCATCGTCGAGCTCAACGTGACCGAAGGTTCGGTCGTCAAGAAGGGCGACGTGGTCGCGCGGCTTTTCTCCGACGAATATCGCGCGTCGCTCAAGGCCGTGCAGGCCGAGATCGAGTCGCAGAAGGCGACGATCGAGCGCGTGCAGGCGCAGCTCGCGGCGAGCACGGCCCGCGGTCCGCAGCTCGACGCCGAGGTGCAGCGCGCGCAGGAGGTCGAGGGCGAGCAGATGCGGCAGGTCGAGCTCTCGCGCTCGCGGCTCCAACGCGCGGAGGCGCTCCTCAAGGACGGTTTCGGGGCGCAGCAGGCCGTCGACGACGCGCGTTCCGAGGTGATCCGCATCGAGGGCGGCATCGCGACGGCGAGCGCGGCCCTGCGCGTCGCGCAGGCGACGCGGCAGCAGCTCGACAGCGAGGTCACGGCCTTGCGCGCGGCGCTCGCGGAATCGCAGGCGCGGCTACCGGTGCTCGAGGCCAACCGCGAGGGCGCGCAGGCGACGCTCGAAAAGACTGCGGTGCGCGCGCCGTTCGACGGCATCGTCGTGCTCAAGGACGCCGAGGTCGGCGAGGTCGTCAGCCCCAACTCCGTCGGCGGCAACGCGCGCGGCTCGGTGGCGACGATGGTCGACTTCGCGACGCTCGAAGTGCAGGTCGAGCTGCCGGAAACCAACCTGTCGGCGGCGATCGTCGGCGACAAGGCCACGATCTTCCTCGACGCCTATCCCGACCGCTCCTACGCGGGCTCGGTCTCACGCATCTGGCCGACGGCGAACCGCCAGAAGGCGACGGTCGAGGTGCGCGTGCGCTTCGATGAGCCCGACGACCGGCTGCGGCCCGAGATGGGCGCGCGCATCGTGTTCGGCGCGCAGGCGCCGGCGCGCACGACGGAGACGGAAGCGGGCGAGAGCACGGTGGTCGTGCCGATGAGCGCGGTCGTGCCGATCGACGGCAAGCCGCACGTGTTCCTGATCGAGCGCGACATCGTGCGGCAGCGCGCGGTCGAGCTCGGGCCGGAGAAGAACGGGCGCGCGATCGTGCGCTCGGGGCTCGCGGGCGGCGAGCGGCTCGTGGACACGCCGCCGGCGACGCTCGCCGATGGCGACAGAATTCGCGTGAAGGGCTAGCAACCATGTCCGAATCGATGATCCGCGTGCGCGGGCTCACCAAGCGCTACGAGCGCGGCGGCGAGACGCTGACGGTGCTCGACAACCTCAACCTCGAGATGGAAGAGGGCCGCTTCTACGCGTTGATGGGCCCGTCGGGCTCCGGCAAGACGACGCTGCTCAACCTGATCGGTGGCCTCGACACGGCGGACTCGGGCGAGCTCGTCGTCGCGGGCGAGGACGTGGCGCAGCTCTCGGGCGCCGACCTCGCGGCGTGGCGCGGGGCCAACGTCGGCTTCGTGTTCCAGGGCTTCAACCTGATCCCGGTGCTGACGGCGCGCGAGAACGTCGAGCTGCCGCTCAAGCTGACGCCGCTGTCGCGCGCGCAGCGCCGCCAGCAGGCGGAAACCGCGCTGAAGCTCGTGGGCTTGGGCGATCGGCTCGACCACCGGCCGCGCCAGCTCTCGGGTGGCCAGGAGCAGCGTGTCGCGATCGCGCGCGCCATCGCGACCGACCCCAAGCTGATCCTCGCCGACGAACCGACCGGCGACCTCGACCGCAAGAGCGCGGAACAGGTGCTCGACCTGCTCGGGCGCCTCAACCGCGAGTTCAAGAAGACGATCCTGATGGTGACGCACGACCCGCACGCGGCCGAGCGCGCGCAGTCGATCGTGCACCTCGACAAGGGCCAGCTCGGTCGCATCGAGCACAACCAGCCGGCCGCGGCCCACTGACGCGAGCGAGGCAACCTTGTTCCAGCTCGTCCTGCGCAACCTCATCAGCCACCCGATCCGCTCGGCCATCACGGCCGTGTCGGTCGGCGTCGCGCTGTTCCTCGTCTGCGTCCTGACCTCGATCGTCACGACGCTGCAATCGGGCCTCGCCGCCGCGAGCTCGACGCGCCTCGTGGTGATGAGCTCGATCAGCCTGTTCGAGGACATCCCGCTCTCCTACCAGGAGAAGATCGCGAGCGTCGACGGCATCGCGAACGTGGTGAAGTGGCAGTGGTTCGGCGGCTACTACAAGACGCAGGAGAACTTCTTCGGCCAGTTCGCGGTCGACCCCGAGCGCATGTTCGAGGTCTATCCCGAGGTCAAGGTCGACGAGGAGACCAAGCGCAAGTTCTTCACGCAGCGCAACGCCTGCATCGTCGGCTCGCAGCTCGCGGCGGAATTCCCCGAGTGGGAGCAGACCGGCAAGATCCCGCTGACCGGCGCGCTGTTCCCCCATCCGTCCGGCGGCGCCTGGGACTTCGAGCTCGCGGGCGTCTACCGCTCGGAGGCGCCGAACTTCGACAACCGCACGCTGTTCTTCCGCTGGGACCTGTTCGAGGAGACGCTCAAGGGCAACGGCGACTCGCCCGGCGTCGGCGTGTACGTGATGAGCCTCGAGCCCGGTGCGGACGTCGAGCGCATCCGCGCCACGGTCGAGGCGATGTTCGAGAACGGACCGGCGACGGTGCGCTGCGACACGGAGAGCGAGTTCACGCGCCAGTTCCTGTCGATGCTCGGCGACATCCCGATGTTCCTCGGCTGGATCGGCGCGGGCGTGCTGGTGGCGATCCTGCTGGGCGCGATCAACGCGATGCTGATGGCGGGCCGCGAGCAGACGCACGATATCGGCATCCTCAAGGCGCTCGGCTTCACCGACGGCGCGGCCTTCGGAGTGCTGATCACGCAGTCGCTCGTGCTGTGCCTCGCTGGTGGAGCGCTCGGAATCGGGCTCGCGGCCGCGCTCGAGAACGGCATCGCGCTCGCGATCGGCTCGGCCTTCCCCGGCTTCTTCATCGAGACGACGACCTTCATCGGCGCCGCGGTCGCGAGCCTGCTCGTCGGGCTCGCGGCGGGTGCCATCCCGGCGTGGAACGCGCTGCGGGTCAACTGCGTCGAGGCGCTGCGCGCCAAGGGAGCCTAGGGCCATGGCCATTCCGCTCGTCTACACGCTCCGCAGCCTGTTCGTGCGGCGCAGCGCCACGCTGCTCACCGTGCTCGGCATCGGCGCGACCGTCGCGATCTTCGCGGGCGTGCTCGCGCTGCAGCAGGGCTTCGTCACGATGCTCGCCGGCGGCGGGCAGGCCGACGTCGCCGTGTTCCTGCGCCCCGGCGCGACCGGCGAGACCGACAGCCAGTTCCGCCGCGACCTCGGCCTCAAGCTGATCAAGCAGACGCCGGAGGTCGCGCAGGGCCCGAACGGGCCGCTGGCCGCGATGGAGTGCTACTTCGCGGCGCTCAAGCCGCGCATGGACGGTGGCTCGGTCAACGTGCCGATGCGCGGCGTGCAGCCGACGACGTTCGAGATCCGCGGCGAGACGATCCGCATCGTCGAGGGCCGCAACTTCACGCCGGGCACCGACGAGATCATCGTCGGCAAGAAGATCACCGCGCGCATCCAGAACTGCCGCATCGGCGACGTGCTGCAGCTCAATACGACGCCGTTCAAGGTCGTCGGCGTGTTCGACGCCGATGGTGGCGCGGCGAGCGAGATCTGGGGCGACCTCGATCGCTTCCTCGCGACGCTCGACCGCTACGGCCCCAACCGCGTGATCGCCAAGCTCGCGCCGGGCACGGTGGTCGGCGATCCCGACGCGGAAGGTGGCCCGCCGCCGGGCAGCCTCGCGGCACGCCTGAAGAACGATCAGGAAGTGCCCGCCAAGGTCATGACCGAGCAGCAGTTCCTGCTCTCGCAGACGCGCATGCTGGGCGGGATCCTCAAGGCGCTCGGCCTCGCGCTCGCGTTCGTGATGGGCATCGGCGCCGTGCTGACCGCGATCAACACGATGCTGAGCGCGATCAGCTCGCGCACGAGCGAGATCGGGATCCTCTTGAGCCTCGGCTACCGGCCGATGCCGATCTTCCTCGCCTTCCTGTTCGAATCCGTGCTGCTGTGCCTGCTCGGCGGCGTCGCGGGCTGCCTGATGGCGCTGCCCTTCAACGGCATCGAGACCGGCACGATGAACGGCAACACGTTCAGCGAGGTCGCCTTCGCCTTCCGCGTCAACGCGAACGTCCTGACCAACGCGGTCATCTTTTCCCTGGTGCTCGGGGTGCTGGGCGGGCTCTGGCCGGCCCTGCGCGCCTGCCGGATGAAGCCGACCGAGGCCTTGCGCCGACAGTAAGCTCTCGCCGCCGATGGACGCCAACCCGACCCACGATCGCCGCCCCTGGGGCGAGTTCCGCGTGCTCGCGGACACGCCCGCCTTCAAGGTCAAGCGCATCGACGTGCTCCCGGGCCAGCGGCTCTCCTACCAGCGCCACGAGCAGCGGCGCGAGCATTGGCTTGTCGTGGAAGGCCGCGCGCGCGTGACGCTCGACGGCCGCGAGATCGAGCTCGGCCCCGGCCAGTCGATCGACATCCCCGTGCGCGCCTGGCATCGCATCCAGTGCACGAGCGCCGAGCCGCTCGTGTTCATCGAGGTCCAGACCGGAAGCTACTTCGGCGAGGACGACATCGAGCGCCAGTCCGACGACTACGGGCGCGCGGGTTCGAAGTAGCGCGCGAGCACCTCGAGCCGCAGCGCCGAGGTCGGATGCAGCGGGGCGTGCGTTGTGCCGCCGCCCGAGCGGGAGAGCTCGCGCAGGACCGCGGGCTGCGCATCGACGAACACGAGCCGGTCCGCGTCGCAGGCGTCGGGCGCAGTTCGCGCGAGCCGCACGAGCTCCTGCGAGCTGACTTCGACGGCGATGTGCGAGTAGAACGCGACGTTGAGCGTCTCGAGCTCGACCAGCGCGCACAGAAGGCGCGTGCGGCACAGCTCGCGCGGCACACCCAGCTCCTCGTGCACGCCACGCAGCGTCGCGAACGCGAGCGCGTCGATTTCCGCGAGATCGGCCTGCACCATCTGTTCCTCGAACGTCGCCGCCCAATGCGACGGCCGGTAGAGCACGTCCGCCGAGCGCCGCATCAGCGCGAGCTTGCCGTCCGTCGTCGTCACCGCGCCGTGCACGGCCGCGAGGCCCGGCGTGACCGGCCCGCCACGAAACGCCGCCGCGAGCCAGTGTTTCGCCGCATCCGGCGCTCGCTCCTGCGCAAGCAGCGCCATGTGGAAGCCGCGCCCGAGCTCCCACGTCGTCGGCGACAGCTCCACCTCGATCGCACCGTCCCGCGCGCGCGCGAACGACACGACGCGCAACTTCGGCTCGAGCCCCGCACCCGTCGCCTGCGGCCCGGAATCCTCGAGGTATCGCGCGACACTCGCCTCGAGCCGCGGCTCTTCCACGCGCCGCACTCGCGCACGCCCGTCGAGCTCCCCCGCCGGCCCTGCCTCCGCCGCGAGCCCCGCGACGATCCACTGCGACGCCCGCTCCGCCGCCGCGCGCGCGAGTTCTCCGATCGCCTCGCCCGCGCTCACTTGGTGTTGCGCACGATCAGGATCGTGCAGAAGAACGCCACGAAGTAGAGGAACACGCTGGCGGTCAGCCACGCGCTGTACCACAGGAACACGATCAGTCCCGGCGGGATCAGGTTCGACGAGAGTTCCATGCCGTACAGCTTCTTGCGCGGCACGGACGACGGATTGAGCGCGAAGCCGATGCGATAGAAGAAGCTCCCGATGCAGCCGCGGCGCTGGCTCTTCGGCACCGGATCGGGCCGCGACGCGAGGTGATCGACGTCGGTGCGCACCGCGCTCGCGGACTGGTAACGCAGCGACGGTTCCTTCGCGAGCGTCTTGAGCACGACCTCGTCGATCTTCACGTCGACCGAGAGCTTCTGGCTCGGCAGCGCGAAACGCCCCAGCGGCAGCTCGCCCGTGAGCAGCTCGTAGAACACGACGCCCAGCGCGAAGATGTCCGCGCGGTGGTCGACCTCGTCGGGCTTTTCCCACTGCTCCGGCGCCATGTAGTGCGGCGTGCCCATCGCCTGCTGCGAGCGCGTCAGCGTGACGTCGGCCTGCGTGCCGCCGAGCAGCTTCGCGAGGCCGAAGTCCGCGATCTTCACGCGCCCGCGCCGGTCGATCAGGATGTTCTCGGGCTTGATGTCGCGGTGCACGACACCTTCCTCGTGCGCGTACTGCAGCGCGTCGCACACCTGCCCTACGATCCCGAGCGCCTGCTTCGGCGTCGTGGTCTTCGCGCGCACCAATTCACGCAAGTTGGTGCCGTCGACGTACTCCATCACGAAGTAGTACAGCCCGCCCGCGTTGCCCGAATCGAAGATGTTGACGATGTGCGCGTGGCTGAGCCGCGCCAGCGCGCGCCCCTCGCGTGCGAAGCGTTCCGCGAAGGCCGGATCCTTCGCCGCGTCGCCGGGCAGCACCTTGATCGCGACCGTGCGCCCCAGACCCTTCTGCAGCGCCTTGTAGACCGCCCCCATGCCGCCGCGCCCGATCAGCTCGACGATCTCGTACTGCGGGAAGAACGGCGCGAGCTCCTCGGGGCTGGGCGGCGGCGCCGCCGTCTCCTTCGCGCCCGTCACGAACAGCTCCGCATCCGCACCCTGCTGCAACCCCAGCCCCAACAGGCAACTCGCGCAACTCGCGCCCGGCGCGAGCGGCGCTCCACACTTCGCGCAACGGGTTGCCTGGGCCGACTGGGTCATCTTGGGGGCTGCCTACTCGACCGCGCCGCCCCTTCTGAAGCAAGCCACCCGCCCCGTTACGCGCTCTTCCGTGTGCCGCGAATCAGTCCGGCGCCTGCGAGCGGTGGCCGAGGGCTTCGATCAGGTTGCGCAGTTCGTCGTCGAGGTCGCGTTCGGTGCCGACGGTGTCGGAGATTTCCGAGCGCAGGCTCTCGCGGAAGGCGGCGCGCATGCGGTGGAGCGCGACCTTGACGGAGCCTTCGGTCATGCCGAGCTGGCGGGCCATGTCGGCGCGCGAGCCCTCGTCGTCGGCGGCGACGAGCGCGGGCTTGAGCGTGGCGAACAAGGCCTGCTTGCCGCGGCGTGCGTACTCGCCCTCGAGGCGCGCGAGGGCGCGATCGAGCACGGCGAGGGCCCAGTTGCGCTCGTACTCCATCTCGGGCGTCAGCGGCGAGGCGGGCTCGGCGGCGAAACGCTCGTCGGCGAACTCGAAGTCGAGGCTGAGCGGAGTGGCGCCGCCGCCGCGCTTCTGCGCGTGCTCGCGGTCCCACTCGTTGGCGAGGAAGTTCTTGAGCGAGCCGAGCAGGAAGGCGCGGAAGCGGCCACGCGTCGGGTCGGCGGCGAGCACGACGTTCTTCTCGAGCAGACGCGCGAAGAAGGCCTGCGTCAGGTCCTGCGCGTCGTCCTGGCTGTGGCCGCGGCGCCGCACGTAGGCGTAGAGCGGGTACCAGTAGATCGAGCACAGCTCCGACAGCGCCGCGCGCGCCGTGGGCGTGTCGGGCTTGCCGGCCGCCGCGACGACGCTCCAACGCGTCGTCAGGAACGGAGTCGCGGCTTGGGGGCGCCTGGAGTCCATCGCCCGAGAAGAGTAGCGGGACGCGAGCCCGAGCGCGCGTCCCGCCACGAAAGTCCGCTGTCGGCGGTCACTTCGCCGGCTCGATCTCTCCGAGCAGCTTCATGACGGCCTGTTCCATTTCCTCGTCGCGCACGTCGCGGTAACGGATCACGCCCTTCGAATCGAGCACGTAGATCGTCGGCCAGCCGCTGACGTTCCACTTCTGCGCCCAGGGGCCTTCCGTCGACCCGTCGATGGCGTTGCGCCAGGTGATGCCCTGGTCCTTGAGGATCTTCTTCACCGCGTCGGCCTCGCCGTCGCTGTTGATCCCGATCAGGGCGAAGGGCTTGTCCTTGAGACGCTCCACGAGCGTCTTTTCGTGCGGCAGCATCGCACGGCAGGGGCCTCACCAATAACCCCAGAAGTCGAGGACAACCACCTTGCCGCGGTAGTCGCTCACTTTGAACTTCGCGCCCGTCTCGTCGACCGACTCGAAGTCGGGGGCGACCATTCCGATCTGCAGGTGCTCGAGCTCGAAGAGCGCGCGCTCGGCCACGGCGCCGTACAAACCGCCCCAACCCGCCTCGAGCGAGGCGTAGGTCGTCATCAGTTCCTGGTAGAGCGCCTTCGCCTTCGCGGCGTCGGACTTCTCGAGTCCCTTGGCGAGGCTGAGCGTCGCCGCCGCCTTCACCTTGGCGTGCTTCGACTTCTCGCGCAGCGTGTTCATCACCTTGGCGTGGAACTCCGGCGTCGAGGACCAGTGCGAGATGAGGCCTCCGAGCGCGGCCAGCTCTTCCGACTCGATGTGGTCGGCGAGCAGCACGTTGACCGCCTGCTCGACCTTGGCCTGCGCCATCGGGCCCTGCGAGAGCTCGATCACCTTCAGCCAGGACTTCAGCGCCGCCGGGCGCCCCTTGGCCTTCTTGGCGAGCTCCTCGAACTGCGGGAGGAAGGTGCCGTTGGGCGCCTCGGACCAGATCGCCTCGGCGGCTTCCTGCGCCTTCTGCTTCTCGTCCGCGCTCAGGCCTTCCTTGTCGACGGCGGCGTACAGGTCGCGCACCTTCGCGAAGAACGCCTCCTGGGCCTTCTCGAAGCTCTCGACGAGCTTGTCGAACTCCTCGGCGAAGGCGGCGTCCTGGGGATCGGCCGGCTTGGGCGCTGCCTCCTGGGTGGCCGGGCCCCAGTGCGGGGCGGCCGTCCCCGGCGGCAACATCAGGGGAAGGAGCGCGAGGGCGCTCCACGACATGGGTTTCATCTTGGACCTCCTGGCTGGAGAAAGGTCCCGGCATGGGCAGCCGGGCGCTGCCTGAGGTTACACCCGCCCGGAAGCCGTTCGCAGGCTCCAACACTTCCGTCGCGCCGTCGTAACCGGGGCCCAACGAGCGGTCCGGCCCGGAAAACGCCCCTCGCGGGCGCTCCGGAGCGGTTCGCTTGTGGCGCTAGCCCGACACGAGTACAAAGTCCGCCCCTCGAAACGCTCCAGCCCCTCCGACGAGCCGTCCGCAGGCCCGTCGAGCCGAGGGGCGGCCCGGGGGAGCGCGACGCCCGTGGCGGGCGCGAACGAATTCCCAACTGGGCGGCCCGACGGCCTCCCGCCCCACCTTCCCAACCCAGAAAAGACCTCGTTTCCCATGGGAGCGATGATCGAGATCGAGAACCTCCAGAAGAGGTTCGGCGCCATCACGGCGGTCGACGGCGTGAGCTTCACGGTCGAGCGCGGGACCGTGCTCGGCTTCCTCGGCCCCAACGGCGCGGGCAAGTCGACCACGATGAAGATGCTGACCGGCTTCCTGCCCCCCACGGGCGGGACGGCGCGCATCGGTGGCCACGACATCACCACGGACGGGCTCGCGGCCAAGCAGCTCGTCGGGTACCTGCCCGAAGGGGCGCCGCTCTACCCCGACATGACGCCCGAGGCGTTCCTGTACTTCATCGCGGAGATCCGCGGGTTGTCGGGAGCGAAGGCCAAGGCGCGCGTGGCGGAGGTGGCGGAGAAGGTCAGCCTGCAGAAGGTGATGCGCCAGCCGATCGAGACGCTCTCGAAGGGCTTCAAGCGCCGCGTCGGCCTCGCGCAGGCGATCCTGCACGACCCGCAGGTGCTGGTGCTCGACGAGCCGACCGACGGCCTCGATCCCAACCAGAAGAAGGAGGTGCGCGCCCTGATCCGCTCGATGCAGCAGGACAAGGTGATCATCCTCTCGACACACATCCTCGAAGAGGTCGAGGCGCTGTGCTCGCGCGTGATCATCATCGCGGGCGGGCGCATCGTGATCGACTGCGCGCCGGGCGATCTGGCGGCGAAGTCGCGCTGGCACAACGCGGTGCGGCTGGAACTGGCGACTTCGGAGGCGCAGCGCGTGCGCGGGGTTCTGGCCGAGCAGTACGGCGCAGAGCACGTCGAGACGCTCGCGAGCGAGACCAGCGGCACCTCGCTGCTCGTCACCACGCGCGACCGGCGGCCGATCCTGGCCGAGATCAGCCAGCGTGCGCAGAAGGACCAGTGGAAGCTCGACGGCCTGCACGTGGAGCACGGCCGGCTCGACGAGGTCTTCCACGAACTGACCCGCGTCGGGACGAGGATCTAAGGAGCCAACGCCATGCGCAACACCATCGTGCTGTTCAAGCGTGAGCTCGCGGGCTACTTCGCCACGCCGGTCGCTTACGTCTTCATCTGCATCTTCCTGCTCCTGTGCGGGATCCTGACCTTCTACATGGGCGGGTTCTTCGAGGGCGGGCAGGCCACGCTCGGCCCCGCGTTCTTCGAGTTCCACCCGATCCTCTACATCGTGCTGATCCCGGCGATCTCGATGCGCCTGTGGGCCGAGGAGCGCAAGCAAGGCACTATCGAGCTCCTGATGACGCTGCCGGTGACGCTGCCGCAGCTCGTGCTGTCGAAGTTCCTCGCGGCCTGGGTGTTCGCCGGCATCGCGCTCGGCCTCACCTTCCCGCTGTGGCTGACGGTCAACTACCTCGGCGACCCCGACAACGGCGTGATCCTCGCGAGCTACGTCGCGAGCTGGCTGATGGCGGGTGGTTACCTCGCGATGGGCGCGTGCATCTCGGCCGTGACCAAGAACCAGGTCATCGCCTTCGTGCTCGCCGTGATCGTGTGCCTGCTGTTCCTGATCCCCGGCCTGCCGCAGGTGCAGGAGGTGCTCGCGGGCGTGCTGCCGGGCGAGACGCTGGTCGACGCGGTCAAGAGCTTCAGCTTCATGACCCACTTCGGCTCGATCGCGCGCGGCGTCATCGACCTGCGCGACCTCGTGTTCTTCGCCTCGGTGATCGGGGTGTTCCTGTTCCTCAACGCGATCGTCATCGAGCTCAAGAAGGCGGACTAGACCCATGAAGAACCGTGCGCTCTTCTCCGGCCTGGGCGTCCTCATCGCCCTCGTGCTGCTCATCGGCGTCAACCTGCTCTCGGGCCGCGTGCTCGAGGGCGTGCGCCTCGACCTGACCGAAAACCAGCTGTTCACGCTGTCCGACGGCTCGCGCAACGTGCTCGCGCGCATCGGCGAGCCCGTCAAGCTGCGCTTCTTCCGCTCGCGCGAGGAGGCCGAGAAGTACATCGGGCCGTTCTCGCGCCGCGTCGAGGAATTCCTGCGCGAGTTCGAGACCGCGTCGGGAGGCAAGCTCGAGGTCGAGTTCCTCGATCCGGAGCCGTACTCGGAGACCGAGGAGCGCGCGATCGCGGCCGGGCTCAAGGCCTACGCCGGTGCGCCGCTCGCGGCGGACGAGCAGCTCTACTTCGGCGTCGTCGGCTCGAACACGGTCGGCGACGAGAAGTCGATCGCCTTCATCAGCCCCGCGCGCGAGCGTTTCCTCGAGTACGACCTCGCCAAGCTCGTGTACGAGCTGTCGAACCCGAAGAAGACCGTCGTCGGCATCTGGTCGTCGCTCCCGATCGAGGGGCAGCCGGACCCGATGAACATGCGCCGCGAAGCGCCGCAGGCCTGGGCCTTCGTCGACCAGATCCGCGAGTTCTACGAGGTCCGCACGGTCGAGCCCGCGGCGACGGTGATCGCGCCGGAGATCGAGGTGCTGCTCGTCGTGCACCCCAAGTCCGTGCCCGAGCCGACGCAGTACGCGATCGACCAGTTCGTGCTGCGCGGCGGCAAGCTGATGTGCTTCGTCGACCCGTTCTGCGACGCCGACCAGCCGCCGGCGGACCCGCAGAACCCGATGGCGCAGTACACGGCCGTGCGTTCGTCCGAGCTGCCGAAGCTCTTCGACGCCTGGGGCATCTCGAGCCCCAAGGACAAGCTCGCCACCGACCGCAAGTTCGCGACGCCGGTGACGTGGCAGCGCCGCGGCACGCTCGAGCAGGTTCCGTTCACGGCCTGGCCCGCGATCCCCGAGGAGGGCATCCCCGAGGGCGAGGTCGCGACGAGCGAGCTCAAGATGCTGATGTTCAAGTACGCGGGCTTCCTCGAGGTGAAGGAAGGTGCGACGACGAGCTTCACGCCGCTCGTGCAGACTTCCGACGAGTCGATGGAGCTCGGCGTCGACACCGTGCGCTTCTCGCCGGACCCGCCGAAGCTGCTCGCGGACTTCTTCCCCTCGGGCAAGAAGATGACGCTCGCGGCGCGCATCGGCGGCAAGGCCAAGTCGGCCTTCCCCGAAGGTCGTCCGGCCAGCGCGGAAGCGACCGAAGGCGTCGCGGCGCACCTCGCGGAATCGCAGGGCGACATCTCGGTGGTGGTCGTCGCCGACGTCGACTTCCTCGAGGACCGCTCGTGGGTCCAGATGCAGAACTTCGTGGGTCAGCGCATTCCGTTCAAGATCGCCGACAACGGCGACCTCGTCGTGAACCTGCTGGACTACATGCGCGGGTCGACGGACCTCGTGAGCCTGCGCGCGCGCGGCGTTTCCGCCTATCCGTTCCTCGTGGTCGACGAGATCCGTCGCACCGCCGAGCAGAACTACCGCGCGGAGGAGCAGCGTCTCTCCGACGAGCGCGCCAACGTCGAGCGTGAGCTCAACGATCTGCTCTCGAAGTCCAGCGGCACCACGGAACAGGTGCTGATGAGCCCCGAGGTGCAGACCAAGATCGAGGACCTGCGCAAGTCGCTCGTCGACACCAACAAGCGCCTGCGTGAGGTGCGCTTCAACCTGAACCGCGACGTCGAGAGCCTCGGCACGCGCCTCAAGGTGCTGAACATCCTCGTCGTGCCGCTGGTGGTGATCGCCGCCGCGCTGCTCGTGTTCTTCTACCGCCTCAACCGCCGCAAGTCGGCCTAAGCGAGCGAGAAACGCACCATGAACGCCAAGACCCTCACCGTCGTCGGCCTCGCCGCCGCGGTGCTGTTCGGCGCCGCGCTGTACCTGTCGAGCGGGAGCGACGCCAAGAGCCCGGCCGCGACGGTCGGTGGCAAGCTCTTCCCCGAACTCTCGGGCCGCGTCAACGATGTCGTCGAGGTGGCCCTCGTCGACGCCGGAACGGCCTTCACCGTGCGCAAGGAAGGCGCGAGCTGGGGCGCGGCCGACAAGGGCGGCTACCCGGTCGACTTCGACAAGGTGAAGGCGCTCGTCGTCGGCGTGGCGGAGTTCACCGTCGTCGAGCCGATGACGAAGAACCCCGAATTCCACGCCAAAATGGGCGTGGAAGATCCCAGCGGTGCCGGCGCGACCTCGCGCCGCGTGACGCTCAAGGACGCCGCGGGCAAGGTGCTCGCCGACGTGATCGTCGGCAAGGCCAAGGCCAATCAGGGCATGGCGAGCAAGCCGTCGCTGTACGCGCGGCGCTCCGGCGAAGACCAGGTGTTCGAGGTCACGGGCTCGGTCAACGTCGGCGGCGACGCCGCGGGCTGGCTGAACCGCGAGGTGAGCAAGGTCGAGTCGACGCGCGTCAAGCGCGCGGTGATCACGCACCCCGATGGCGAAGTGCTGACGGTCTCGAAGGCCGAGCCGACGCAGCAGGACTTCACGGTCGAGCACCTGCCGGAAGGCAAGGAACTCTCTTGGGGTGGTGTCGCCAACGGCATCCCGAGCGCGCTGCAGTACATGAGCCTCGACGACGTGCAGCGCGCCGAGGGTTTCGACCTCAACGGCGCGGCCGTCACCGACTACGAGTGCTTCGATGGCCTCGTCGTCACGGCGCGTTCGATCGAGCGCGACGGCAAGACTTGGATCACGCTCTCCGCGCGCGCGGACGAGTCGCTGCGCACGCTGCCTGCGGGTCCCGAGGCTCCGCCGGCCGA
>JAPLOE010000105.1 GCA_026692705.1 Planctomycetota bacterium
GGGCTCGATCACGTCGAGCACGGAATCGAAGTACGGCGCGAGCCGCACGACGTCCGCGTGGCGCGTGCGCGCGAGCTCGAGCGCCGCGAGGTCCTGCTCGATCTCGTTGCGCAGCAGGATCCAGTCGACGCGCGCTTCCTGCGCGAGCGCGTCGAAGTTCACCTTTCCGAGCGACGCGAGCTCACCCTCGAGGAACTCCCGCTGCCGCGCCTGCCCACGCGGCGACGCATCGATCGGCCAGTAGCGCCGCAGCGCGCCACGGTCGGCCTCGAACTGGATCACGCGTTCCGCGAGCTCGGAGGGAGCCGTGGAAAGCTGGGGAGCGGCGCTGGCGCAGGCGGTCGCGAGCGCGAGCACCGCGCCGCACAGGAGGGAGTTTCGGAGGGACATGCGCCGCAGGATACGCGGCGCACGCGCTCAATGCTGCCCACGCAGCAGCGCGAGCACGTCCGCGAGCGCCTGGGCGCCGAGCGACTCGAAGCCCGCCGGCATCAGCGACAGCGGCGAGGCGGTGATCGACTCGACCTCGTCGCGCGGCAGCACCTGGCTCTTGGCGGAGGAATCGAGCAGCTCGAGCGCCGTGCGCGTCTCGCCCATAAGTCGGCCGGAGACGATGCGCTCGTCGAACGTACGCGCCACCCACAACTGGTAGTTCGCCTCGACGTTGCGGCTGGGATCGAGGATCGAGATCAGCACCTCGTCGAGCGGCCGCGACGCGATGCCGTCGAGCGCCGGTCCGACCGGGCCGCCCTCGCCGCCGACGCTGTGGCAAGTCGCGCAGTTCTGGCGGAAAACCTCGCGTCCGCGCACCGGATCGCCGCGCAGCGCCGCGGTCTCGCGCGAGAAGGCCGCGATGTCGACGGCGACCGCGGGCTGGCCCTTGCGGCGCACGCGCTCGGCGAATTCGCGCAGGCTCGTGTCGGGATGCTGCGAGAGCTCCTGCCACGCCGCGGGCTCGACGATCGCGGCCGGAATGTCGCCGCTCTCGATGGCGGTGAGCAACGAACGTGTCCACGTGACCCGCGAGCGCAACACGCGCGCCGCCGTGCGCTGCACCGCGGGCGCGAGGCGGCCGAGCTCGGCCACGATGCCGACGCCGATGACGTCCTCGCGTCGCTGCGCGAGCGCCTCGAGCACCGCGCTCGCGAACTCGCTCTCCGAATCGAGATCGAGGCCGGGCAGCAACAGCGCGAGCGCACGCTCCGCCGGCACCAGGCCCGCGAGACGCCGCGCCGCCGCCGCACGCGCTTCCCAGGGCGCTCCTTCGGCCGCGTAAGTGCGCTCGAGCTCGGCGACGACGGTGTCGCGCAGGCCCGCAAACTCCGCCGCGAGCGACCAGCGCGCGAGCACGAGCTCCGCGAGCAACGCGCGCGGCTGCGGCGCGAGCGCGGCGGCCACGCGCGTCAGTTCGGCGATGTCCGCGGCCGTGAGCTTCGGCGCACGCTCGGACGGCCAGCCGTCGACAAGTCCCGCGAGAATTGCGGTTGCGAGCGGCTCCGGCGCGCCGTCGAGAGCGCGCAGCACGACGACGACATCGTCGGACGCGACGCGGTGCGCGTAGTGGCGCGTGACGCGCGACACGATGCGGCCCGCGGGCCCCGGCAGACCGGGATTCGAGACGAGCTCGACCTTCACGTCGTCGAACCACGCCTTGCCCTTCGCCCAGCCCCAGCCGCCGAACAGGCAGTTGATCGTCGCTTCCGTGCGGCCACCGGCCTCGAACACGACTTCGACGCGCTTCCAGTCGCTCGTGCCGCTCACCGCAGGCGTGCGCGCGTTCTCAGAACCCTGAATTTCATGCACGTTCAGGCACGCGCCGTAACAACGGCTCGCGTCGAGGCCTTCGGTGCGAATCCAGCCGCTCAGCCGGTACGTGGCGTCGGGATCGAGCTGAACCTCGGCGTAGTAGCTCGTGTCGGCGCCGTCCGTCGACGAGAGCTCGAGAGCGTTGCCGCTGCGTCCCGCGCTGACGACGCGGTGCTGCGCCTCGCCGCTGTAGTGCCGCACGAGCCAGCCCTTGGGCCGATCGGCGCGCGCGAGTTCCTCGAAACCGGAGTTCGCGAGCAGCTGGAGCGCCTGCGGAGCCGCCGCGTCCTTCGCGAGCTCACGCTGCGTCGCCAGCACGCCCTTCAGGAAGCCAGCGGAGTGCTTCGCTGCCGCACACAGGAAGGCGTCGGCGAGGATGCGATCCTCGACCAGCGCCTTGTCCGCGAGCCAGGGCGCGATGGCCTCACCGAGCCGTCCACTCGGATCGAACTCGCTCAGCGCAAGCAGCAACGCGAGCCGGTTGCGGGCCAGCGGATCCTCGAAAGCCGCGAGAAAAGCGCCAGATTTCGCGAGCCGCTCGTCCTTGGGCAGCAGGGCCAGCGCCGCGCGCCGCACTTCCGGCGTGCCCGTCTCGAACGCACGCTCCACAGCGGAGCGCACGCGCTCGTCCTTCATCGCTCCGAGCAGCGCGAGCGTGTGCAACGCGTGGAAACCACCGACGTCGAGCCCGATTTCGTCGCGCTGCGGCTTGGCGAGCAACGCGAGCAGCGAGTCGACCACATCGAGCTTGCCCCGCTCGACGAGCAGCCGCTGCGCGTGCAACCGCCACAGCATGTTGTCCGCGCGCAGCGTCGCCACGAGCTCCTGCGGGCTCGCCTTCGCGAGATCGCGCCGCGCCGGCGTGCGGAAACCCTTGGGCTGCACGCGCCACACGCGACCGTGGGTCTTGTCGCGCAACGGCGTCACGTACGCGTTCCCCGGGCCGTTCTCGAAGCCCGGCGGCGTCGGGTTGTGCTGGACGATGTAGTTGTACCAGTCGAGCACCCACACGGCCCCGTCGGGTCCGACGTCGGCGGCGATCGGCGCTGTCCACTCGTCGTCGCTCGCGAGCAGGTTCCAGCCTTCGCGCGCAACAAAACCCGCGCCCTTGGGCTCGACGAAGAAGCGCGCGACGACGTGCCCGGTCGGCTCGGTGACGAACGCGACGCGGTTCCAGTACTCGCGCGGGAAAGCGCGCGCCGTGTAGAGCGCGTGGCCCGACGCGGCGGTGAACAGCCCGTGCCAGTCGACCTGCCGCACGCCGCGCGTGATCGGATGGATGCGCAGACTGTCGGCAATCGTCGGCAAGACGCCGGGATTCGCTCCTTCGACGGCCTCGTAGTAGCGGTGCGGAATCGCGAGGTGCACGCTCGGGTTGCCGTTGGCCGTCGAGCCGAACACCGCGCCGTCTTCGGAGAATCCGAGGCCCCACGTGTTGTTCGAGGTCGAGCCCATCACCTCGAGCTCGCTGCCGTCGGAGCGGAAGCGGAACAGCGCGTCAGCGAAGGAGTGCTCCTCGCTGCCGACCTTGCCACGGAAACCCGAGTAACCGACGGTGCCCCAGATCCAGCCATCGGGCGCGTAGCGCAGGTTGCTGCCGGTCGCGTGCGTGTCGCCCGTGCCGAAGCCGCTGAACAGCGTGCGCCGCTCGTCCGCACGACCGTCGCCGTCGTTGTCCTTGAGGAACAGAACGTCGGGCGGGCAAAGCGCGATCACGCCACCGCGCGCGACGCACAGGCTCGTCGGGATGCTCAATCCATCGGCGAACAGCGTGAACGAATCGCACTCGCCGTCGCCGTCGCGATCCTCGAGCACGCGGATGACGTCGCGCTTGGCGCCGAGCTCGTTGGGATAGTCCGTCGATTCGCCGACGAACATGCGGCCGCGCTCGTCGAAAGCCATGCAAAGCGGCTTCGAGAGGAACGGCTCGCTCGCGAAGAGCTTCACTTCGAGCTCCGGCGAGACGACGGCGCGCGCGAGCGAAGCTTCCGGCGCGAGCGGATCCTGCATCTTGCCGAGCGCGTCCGCGGGCCCGCCCGGTTCGTAGTTCGGCACGCGCGCGGGGCTGAACGTGAACGGGAGCTCGGGCCGCGGCCGCGCGAGCGCCTCGTCGCCGACCGACCAGCGCACGCCGCGCTCGAGCAAATCGACGAACTCTGGCTTCGACCACGTGCGCTGGTCGTGGCCCCAGGCCGTGTAGAACACGCGACCCTGACCTTGGCGGCGCAGCCACGTGTACGGCTCGGCGCCTCCGGAGTGCTCGCGCACGGCGAGGATCTCGCGGTCCTGCGCGTGGCGGTGGTGCACGTAGGTCTCGTCCCAGCTCACGATCGGCTGCAGCGGCGCGAGCAGAGCGTGCGCGGGCGCGACGAACGTCTCGCGGAACACCTCGGCGCCGTGCGACTGGAACTGCGCGCCGACGAGCGAGACCCACTCGGGCGACTCTATGAAGCAGTAGGACGCGCAGTGCAGCGCGACGAGCGCTCCGCCGTGCTCGACGTAGTCGACGATCGTCTTGACGTGCCGCGCCTCGCCGCGGTCGTGGTTGGCGTACACGAGCAGCGCGTCGTACTTCGCGAGGTTCTCCGGCGTGAGCGCCTCGAGCGACTCGTCGTAAAAGAGGTCGATGCCGCGGGCGCGCAGCTCCGGAAGCACCTGCTGGGCGCGCGCGGCGGGCTCGTGGTGCCCGCGGTCGCCGAGGAAGAGCACTTCGATGCGCTCGACCGGCGCCGGGACCGCGGACTGGAACGCAAGCGACAGGAGGAGCGGGAGCATCGTCATGGCGGGGGCTCGCAGGAGACCGCGAGAGGGTAGCGGGACTCGTCGGGCACGGCAGCGGTCCAGTTCCGCCCGATCCGGCTGCCACAACGCGCCCGTAGACCCGCCGCCCCGCGCTTCTCACAATGGGCCGCCATGAACCCGCTCATCTATTCGGTCCTGCACGTCACGGCCGCACTCGTTCTCGTCGGCATGACCTTCTCCGCCTTCGCGAACCCCGCGCCCGAGCGCCGCAAGTTCGTGATGATGGTCGGCGGCCTCGCGAGCCTCGTGATGGTGATCGCGGGCTTCGGCCTGCACGCCAAGCTCGGGATCCAGGGCTTTCCGGGCTGGCTGATCGTCAAGGTCGTGGCCTGGCTCGCGCTCTCGGCCGTCTCTGGGATCGCGTTCCGCAAGCAGACGATGATCGGCCTGCTGGCCGTGATCTCGATGGTGAGCATCGTCGCCGCCGTCTACTGCGTCTACTTCAAGCCTTTCTGAGCGCCTCCGTGCGGCTCTCCGCGCCGTTTCGCCGGCTGGCGGTCGCGCTCGCGATCGTCGTGCCGGCGTCGGCGCTCGCGCAGAAATCGGGCAAGGACGACAGCGACGCGTTCTTCGACAAGGGCACGATCCACGAGCTGCGGCTCGTCGTGTCGCAGGAGAGCGAAGGTGCGCTGCGTTCGGCGCCGCGCGAGTACGCGCAGTTCGAGCTGTGGGTCGACGGCAAGAAGCTCGGCACCGGTGGCGTGAAGCTCAAGGGCGCCGCGGGCAGCTTTCGCGAGTACGACGACGTCCCTGCGTTCACCGTGCGGCTCGACAAGTTCGACGGCAAGGAACGCCTGCACGGCCTCGAGAAATTCCACCTGAACAATTCGGTGCAGGACGAGTCGCGCCTGTGCGAGTGGCTCGGTTCGGAGGTGTTCCGCGCGGCCGGAGATCCGGCGCCGCGCATCGGGCATGCGCTGGTGAAGCTCAACGACCGGCGTTTGGGCCTGTACGTGTTGAAGGAAGGCGTCGACGAGCGTTTCGTCGCGCGCTGGTTCGGCGGCACGAAGGGCAACCTGTACGACGGCGGCTTCTGTCAGGACGTCGATGCCCAGCTCGAGTGCGACGTCGGCGGCGGCGCGAAGGACCGGACCGATCTCGCTGCGCTTGCGGAGGCCTGCCACGAGGCGGACATGACCGTGCGCTGGGCGAAACTCGAGCCGCTGATCGAGCTCGCGCCGTTCGTGCGCTTCATGGCGCTCGAGGAGCTGCTCGGCCACTGGGACGGCTACACGATCAACGCCAACAACTACCGCCTGTTCATCGCGCGCGGCGGCAAGGCGCGTTTCCTGCCGCACGGCATGGACCAGCTCTTCGGCGATCCGGCGGCGAGCGTGCTCGACATGCCGTTTCCGCTGCTGTCGTCGTCGGTGATGAAGCGGCCCGAGTGGCGCAAGCTGTACCGCCGCGAGCTCAAGGAGCAGTTCCCGCGCATCGATCCGAAGGCGCTCGCGCGCAAGCTCGAGCCGGTGCAGGCGCGCATCCAGACGGCGTTCGGGAAGTGGGACGAGGAAGGCGCGCGCATCCAGGAGGAGCGCTACCGCGAGCTGCTGCAGCGCATCGCCGAGCGCCACACGTTCCTCGCCGACGAGCTCTCGGCGCCCGAGCCCAAGCCCCTCGTGCTCAAGCCCGGCGTCGCGGTCGAGATCAAGAACTGGCGCGCGCACTCGGAGGTCGACGACGCGCGCGTCGAGAGCGAGCCCGACGACGGCCACGATTGGCTGATCGTCGAATGCGGGCCGAGCGGGCGCTGCATCGCGGGCTTCCGGCGCGGGCTGCTGCTCGATCGCGGCCGCTACCGCCTGCAGGCGAGCGCGCAGCTCGAGCGCGTCGAGGCGCTCGAAGAGGAAGGCGCGCCCAAGGGCGGCGTTTCCCTGCGGATTTCCGGCGCCAGCGTCGAGGAGCCGCACGTCGGCAGCGCACGCCGCGACCTGAGCTTCGAGTTCGAGATCGAGCACGAGACCGCCGACGTCGAGCTCGTGCTCGAGCTGCGCGCGAAGTCCGGCTCGCTCCGCGTTCCCGCCGATTCCCTGCGGCTCACCCGACTGCGCTGAACCATGTTCGAGAACCTCTGGACGGCCTTCGACAGCGATACCGAGCTCGACCTCGCGACTGTCTTCCTGCGGCTCGTGCTCGCCCTCGCGCTGGGGATCATCGTCGCGCTCGTGCATCGCCTCACGCGCGCGCGCATCGGCCGCCAGCCCGACGGCGCGCTCGCAGGAACGCTCGTGATGCTGTGCGTGCTGCTCGCGCTCACGACAGTCGTGGTCGGCGACAACGTCGCGCGCGCCTTCAGCATCGTCGGCGCGCTCTCGATCGTCCGCTTCCGCACCGTCGTCGAGGACACGCGCGACACCGCCTTCGTCGTGTTCGCCGTCGCGATCGGCCTCGCCGTCGGCGCCGGATACCTGTGGCTGCCGCTGCTCGCGATCCCCGTCGTCGCCGTGGCGGCGATGCACTCGACCGCCAGCGCGCACCGCATCACGATCCGGACTGGAATCGGTTTCCAGGGCTGGAAGGACATCGAGCAGGCCTTCGCAGCGGGCACGAAGCGCTTCCAGTGCTGTGGCGCGGGCACGCGGCGCGGCGGGACCGAGCAGGATCGTTATTACGAAGTCGTGCTGGAGTCCGAGCGAAATCTCGCACCGTTGCTGGACGAACTTTCCTCCTGCCCGGGCGTGCTCACGGTCGACATCGACCGCTGAATCGGGCCCGTATGGACGCTCCGCGAGCGTGCACCTAGGCTCGTCCCCCACCCGCTCCAGCCCCCTTTTCGCCGCGTCCGCTGCCCTGACGGACGATCGCACCATGCGCCGAATCCTCGTCGCGCTCGCGTTGCTCGCGAGCCTGCTGCCCACTTCCCGCGCCCAGACTTCCCCTGAGTTCAAGGAAGTGATCGAGCGCTCGATCGACTCGGTCTACATGGTCGGCGTCGTGCGCCGCAACGGCACGGGCCCCGAGGTGTTCCAGTTCGTCGGCACGGCTTGGGTGATCGCCGAGGGCAAGCTCGCGACCAACGCGCACGTGGCCGAGTCGCTGCTCGAGGCCTCGATCGGCAACCGCATCGTCGCGCGGCGCTCGTGGAGCGATCGCGACGAGCTCGCGCTCAGCCCCGGCTCGATCCGCATCCACCCCGCCTACGTGCCGTGGAACGCGCGCTTGAAGCGCGTGATCGTGCGCCACGACTCCGATCCGACCGCCGCGCGCTCGATGAACTTCATCCCGATCGCCGACGTCGCGACGGTCGAGGTCGCCGCGGGCGAGACCGCGCCGCCGCTCGTGCTCTCCGACCCCTCGAAGTCGCAGCCGGGCCTGTCGGAGTCGGTCGTGTACCTCGGCTTCCCTTACGAGAACATCTCGGGCTTCCCGACGCTGCACGCGGTGCCCGGCTACATCACCGCGAAAACCGACTTCTTCTTCCAGCGCGTGCCGTGGAAGGACAGCTACCTGATCCACTACTGCGGCCCGGTCGTCGGCGGCGCGAGCGGCAGCCCGATCCTCAACTCGGCGGGCGAGGTGATCGGCCTGATTTCCGCCGCGGAGAACAACCTTTCGGTCAATGGCGAGCGCACGAGCTTCGGCTTCGCCTACGGCCAGCGCGTCGACCTCGCGCGCGAGCTCCTGCAGGATGATTTCGCCGCGGTGCAGGCCGCGCGCGACGGCGTGTGGTGCGAGCGGCTCGCGGGCCTGCTGCTGCCGCCGGACGAGCTGCTCGAGCAGATGGCGACCGCGCAGGCGCACCAGGACGGCATCGAGCGGCTCGAGCCCGGCCAGCGCGTGCTCCGCAAGGAAGTGACGGTCGCGCAGCGCGAGCCGACGCGCATTCCCGTCACGGTCGAGGCCGGCCAGCGCTACGGCTTCCTCGCGGCCGCGCACGACGGCTCGAACATCGACACGCAGGTGACGATCAAGGCCGACGGCTCGGTGCTCGGCGCCGACGTCGCGCCCGACTACTTCCCCGTGATCTGGCTCGGACCCTACGACACCAAGCAGACGGTGCAGCTCGAGATCCACGCCTCCGAGGTTCTCCTGCGCGACACGCAGTGCAGCGTGCACGTCTACCGCTACGAGCCGCAGCTCATCACGGGCGCGGTGCAGGACGAATCGGGCCCGTTCTTCACGCGCACGATCGCGTGGACGAGCGAGGCGGGACAGACGATGTCGTGGCGCTTCGCCGCGCAGCCCGAGTCCTCGGTGATGTTCTCCGCGACCTCGACCGATGGCTACGACATCGACCTCGCGGTGCTGCTCGACGGCGAGATTCTCGGCTCCGACGAGACGCCCGACAACGTGCCGATCGTGATCATCACGGCGCCGCACGCCGGCGTGCTCGAGCTGCAGCTGCGTGTTCCCGCGGGCACTCCCGAAGGCGCCTCGATCGAGGTCAACGCGCTGCACTTCTCGGGCCCCAAGCCCGCGCTCCTGCGCGAAGGCGAGGACGTCGGTTCCGACGCCGAGCACTCGGCCGAAGCGCTCTCGACGATGCTCGACGAGGCGCTCGCGGGCGTGTGGAACGCCGCCGGCGTCACCGGCGACACCGTGGTGCAGGACGTGTTCGCGCTGACCGGCACGGTCGAGTTCCAGATCGACGTGCCCGCCGGTCACCTGCCGGTGCTCGCGGCGGTCGCGCCCAACGGCGAGGACATCGACATGGCGCTGCTCCTCAATGCCGAGGTGCTCGCGATCGACCAGGAAGAGGACGCGCGGCCGCTGTGCGCCACCGATCCGGTCGACGTCGCGCGCAAGCTCACCGTGCAGGTGACCTACGCCAACCCCGAGGTGACGATCCCGCAGGTCGCCTTCCGCTTCTGCACCGTCAAGGTGAAGTGAGCGGCGCGGGAGCGGCGGCGAGGCCTCTCCGCGCGGAAATTTCCGCCTTCAGCGTCCCCGGTTCGCCCGACGGCGCCCCGGGGACGCCTGTTCCTACGCATTCAGCGCAATGCGGAAATGAATAGGGTCGCCTAGGTTGAGGGCGCTCGCCCTCTCCCGCCCCCAGCGAATCCCTTGCGACTCCAACGACTTCTCGTTCCGTTCCTCACCCTCGCCTTCACCGCCGCCGCCCACGCGCAGAGCTGGTTCTACGACCAGCCGCTCAGCCCGAACGGAGGCACGCTGCGCCAGTCGCAGCTGTGGATCGACCCCTCGGGCCAGAACGACTCCGACAACGACGCGATCGCGTGGGAGGACTTCACCCTCCCGCAGAATCAGGTCATCACGCACGTGCGCTGGATCGGCGACGCGGCGCCGCCGCTCGGCTTCCAGATCTCGTTCTTCCATCAGGATCCGGGCACGATCGCGGTGCAGCCCGACATCGTCGCGGCGGGCAGCGGACCGATCAGCGAGGAGATCGTGACGAGCTTCACGACGACGCCCGCGGGCAGCCTGTTCCGCTTCGAGGCGCAGCTCGCGACGCCGGTGTTCGTCGCGGCCAACACGCGCTACTTCCTCTCGGTCGTCGGCCGCACGCCGCTCTCCTACGCGAGCTGGCGCTGGGCGCAGGGCACGAACGGCACTTCGGGGACGTTCTGGTGGCAGCGCGGCATGCACATGTACTTCATGCTGCCCGACAACCGCGCGATGTCGCTCGGCACGACTTACCCCGCCTTCGTCGGCAACGCGGCCTGCTCGGGTGACGGCTCGACCGGCACTTGCCCGTGCGGCAACTCGCGCGGTCCGGTGGTCGGTTGCCGCAACTCGACGCGCGAAGGCGCGGTGCTCGTCGCGACCGGCAGCGCGAGCGTCACCGCCGACGATCTCGTGCTCACCACGCTCGCGATGCCGCGCAACCAGAGCTGCCTGATGTTCGTGAGCCCCAACGTCATCAACGGCGTGCCCTTCGGCGATGGCCTGCGCTGCCTGACGGGACCGCTCTCGCGCTTCCCGGTTCGCAACAGCGGCGCCACGGGCGTGCTGACGGAAGGCCCGGGCCTGGCGAACTGGTCGCTCACGCACCTCGCCTCGCCCAACCAGTTCCTCGCCGGCCGCACGCTCGGCTTTCAGACCTGGTACCGCGACACGACCGGCCCCTGCGGCCAGCTCACCAACGTCTCGAGCGCGCGCGTCGTGACGTTCGCGCCCTGACGGCGAAGTTCAGCGCTTGCCGGGCTGCGACTTCGACGGGTCGCCGCCCGGCTCCCACTGCGGCGTGAGCTTGCCGTTGGCGAGCGCATTCACCGCGGGCATCGACGCACGCACGGCCACCGCCATGTGATCGAGGTCGAGCTTCTCGAGCTCGTCGTCGACGCCGTGGTAGTCCTTGTGCACTTCCGGCTCGAAGGTCGAGAGCGTCTGCGCGACGACGCCGCGGCGCGCGAAGGCGTAGTTGTCGGAGCGCTCGAAGAAGTGCTGCTCGAGGCGCGGGTCGGCCACGACCGGCACGCCCAGCGCGCGGAATTCCTTGCCGAGGTTCGAGCGCTCGTCCCCGGTGAGCCACAGCTTGCCCGCACCGCCGACCTTCGAGTCGGGACGGCCGATCATCTCGTAGTTGAGGTTGCAGACCGTCTTCTCGAGCGGCACGAACGGATGCGCGATGTACCACTCCGTGCCGACGAGACCGATCTCCTCGCCGGTCGCGAGCAGGAACACGAGCGTGCGCACGGGCTTTTCCGCTGCCGCGAGCGCTTCCGCGAGCTCGACCACCGCCGCACAACCCGACGCGTCGTCGTCGGCGCCGTTGAACACGCGATCGCCCTCCACGGCCCGCTCTTCGCTCGCCATGCCGATGTGGTCGTAGTGCGCGCTGAACACGATCGCCTCTTCGGCGAGCGCCGGATTCTCCTTCGTGCCCACGCCGCGGATCACGCCGACGACGTTGAACGCCGGAACCTCGACGCGCTCGACGCTGCAATGCACGCGCACGGCCTTGATCTCGCCGGCGCGCAGGAGCTTGAGCACTTCGCCATGCACGCGCACCTGCCCCGTCGGCTGCTCGTCGGGCTTGCCCGAGCGACGTTCCTCGCGCGGCGGCTTGTCCATCGGTTTCGTGCCGGGCTTCTCGTTACCCGGCGCGATCACCAGCCCGAACCCCACGCCTCCGGTCGGATTTAGCCAGCGCCGCCGGTCCGTCATCGAACCGTCGAGGAACAACGCGACCTCCTCGTCCTTGAACCCGATCATCTCCTCGTCCTTCGTGACGAGGCGCGTGCGCAGGCGCTTGGTGCCCGGCGCGCCGCCCATCCAGTCGAAGTCGACGCCCGCGACGCACTCGCGCTCCTTGCCATCTGCGGTCCACACGCTCAGCCGCGGCACCTCGCGGAACGTCGTGCGCGTCATCGGCACCTTCTGCAGGAACGTGCCGTCGTCGCCGGCCGGCTTCACGCCAGCCTTGGAGAGCGTGTCAGCGAGGAACTTGCCCGCCTTCTCCGCGCCCGGGCTGCCGGTCGAACGCCCCTCGAGCCCGTCGGCCGCAAGGAACGCGACCGTGCGCTCGATGTCGGCGCGCGTGATCTCGGGATCGACCTTGGACTTGTCGTTGGACGGAAGGACGGCGAGCAGGAGGGCGGCGAGGAGCATGGCCGCAAAGGCTAGCGCCTTGCGCGAAGTCCCGCGATCAGGCGGGCCGTGCGGAGGTCAGGAGCACGAGCGCGAGCGGCAGGCGGGCGGTCCAGGCGAGCGTGCGGATCCAGTTCGTCGCCACGAGCTTGCGCAGCGCGGCCTCGTCGCGACCGGCGCCGAGCCGGGAATGCAGCGGAACCTGCAGGAAAGCGGTGCTCGCCCAGATGACCCCGAGCAGCGCGACGTTCGCCCACGCGGTCCACGGCACCTCGTCCCACCAGATGCCGGGAACGCACAGCGCAACGGCCGCGACGAGCTCGACGCCCATCGCCGGACCGACGATCGCCGTGATGCGGTTGCAGTGCGCGATCTCGTAGGCGCCCCAGCTCCGGTCGCTCACCAGCGTGAGCAACGGATAGTGCACGAGTTGGCAGAACCAGATCACGCCCACCATCACTCCCGTGGCCGCGACGTGCGCGTACGGGAGCAGCGAGACGACGTCCATCGCGTCACTTCGCGCGGCGGCGCACGGGCACCTGGATCTCGGACCACTTGTCGTCGTTCGACTGGTCCGGGCCGTTGTAGAAGAGCCCACGCGGCGCGCCCGCGGATTCCCACGTGTCGTTGGTCGCGAGCCACGCCGCGAGCTCGCGCGCGGTCTCGTCGGCGCGCTCGAACAGGTACGGACCCTTGCAGCCCTTCGAGAGCACGACGACGGGCTCACGATCCTCGACCGCGACGTCGCCGTCGTTGCCGAGGCTGCCCATCGAAGGCTCGCGGTAGAGGAACGACATCGTCCAGCCCACCGTCGAGAGGCGCCCGCGGTTGTCGAACCCGTCGTAGTCCATCTCGACCGGCGACGTCATCGCGATCTCCTTGCGCTTGATGTGCTGGAAGAGCGGCCAGAAGCCGAAAAACATGCCGAAATTCGGGTTCGAGTCGCCCTTGACCTCGGCACGGCGCGCACGCGGGTAGCTCTTGATCTCGAAAGCGCCCGGCGGAGTCGGCGGCGGATAGCCCTGCGGCAACGCGGTCGTCACGCTGCACGGTCCCCAGCGGTAGGCGTCAGCGCCGTCGACACCTTGGCCGACGAGCAGCTCGATGCGCGCCTCCATGTCACCGCCGACGCGTTGGACCCCGGCGACCTCGACGTTCTCGGTCGCGACCGGCACGAGCGTCGTCGGCGCCGATTCCTCGAGCGACGCGTGGGACGAACTGCAGGCGAGCGCGAGCAGGGGCAGCAGAGGGAGAGGCGAGAGGTGCTTCATCGGGGATCTTCGTTGCCCGCGCGGACGCCGCGGGCGAGGGTGCAGTAGTCGGGTCGGTCCGCGACGTCGCGGTGGAGGTGCTCGCGCAGGATGCGCCCACGGTGGATCACGAACGTGCCGGGCATCTGGAGCGGATCCCCCTGCGGTCGCCCCACCCCGAGCCCGGCGCCGCCGAGCCAACGGGGAGCGCCCGCGAGGAACCCCCGCAACCAGACGCGAGGCCCAAACAGGGTTCGCAGCGTCCCGCGCGGCAGATTCAACGCTCCGTAGAGACGTTTTTCGGGGTCGGATATCCGCGGCAGGTCCGCCAGACCGTGGTCCGCGAAGAAAAGGGCGGCCTCGGGCTCGCTCGCGAGGTGCACGAGCACGATGCCCACCCCGGCGGCCTCGATGTCCTTGCGCCTCTCACGGAGGTCGCTCACTGCCTCGCGGCAGAACGTTCAGCCAAAGTGCCGCAGGAGCACGACCAGCCGCGGCTGCGACTCGCACAGCGACGCCAGGCTCTCGCCCTGCTGCGTGCGGGCTTGCTCGAGCGCTTCCTGGAGACCGCTCACGCGCTGCGCTCCCGTGCGGCCCGACGCGCATCCAACAGGATCCAGCCGAACGGGATCCACCACACGAGATCGTTGGTGAGCAGCGTCTTGCCCATCGAGAGCGGCAGCAGGTCCTGCGCGACGGCGAGCGCGAACCCGATCGGACCGAACACCTTGCCGAGCAATCCCACGAGCACGATCGGCCAGTGGCGCAGCGGATCCCGCGCGGCGGCCAGGTACCCGAGGCCCCACACCAGCACGAACATGCCGATGCAGCCCCAAAGTTGCTCCTCCAACGTCGTCTGCACGTCGAGGCCGAGCCACTCGAGCGTCGCACGCGGCGCCAGCACGACGACCGCACCCCACGCGAGGTTGTAGATCCCCGCGAGAACGAGCGTCGTCCGTTGCCAGCCGCGTGAACTCACGCCCGAAGCCTAGGCCCGCGAACGGCCGCCGAGAAGGAGCTGCACGACTTCCGAGCGCGCGGAGCGATCGGTCTCGTACAGGCCGCGGAACGCCGTCGTGAGCATGTCGGACTCGCTCTTCGAGGCGCCGCGCATGCGCATGCACATGTGCTCACCCTCGAGGATCACGGCGACGCCGAGCGGATCGAGGTGCTCGACGATGGCGTCGGCGATCTGCGACGTGAGGCGCTCCTGCATCTGCAGGCGGCGCGCGAACACGTCGACGGTGCGCGCGACCTTCGAGAGCCCGCACACGCGGTCCTTCGCCGGCAGATACGCGACGTGCGCGCGCCCGAAGAACGGCAACAGGTGGTGCTCGCACAGGCTGTGGAACTCGACGTCGCGCACGGCGACGAGGTCGTGGCCGCCAGTCGTGCGGTGTTCGAACTGCTTGCCGAGATGGCGTTCGGCGGTGTCGCGCGCACCCGTCGTGAGGTCGCGCCAGGCGCGCGCCGCACGCTGCGGCGTCTCGCGCAGGCCCTCGCGCTCGGGATCTTCCCCGATCGCGACGAGAATCTCGCGCACCGCGCGTTCGATGCGTTCGTGATCGACGCCGGCGGCGAGGTCGAGCTCGGGCCCGGCGTCGGCATCGAAGGCGGGCAAGCGGCGGGACAGATGAGGCAGGTGAGCGGACAAGCGGAGTCTCCGTGGGGCTGAGGCAGCGAGACGCTTTGTCGATACGCGGGGCACAAGCGGGCGGATTCACATTCAATGCCATGAAGCTCACCCACGAATCGTCCGACTCGCCGCGCCGCCGACGCGGCACCACGTGGTCGATTCGGACGACGAAAAACATCGGGGAAAACGCTGCATCCGCTGGCGCTCGCGGCGCGGACCGCTCCCCGCCGACTTGCTCCGCATGAGTTCGCTGCCGCAGTCGCGGCACACCGGAAGCGAGCGGCCCCAGACCAGTTGCGTCCGCACTCGCGGACGCGGAAGAGAAAGCTCCATGAAGTTCGTCGTCGTCTCCACTCTGCTCGCGATCTCCACTCTCGTTCCCGCCTACGCGCTCACCGGCGACACGTGCTCGACGAGCACGATCGGCGCGGCCCAGGGCCACAAGCAGGACATCGTCGCCACCGCCGTCGGCGCGGGTTCGTTCCAGACGCTCGTCGCCGCGGTGCAGGCGGCCGGGCTCGTCGAGACGCTCAAGGGCAAGGGCCCGTTCACGGTGTTCGCGCCGAGCGACGCGGCTTTCGCCAAGCTCCCGAAGGGCACGCTCGAGAGCCTGCTCAAGCCGGAGAACCGCCAGCAGCTCGTCGACATCCTCACGTACCACGTCGTGCCCGCCGAAGTGACGAGCGCGGCGGCCGCGAAGGCGGATTTCGCGCAGAGCGTGCTCGGGCAGGCACTGCGCATCGAGAAGCTCGACATCGCCGACGGCAAGACCGTGCTGCGCATCGACGGCGCGACGGTGACGACCGCAGACATCGCCTGCTCCAACGGCGTGATCCACGTGATCGACACCGTGCTGCTGCCGCGCAAGAACATCGTCGAGACCGCGAAGGCCGCGGGCACGTTCAAGACGCTGCTCGCCGCCGCGCAGGCCGCGGGCCTCGTCGACGCGCTCTCGGGCAAGGAGCCGCTGACCGTGTTCGCGCCGACGGACGAGGCCTTCGCCAAGCTGCCCGCCGGCACCGTCGAGAACCTGCTGAAGCCTGAAAACAAGGAGAAGCTCGTCGCGGTGCTCAAGTACCACGTCGTCGCCGGGCGCCACCTCGCCAAGGACGTCGTCACGATGAAGGACGTCGCGACGCTCAACGGCAAGCACGCGCAGATCCGCGTCGACGGCACGGGCGCGCACATCGACGGCGCGAAGATCGTCGCGACCGACGTGCTCGCCGGCAACGGCATCATCCACGTCATCGACAGCGTGATCCTGCCGTGAGCTGAAGCGCTCGCGACACGCCTTCCGGCGCCGGAGACTTGGGGCCAACGCCTCGGGGCTCCGGCGCCGAGCTTGTTGGAGCAACGTGCTCGCGACGGGAGCGGAGGGATGACTACCCACATCTCCCCTGCGCACTTCCTCTCCGTGGTCACGATGCCCGTTTCGGGCTATCGAGGAGGTTCGACGGCGAGGAGGCCCGGCCATGATGGCGAGAGACGCGATGCGGCGTTTGCGGCAAGGAATCGCGCGAAAAACTGCGGTTGCGAGCGCGGCGGCAGCGACGGTCTTGCTCGTCGGGCTCGGGAGCGCCCAGCAATCCACCGGCGCCTCGCGTGTGCTCGGCTGGGGCGAGACGGTGTTCGACAGCGCGTGGAGCAGCGAAGCGTTCGACGAGGTCGGCGCGGGTTTCACTCACACGCTCGCGCGTCGCGCCGATGGCTCGCTCGTCGCGTGGGGCTGGAACTACTGGGGGCAATGCAACCTCCCGAGCCTTGCCCCAGGCGTCGCGGCGCTGCGGATCTCGGCCGGTGGAATCCACTCGCTGGCGTTGCTGAACGACGGAACGGTGGTCGCGTGGGGTGACAACGCCTTCGGACAATGCGACGTTCCGCCGTTGCCCACTGGCCTCGCGTACACGGCGGTCAGCGCTGGCGGGGACTTCTACTCGGGGTTCTACGCGGCGCACAGCGTTGCGCTGCGCAGCGATGGAGCCCTGCTCGCCTGGGGCGATGACAGCTCCGGGCAGTGCAGCGTGCCGGCGCTGCCGGCGGGCATGAGCTACGTATTATTGGACGCGGGCGAACGGCACACCCTGGCGCTGCGGAGCGACGGGGCCGTGCTCGCGTGGGGCGAGAACTACGCGGGCCAATGTGATGTGCCGACGCTCGCCCCCGGACGAAATGTGCTGGAGCTGAGCGCCGGGGGCATGCACTCGGTCGCGCGCCTGGACGACGGAACGATCCTCGCGTGGGGTGACAACTGGAATGGCCAGTGCAGCGTTCCCGCCCTGCCACCGGGGATGAGCTACGTCGATGTCGTGGCGGGTGGCGACCAGACGCTCGCACTGCGCAGCGACGGCGCGCTGCTCGCGTGGGGAAACAGCCAGCCCGCGCCGGCACTCCCGCCGGGCGAGAGCTTCGCCTCGATCGAGGCGAGCGCGTTCCATGCCACGGCGCGGCTCGCGAGTGGCAAGGTGCTCAGCTGGGGCCGCAACGATTTCGCCCAGAGCAACGTGCCCCAACCTCCTGTTGGCGCGAGCGCTGCGACGATCGCGGCCGGCGCTTACCACACGTTGGTCCTGTGGAACGACGGGACCGTCGCGGCCTGGGGCGACATTTCCTCGGGCCAGTGCAACGTGCCTGTTCTCCCCGCGGGCCTCTCGTGGTCGCAGGTTGCGGCTGGCTACGTGCACTCGTTGTTCCTGCGCAGCGATGGACAGGTCTTCGCGCGCGGTTCGAACCATTCCATGCAACTCGCGGTGCCCTACCTTCCTCCCGGCCTCGCGTACGTCGAGATCGACGCCAAGGAAGACTCGAGCGCGGCCCGTCGCAGCGATGGCGCGCTGCTCACTTGGGGCAACGTGACGGGCACGCACTTTCCGAGTCCCGGCACGAGCTTCGAGCGCATCGCGGTCGGCGGCGCGCACGTGCTCGCGCTGGCGAGCGATGGGTCGGTGCAGGCCTGGGGCGACAATGCGAGAGGCCAGTGCGACGTTCCAGCGCTTCCGCCGGGCACGCGGTACATCGCGATCGCGGCGGGCTTCGAGCATTCGCTCGCCGTTCTCGACGATGGTTCGGTGCGTGCGTGGGGTAGCGACTCCAGCGGCCAGTGCACGGCTCCGACTCCGCCGTCGGGCGTCAGGTTCGTCGCAGTTTCGGCGGGAAACAGCCACTCGGTCGCGCTGCTGAGTGACGGCTCGAGCGTGGCGTGGGGCGACAACACGTGGGGCCAATGCGACGCAGTCGAGCTGGGCTCTCAAGGGCGCTTCGTGCAGGTGAGCGCTGGCGGTTGGCACACGGCCGCGCTCGCGAACCCGTGGCCCGAGCCGGTCACGTACTGCACCGCGAAGACGAACTCGCTCGGCTGCACGCTCGCGATCCACTCGCTGGGCGTGCCGAGCATCGCGAGCTCGACCGGCTTCGTCGTGTCCTGCACAAACGTCCGCAACAACCGCTCGGGCCATCTCTTCTACGGCGTCAACGGACGGCAAGCGCAGCCGTTCCAGGGCGGGCTCCTGTGCGTCGCCACGCCGTTGGTGCGCACTTCGCTGGCGTTTTCCGGTGGCTCGCCGCCGAGCGTCGACGACTGCAGCGGCACGTTGTCGCTGGACCTCAACGCCTTCGCGCACGGCCTGCTCGGTGGCGCTCCGCAGCCTCAGTTGCTCGTCGTCGGCACGACGATCGCCTGCCAGTTCTGGGCGCGCGACTCGGCGCTCGTGGGCACGAACCACGTGCAGTTGAGCGATGCCTTGGAGTACGTCGTGCGGCCGTGAAGGCGCGGAGGGCGGCCCCCGTCAGCCACGCAACTCGCCGCCCGACGCCAGGGTCGAGCCCACCAGCTCGAACGCCTGAGCGTCGTGGGCGCGTTACGCCTCGGAGCGTTGCGCTGAGGCGTGTCCGTATGCGCGTCTCGCTCGCGCTGCGTCGGCTTCCGCGTGATGCAGGCCACGCCGGAAACGCGGGGTGGCCAGCGACGTTCAGGGCAAGTGCGAGAACGCGCTCTCCGGAACGGGCGCGGGCGGTTTGCCGACCGCGGCCATTCGAAGCGAGAGCTCGGCTCCGCCGGTCTTGTTGATCCATTCGACGCGCAGTGCGTGCGCGCCGGCCGCGAGCGGGATCGTGCCGCGCTTTTCGACTGTCCCGTGCAACCCGTCGTTGTCGACGACGAGCTCACCGTCGATCCACAGGCGGCTGCCGTCGTCGCTCGCGAGCGCGAACAGATACATCTCGTCCGCCGGGACCGTGATCAGCCCGGAGTAGCGCGCTCCGAGGTGCTCCTCGCGCGGCGCGGGCCCGATGGACGTTGCCAGGCTCGTGTCACGCGGTTCGAGCGCCGCGAAGTCGGGCAGCGCATCCCAGTTGCCCGCGTAGATCTGGCAACGCAGCCCCGGCATCGCTGCACTCGCGTCGACGGCGGCGCGCGGCGCCACGCGCGTGAACGTGCGCTCGATCGTGCTCGTCACGCCGCGGTCCTTGTGGAAACCGCGCACGCGCAGCGTGGTCGTCGTGTCGAGCGTGAGAGGCTCGCTCCACAGCGCCGAGGCCGGGCCCGGTTCGCTGCCGTCGAGCGTGTAGCGCACCTCAAGGCCGTTCGACGCGCTCGCCAGGTTCACGGCGATCGACGTCACGAACTCGCTCGATTCCGCCGTGATCTGCGGCGAGCGGTACACGACCGGCGCACCCGCGACGCGCAACGTCACGACCGTGCAGTCGGCATCGGGCAGGCCCTCGGGGAGCTCGACCGCGAGACCCGCACCCTTGCGGCGCACGCCGAGCAACTGGCGCGGCCCCGCGAGGAATCCGGCCGAAAGCGGATCGTTGCCGAGTCCCGGCAGCACGATCTCACCCGACTTCGGCCGCTCGAACACGTGCAGGTAGAGCAGCGTGTCGTCGCCTTCGCGCCGGTACGTCACGCGCCCCCACTCGAGCGACTCGAACGGACTCGCGCTCGTGCCGTGGATCGCGCTCGCGTGTTTCTTCATCCACGCACCGATCGCGGCGAGCCGCTCGATCGCCTCCGGCGGGAACGTGCCGTCCGCGCGCGGCCCGACGTTGAGCAGGTAGTTGCCGCCCTTCGACGCGACGTCGACCAGCATGCGGATGCAGTCGCGCGAGCTCTTCCAGTTCGCGTCCGCGGCGTTGAAGCCCCAGTGGTCGTTCATCGTCATGCAGGTTTCCCAGTCGACGCCGGCCATGCCGGTCGCGGGGATCTCCTGCTCGGGCGTGCCGAAGTCGCCGACGGCCTCGTCGGACTGCGAAAAACCCGCCATTCCGCCGCGGTGCACGTCGACGCGGTTGTTGACGAGCATCCACGGGTCGAGCTCGCGGCAGTGCCGGAAGAGCTCGACACCGTACTCGTGCGACCACGTGCTCTCCCACTCGCCGTCGAACCACATCACGGCCGGGTGGTAGCGCTGCACGATCTCCGCCACCTGACCGTGCAGGTACTCGCGGAAGCGCTCGAAGTCCGCACCGTCGGTCGAGCGCGTCTCCCAGCCGCGCCGCGGCAGGTAATCGGGATGGTGCCAGTCCATGATCGAGTGGTAGGTCGCGAAGCGCACGCCGTGGCGATCGCAGGCGGCCTTGAGCTCGCCCAGGATGTCGCGTCCAAACGGCGTCGCGCCGACGTCCCAGTCGCTCAACGCGGAGTCGTAGAGCGCAAACCCGTCGTGGTGCTTGCTCGTGATGACGAGGTACTTCATTCCCGCGTCCGCCGCCATGCGCGCCCACGCGTCGGCGTCGAACTGCACCGGGTTGAACTGCGGCAGGAAACGCTCGTATTCCTCGAGCGGAATGTGCGCCGTCTCGCGGATCCACTCGCCATGGCCCGTGCGATCGCCCCATTTTCCCGCAGGAATCGCGTACAAGCCCCAGTGGATGAACATGCCGAAGCGCGCCTCGCGCCACCACGCCATGCGCTCGTCCTGACTCGCCGGCGGCGCGGGTCTCGTCTCTGCACCGTTCTCCTGCACGCTGCCTCCGGGCGGCACGACCGCTTCCGGCCCGCGGTACGTTCCCTCGGGCTCGCTCCGGCATCCCGCCAGCCACGCCGCCGCCACCAACACCACCCAACGACGCTCACTCGCCATGGTTCGTTTCCTCACGTTCTCGCCGCGAGCGTAACCAATGCTCCGGGGCGCGTCCCTCCTGTGCGGCGACATCAGGAGCACTCGTCCGGCCCGAAGCGATCTGTGCCGGCTTCGAACCTCATTCCTTCAGGGGGTGTGCTTCAGCCTTGGGATCCTCCGCTCAGATCCTGCACTACTCGCCGAGATCCTCTGTCACGAGCATCCAAACGCGCTTCAGTGGGAGCTCTGCTTGAATCTCGGCCGGCAGCCGTTCGTAGGTCCGGTACATCGCTTCCAGCAGGTCTCGACTATCCCAAAGCCGCACCGTGAAGTGCGCCTGACGAGCCTCGGCCTGGACGACCTTGTTGAAACCGCCCCAGCAGACCAACAGGCCCTGTTCGGCCTTGAACGTCTGCATTGTTCCCTGCAGTGTCCGATATACAGTCACATCCGTGGGGCTTTGTTGGGACTTCACCTGCACACAGAGGCGCGGCGCGTCCAGTCCAAGCGAGCCCCGTCCACCGAGGATGTCGACTCCACCATCCGCTCCTGGAGGAGACATCTTGGTCACCCAACCGTCAGCCCTGAGCACGGCGTCTACGAGACCAGACAAGCCGTGGCCCGCGAACCGTGCCTGGATGTGAGCGACGATCTGGTCATTGGCGACCTGCCCGAGATCAGTGAGTTCTTCAAGCGCGCCAGGGTCGTCGGCGGGCTGGGGCTGAGGCGTGCGCGTAGTTCCACGCGGACCGGGATCAACGTGCCCGGCCATGACCTCGGCGACGCGATACTCGGCTTCGTTTCGGGTAATGTTGCATACCGTCATGAACGCACCGAACGAATACAGGAGATCCTGCTCGAAGGCGGTTCTCGGGACGTCCGACCGCACCCACTTCACCTGGCGAGTGTGACGTCGTTCACCGTTGACTTCCTCGAATCGGTATCGACCCGCGACCGTACCGATCGCGATCTGTGATGTGCCTTTGCGCGGCATGACGATCAGGTCCTTGTCCTTCCAGCCGCACGCGAAGGTCCACAGCTGGCTGGCCCGATTGGCGATAGCCCGCGGCTTGGCTCCGGGCATGCAACGCCCGACGAGTTCGACTACATCGCTGTACTCCCTGGCCCAACTGAGATCCGGAACGTCTCGAAATCCGATGATCGCGAGCCCGCTTTCGATTGCGGCTTCTTCGTCTTCTCCAAGCTTCCCTCCGCGCACCAGATAGACCTTGGGTGAACCGGACATCTATCGAGTACCTCCGAGAAGTAGCACGTGCATGTCGAATCGCCATCACTTCCGAATTCAACGCGAAACGCATGTTGGATGACGGTGCAAGACGCGTCCAGCAGATTCTGGTCTGCTCCTCGGTCCAGAGAGTGGCGTTGGAACTTCGCCAAGGAGTGCGGCCGCGTCACTCGAGCGGAATTCCCGTGCGTTTCGCGATGTCGCGCAGGTCCTCGACGACGGGGAGGACGAGCGGGATGCCGTGGGTGGAGCGCTCGCGTTCGGCGTCGCGTTCAGGGTCGCCGGGGATCAGCGGGCCGTTGGTGCCGGGAGCGGGCTTGGTCGCGCGGAAGGTGCGGATGAGGTCGTCGATCTGGCGCTTGAACTCGGTGGGATCGATGAAGCCTGCGATCTGCATGGCGCCGAAGAAGTGGCCGATGCCCTTGCCGACGGAGCGCGCGGGGATTTCCTGGCGCAGCGCGAAGGGCGGCGTGAACGGGCCCCAGTTGGCGCCGGAGAGCACGGCGACGAGCACGTCGACCATCATTCCGAGCGCGTAGCCCTTGTGGCCACCGTGCTCACGATCGGAGCCGAGCGGCAGCAGCGCTCCTCCGTCGATCATGCCCTGCGGATCGGTCGTGACCTGGCCGTCGCGGTCGATGGCCCAGCCGTGCGGAATGGCCTGGCCCTTGCGCTTGGCGATCTCGATCTTGCCGTAGGCGACGGCGGGCGTGGCGAGGTCGATCACGATCGGCGGTTCCTCGAGCCCGGGGAACGCGATCGCGATCGGGTTGGTGCCGAGCATGCGCTCCGCGCCCCACAGCGGCGCCACGAGCTTGGTCGAGTTCGTCATCGACCAGCCGATCAGGTCGCGCTCGAGCGCCTTGAGCGGGTAGTAGCCGGCGATGCCGTAATGGTTGGTGTTGCAAACGCTCACCCAGCCCGAGCCGACGGCCGCGGCCTTCTCCATCGCTAGCTCGTTGGCCCACGGACCGACGACGAGCCCAAGGCCGTTATCACCGTTGACCGTCGCGGTGCTCGCCGTCTGCCGCACGATGCTCGGCTTCGGCCGCGGGTTGATGCGGCCGAGCTCGAGCATGTCGAAGTACGTGTGCAGCCGCGCGACGCCGTGCGAATCGATGCCGCGCAGGTCGGCAGCGGAGAGCACCTCGGCCGCCAGCTCGGCCTCGTGCCGCGGCACGCCGAAGTGCTGGAAGACGCGCGAGCTGAACTCGCGCAGGCGCTCGGCACGGAACGTCAGTATTTCGACCATGGATCGCGGCAGTCCTTCGGCGAGGGATGCTAGCGAGGCGACGGCCGGCTGTGTGTTCCTGTCGGCCCAGAGCCATCCGAGTAGCATGGCTCCATCCACGGACGGAATGGGACGCGGGCTTCCCTTCGTTACCGTGGACCCTGCATGAACACTCCGCTCAACGCGCAACTGATCCAGTGCCCAGGCGGCGCGCACCGCAACTTCGTGCTGGGAGGTCGCTACGCCAAGCCGGGGCAGCGCTTGCGACGCGTGCTGCTCGCCGAAGGCACTCGACTGGCAAAATTCACCGACGCCAACCTGTTCCACGGAGGCCGGGTCTCGCCGTGGTGGGTGTTCGATCGCCGGGTTTCCGGACTCGATGCCGGACTCGACTCCGTCCTCCAGCTCGCGCGCGCCTCCGGACGCCCGCTCACCGACTGCATCCGCGACATGTACGCGGTCATGTTCGAGTGGAACTCGCTCGCGCTCCTCAACACGCCGTTCCTCCGGATCCAGCGGATCAAGCTCACGTGCGACGCCTACGCATTCCACGGACCGGCGGCGCCCGTGGATGGAAACCGCCCTCCGCTCGCTTCGGCGAGCTCCGTACCGCGCCCGTTTTCGGGAGGCGCGCTCCAGCTCTACATCCCCAACCTCACG
>JAPLOE010000106.1 GCA_026692705.1 Planctomycetota bacterium
CGTAGCCGCCGCCGCCGCCGCCGCCGCCGTAGCCACCGCCGCCGCCGCCGCCGCCGTAGCCACCGCTACGACCGCCGCCGCCGCCACCACCGAAGCCGCCACCGCCGCGCTGGGGCGGACGATCTTCGGCTTCATTGACGCGCAGCGGACGACCGTCGAGATCGGCGCCGTTCAGCTCCTGGATCGCCGCAGCGGCGTCCTCGGGCGAACCCATCCGCACGAACGCGAAGCCGCGCGGGCGGCCCGTCATCTTGTCGGAAACGATCGCCACTTCCGTCACCTTGCGACCGCCGTTTTCAAAAGCGGCGCGCAGAGCGTTTTCAGTGGTCTTGAAGTTCAGATTGCCAACGTAAAGCTTCGTACCCATTGTCCTTGATCAATACAACCTTCACGCTCGTGCTCGCCTAGGTGAAGCCAAGGTCGGCACGAACATCCAAAGGAAGCCGCGCAGAGCCTAGCCGTCCCGATCCAACCCCGCTATGGCCCCTGCACAACTTTTCTTGGGGCCGGGGGAGCGATGCTCGACGTCACGGGCGCAACTTGGGCGCCCATGATAGCTCACATGCGCAACGGATCTACCATGGGAGGCTCCAACGGGCGGTCGGGCGGCTCCGCCGGCCGGGCCACACGGCGGGTCGGGGCGCGCTCAAAACCTGTGGAAAATCGGGACGAGCCTCCCGGGGAGTGAGATTCGGGGGCGCGTGTGGTGGGATCTCGGGCCCCCACGGAGGATCGGCACGACCCCATGCAGCTCGCCTCGATGCTCGAACGCGCGGAAGCGCTGTACCCCGACCGGGTCGCGGTGCGCGACGGGGATCTGACGCTCACTTACGGGGAGGTCGGGCGGCGCGTGCGTTCGCTGGCGGCGTGGCTGGAGGCGCGTGGGGTCGGGCCGGCGATGCGGGTGGCGGCGCTGGAGCTCAACACGGCCGCCTACCTCGAGGCGTACTTCGCCTGCGCGCGGCTGGGCGCGGTCCTGTGCCCGCTGAACTTCCGCCTGTCGGCCGACGAGCTCGCGTTCATCGTCAAGGACGCCGGTGCGACGGTGCTGCTCGCCTCGACGGAGTTCGTGGACGCGGTCGCGGCCCTCGGGAAGTTGGGAGCGCTTCCGCCGACGCTCCTGTGGCTGGGCGACGCTCCCGACGACCCGCTGCACGCGGCGCTGGGCGGCGCGAGCTACTCCGACGCGCTCCGCCAGCCCCCCGCCTCCGGCCGCGCACCCGACTTCCCCGCCGACCACCTCGCTCACCTCTATTACACGTCGGGCACCACGGGCCGCCCCAAGGGCGTGATGCTCACCCACGGCAACGTCTGGACGCACGCGCTCGCCACCGTGGCCGAGCTCGGCCTCTCCGACGCCGACACGTGGGCGCACATCGCGCCGATGTTCCACCTCGCCGACGCCTGGGCGACCTTCGCGATCACGTGGGTCGGTGGCCGGCACGTGATGGTGCCGCGCTTCGAGGAAGAGGCCGTGTTCCGCGCCATCGAGGTCGAGCGCACCACGCTCTCGAACCTGATCCCGACGATGCTCAACCGCCTCGTGCGGCACGCGAGCGCCGAACGCCGCGACTACTCGAGCCTGCGCCGCATCCTCTCCGGCGGTGCGCCGATCGCTCCCGAAGTCGTGCGCGAGATCATGCGCGTGATGCGCTGCGAGTACGTGCAGACCTACGGCATGACCGAGACGAGCCCGTACCTCACGTTCAGCCTGCTCAAGGAGCACCTGAAGGCGCTCCCGCCCGACGAGCAATTCCGCTTCCGCGCCAAGACCGGCCGCCCGTGCATCGCCGTCGAGCTCGACGTCATCGGCGACGACGGCCGCCCCGTCCCGCGCGATGGCCAGTCGGTCGGCGAGATCCGCGCGCGCGGCGCCACGGTCACGCCCGGCTACTGGAATCGCCCCGACGAGACCGCCAAGGCCTTCGTGGATGGCTGGCTCTGCACCGGCGACCTCGCGACGATCGACGCCGAGGGTTACCTCGACATCGTCGACCGCAAGAAGGACATGATCATCTCCGGCGGCGAGAAGGTCTTCTCCACCGAGGTCGAGCACGTCCTCTACTCGCACCCTGCGGTGCTCGAGGCCGCCGTCTTCGGCCTGCCCGATCCCACGTGGGGCGAGCTAGTCACCGCCGCGATCGTCCTGCGCGCGGGCGCGAGCGCGTCGGCGCACGACCTCATCTCGTTCTGCCGATCCAAGCTCACGCACTACAAGTGCCCGCGCGCCGTGCATTTCCTCAGCGAACTCCCCAAGACCGGCACCGCGAAGATCCAGAAGCGCGCGCTGCGCGAGCGCTTTGCGGCGCATGGCAACGTGTCGAGTTGAGCCAGCGACTGCACCGCAAGTGACGCGCGAGCTGTCGAACTCCGCTGTGCAGCGTTCGTAGCGCTGGGCGCCGAGGTTGCCTGGAAATGTGGGGCGGAATCGCGGTTGCAGCCCGTTTCGAGCGACTACCCAGAAGTGTGGACTCCCGAGCGAGCGGAAGGCGGCTACGATCCGTGCGTCTGCGTCAGGCAACGCAGCGAGTTCGTCTCGCGCGCGGTCGGCAGTTTGGAGCGATCGTGCATCAGGGGGCTCCTTCGGACTCGAGGATCACGAACATGGACTCCACCCGGCTCGAGGTCTTGCGCAATCGCTGCGAAGGGTTGAGGGTCCGCCTCGCCCGGCAGGCGCCAAGCCTTCCGCGGACCGACGTGGCGGTGCTCGAGGAGCTCGAGAGCGCGCTGCGCGAGCTCGAGGCGCCCAAGCTGCCGAACGGCTGCGAGGATGCGCACGCGAGCTTGCTCGATCCGGCGGTGGCGACGCGCCACGAGCCGCGCGCGAGCGGGCAGCGGCTCGACGACAGCGAGCGACGCTGGCGTGCCCTCGTCGCGGCCTCGCAGGATGCGCTCGTCACGGTCGACGGCTCCGGCACGATCGTCGAGTTCAACACGGCCGCGGAACGGCTGCTCAGGGTCGCGCGCGAGACCGCGCTCGGCAGCTCGCTGATCACGCTCGCCGTGCCCGAACGCATGCGCGGGAGCGCCGCGGCGGCGCTGCGCGAGTTCTCGACGCGGCCCGGTCGCGAATTCGCGGTGGAGCGGCTCGTGGCGACCGCGCTCCGCTCGGACGGAACCGAGCTGGCCGTCGACATCACGCTCGTGCCCCATGGCAACGCGCCGGAAAGCCGGCTGTCGCTGTGTGCGCGCCTGAGCGAGCCCGAGACGCTCGTGCCCGCCGATCCCACGGCGTACCGGGCGCGCGTGCGCACCCTGATGGCCGAGCTGCTCGTCGCGGAAGAGCGCGAGCGCCAGCGGCTCGCGGAGGACCTGCACGACGGGCTCAGCCAGACGCTGACGCTCACGCAGATGAAGCTCGCGACGCTGCGCGCGAGCGGCGAGCCCATGACGCCGGAGTCGATCGAGCCGATCGAGGAGCTGGTGCGCTCGGCGGACCGCGCCGCGCGCGCGATCTGCTTCGAGCTGAGCCCGCCGGTGCTGCACCACTTCGGCCTGTCGGCGGCGCTGCGCTGGCTCGCCGAGAACGTGCGCGAACGCTACGACCTCGAGGTCGAGTTGCGCGACGACAACCGCTCGAACACCGACGGCGAGACCTGCCGCGTGATCGTGTTCCGCTCGATCCGCGAGCTGCTCGTCAACGCCGCGAAGCACTCCGGCGTGAAGCACGTCCTGCTGGACCTGCGGCGCGAGGGCCAGCGACTCGTGGTCACGGTCGAGGACCACGGCATCGGAATGGAGCAATCCGGCGCGGAAACGCGCGGAACCGGGCTGCTCAGCATGGGCGAGCGGCTCGCCCACGTCGGCGGCACGCTGGCGATCGAATCGAAACCTGGCCAAGGCATGCGGGTGAGGCTCACGGTCCCGACCGGACCACGCGAGCTGCACCCCGTGGGGCAACCCTCATGAAACAACGCGTCCTGATCGTCGACGACCACGCCATGATGCGCGATGGCCTCCGCAAGCTCCTGCTCGATGCACCCGACGTCGAGGTCGTCGGCGACGTCGCCGACGGGCGCACCGCGCTCGATCTCGTGCGCACGCTGTCGCCTTCGCTGGTGGTGATGGACGTCGGCATGCCGGAGCTCAACGGCGTCGAGGCGACGCGCCGGATCCGCACGGAATTCCCGGCGGTTCGTGTGCTCGCGCTCTCGACCCACGCGGACCGGCGCTACGTGCAGCACATGCTCGACGCGGGCGCGAGCGGCTACGTGCTGAAGATCTCGGCCTACGACGAGCTGCTCCGCGCGGTGCGCGCCGTCTGCGCGGGCAAGACGTACCTGAGCCCCGAGGTCGCGGGCGGCGTCGTCGATCGCGCGCTGCACGGCACGCCCGGCATTCCGGCCTCCGTGTTCGAGCGCCTGGGTTCGCGCGAGCGCGAGGTCCTGCAGCTCGTCGCCGAGGGCCGCACGTCCGCGGAGACCGCGCGCGAGATGCACATCTCGATCAAGACCGTCGAGACGCACCGGCGCAACATCGTGCAGAAGCTCGGGCTGCACGGCACGGCCGAGCTCACGAAGTACGCGATCCGCGAAGGCATCACGGAGCTCTAGAGAACTCCGCGCGCAACGGCGCCGGCGACTCCAGGCGAAAGGCCGAACGGGAGTTCCCGCGCCTTGAATCGGCAGAACTGCCGATGGCGGCAAACTCCCCCCTGGGCTCGAATCTCCCTGTGGGAACGGCACGCGCTCCATCGATGAAGATGTCGCTCGCGCGTCGCTCTGGACGGAGTCAGGCCGCGTGCCGTTCCCACCCCGCTCGCCCTCCTTCGGAGCGCAGCGAACCGGAGATCGAGTCGAGCCATGGGCGAACACAACCTGCTGGAAAGCGTCGATCAGGCTCGCAGCCGCCTTGGGGCGTTGCTCGAGCTGCTCGCCACGCAACGTGCGGCTGAGAACCCCGCAGCGTTCGCGGACTCGCTCTCCGAATTGCGGGCGCTTTTCGATCAGGCGCATTCGCGCTGCGGCTTGCTGCGGAACGTGCTCGATCACTCGAGCGAGATCGTCTTCGCCAAGCACGCCGACGGGCGCTACGCCCTGATCAACCTGCTCGGTGCGCAGCTGCTGGGGAAGCCTGCGGAGCAGGTGATCGGGCTCGATGATCGTGCATTGGTCTCGGCGCCCGTCGCTCAGCGGCGGATGGCGATCGATGCGGAAGTGATGCGCACGGGCGAACCGACGGTCCACGAAGAGCGCGTGGGCGCCGAGGGAAGCGAAATGACTCTGAAAGTGACGACTTCGCGTTGGCTCGACAGCGCCGGCCGTCCGCGCGGCGTGATCGGAATCGCGCAGGACATCACGGACGTCGTCCGCAAGGACAATGACGCCGTCCAGCAGCAGCAGCGCATGCGCGCGCTCGCGACGGAATCGATGCTCGCGGACGAGCGGCTGCGGCTCACGCTCGCCACGGAACTGCAGAGCGGACTGGGACAGGACATCGCGCTGGCGCGCATGAAGCTCGCGCGGCTGCGCGAGGGCGCCGGGGCGGAGCTGCACGGCTCGCTCGGCGGCATCGAGGAGCTCATCGAGCAGGCCGACCTCTCGCTGCGCTCGGTCGCGGCGCGCATCAGCCCGCCGGCCCTGCATGACCTGGGCCTCGTGGCGGCGCTGGGCTGGCTCGCCGAGGACATGTCGATGCAGCACGGCCTCGCCGTCCGCATCGAGGCCGACGGTGCGCCCGAGATCACCGAGGACCGCGTGCGCGTGATCCTGCACCGCGCCATCCGCGAGCTCCTGAGCAACGTGGTGCTGCATTCCTGCGTGCGCAGCGCCGTCGTGAGGATCGACCAGCTCGATTCCTCGATCCGCATCGTCGTGCACGACGAAGGCGTCGGCTTCGACGCGAAGGACCACGAGCGGCGCGGGTACGGCCTGCGCGGGATCGACGAGCAGCTCCAGTACATCGGTGGCGCCCTGCAGGTCGAGTCCTCGCCCGCGTCCGGCACCGAGGTCACGATCACGGCGCCGCTCTATCCGGCTCCGGCGATCGCGGTCTGAGTTCCGCTCGCGACGCACTACCCACATCCGGCGCGACGACTGCCTGCAAGCGCCGATCGAACGCGCGCCGCCAAGGCACGACATTGCGAGTCGATCGCGTGCGCGGTGCATTCTGGCCTCGAGGATTTCGAGCCGAAGGCCGTTTGGGCGTCTGACGCACCCGCGCGCATTCAGGAAAGCCAAACCATGAAGATTCAGAGTCTGTTGTGTGTCGCAGGAACGGTGCTCGGCCTGGCCGTCGCCGCCACCGCGCAGTCCGATGCGAAGCTGGCCCCGAGCGTGTGGCTCTCGAGCGAGCTCCTCGGCATGAAGGTGCTCTCGCAGGAGGGCACGAACCTCGGCAAGATCGAGGACATCGTCGTTCACCCCGGCGGCAAGGCGTCCTACGCCGTGATGTCGTTCGGCGAGTGGCACGGCGTCGGTGACAAGCTGTTCGCGATGCCGTGGGCCGTGCTGCGCACGGTCGAGGCGGACACCGCGAAGAAGGACAGCACGCGCTCGCTCGTGCTGCCGCTCACCAAGGAGAAGCTCAAGGCGGCGCCGGGCTTCGACAAGGCCAAGTGGCCGGTCGTCTCCAACGCCGAGTGGACGCTCGACATCGACAAGTACTACGCCGGGGAATCGAACCCCAACTACGGCGAGACCATCGAGGCGGCCGCGCGCACGTCCAACGTCACGTGGCGCGTCTCGGAGCTGAAGGGCTTCGACGTCACCACCCCGACCGGGCAGGAACTCGGCGAGCTGCGCGAGATCGCGGTCGACACCAACGGGCGCGTCTCCTACGCGACCCTGTCGGTCGGCGGCTTCCTCGGCATCGGCGACCGCGTCGTCGCCGTGCCCTGGGACTCGCTGAACTTCAGCGTCGGCGGCACCAAGGGCGACGAGCGCAAGATCACGCTCGCCGTCACGAAGAAGCAGCTCGAGCTCGCCCCCGAGTTCAAGACCGGCAAGGCGAACTGCGCGGAGATGTGCGACCCCAAGTGGGTGCAGCAGGTCTACACGCACTACTCCAGCCCCGCGTACTGGAACCGCACGGGCACGCTCGACACGCCGGCGAAGTCGAAGAACTGACTCCGCACGTTTGCGCACTGCAGCCCGGGGCCAACGCTCCGGGCTGCGTCGTTTGTGGAGTGCCGTGCGGCACTCGGGGAAACCACGCGAGCGATTACCCAGTCACGCCGATCGCGCCGAGGGCCCCGCAAACCCAATCATCTTCATTCCCTCCCGCCTCGCAACACCCTTCGACCAGGAACGCCATGGAATCTCACACGACGACTCACCCCGACACCAGCACGCGCCGCCACGCTCCCGAATCGCCTTCGGTTCAGGAAAGTGCCGCCAACATCGGCTCGGAACTGCGCTCGCAGGTCCGCAACGCCTACGACTCGACGAAGGCCCGCGCTTCCGAGTGGACTGCCGGCTTCCAGGCTGGCATTCGCAATGACCCCATCCGTTCCGTGCTCATCGCCGCGACCGCCGGTGCGGTGCTCGGCCTGATCCTCGGCCGCCGCCGCAGCAGCTAGCCGCGGACGAACCCGTGAATTCCCCCGAGAAAGCCCACAACGGGATCCTGCAGCAGACCGAAGCTGCAGGTGAGTACGTCAGGCCGCTCGACACGGGGGAATCGGGTTCGTTGGACGGGAGCGAGGAGCGCGCGGCGAAGCCCATCGATGGCGGCCGGGTGGTCGACGTCCTCCTGCAGCTCACCGAGGACATCGCCAATTCGGGCAAGCGCCTGGTCGAGGTCTACGCCGATCGCGCTCGCCACACGGTGCGCAAGGGAGCGATCCGCGTCGGGGTCGCGACGTGCGTGCTCGCGTGCCTGCTGCTGTGGCTGGGCGCGTCGACGCTGGCGGTGCTGCGCGGACTGTGCGCAGGACTTGCGGCACTGTGGAACGGAAGCGCGTGGTCGGGTGATCTCGCAGGCGGACTGATCGGCCTCGCGCTCGCCGCGCTCGGCATCTATGGCGCGCTGCGGCTCGATTCGCGGCAGGAGCTCCGCAAGCTGCGCTCCAAGTACGAGCAACTCCGGAAGACCCATGCAAGCACACCAAAAGCCTGACCTCGGCGCGGACCCCGTCGAGACGCTGCTCGCACAGGAAGAGTCGTGCGCTCTTTCGGATCTGGGCACCGACCTCTCGCGTGCCGGCGAGGACCTTGTCGCCTCCACCGACCTGCGCCGCAGGATCCGCGCGCGTCCCATGCTCGCCGCAGCGCTGGCCTTCGCCGGTGGCTGGTTCGGAGCGCCGCTGGTCGTGCGCGCCGTGCGTGGGCTGTCGGACTCCGCAAACAGTGGCAGCCTCGCCGCGCTGCGCTCATCGCGCCTGCGCGATCTCGTGCGCTCGATCCTCGGTCACGACCGCACGCCCAACTGACGCATCGCCGTCCCGCGCCATGCGGGTGGCTCATCGACACGAACTCCTTTCCGGGAAACTCACATGCTGTACACGCTTGCGCTCGTCCTCATCGTCCTGTGGCTGCTCGGATTCCTCTCGTCCTACACCATGGGCGGCTTCATCCACGTCCTGCTCGTCGTCGCCATCGTGCTCGTGCTCGTGCGCCTGATCAGCGGCCGCAGGGTCGCCTGACGCGAACTCCCGCAAGGATCCAACGATGAACAAGCTCTTCTTCTTCGTGCTGCTCGTGGCCGGAATCGTGGTGCTCACCGTGGGCGTGATCGAGTCGGACTCGGTCGCCTCCGACGTGTCGCGCCTCTTCACCGGCGAGCCGACCGACCGTGCGCTGTGGCTCATGGTCGGGGGCGGAGTCGGCGTGCTCGCGGCGTCGCTCGGCCTCACCTTGGTCGCGCAGGGCAAGTTCTCGTCGCGCGCCTGAACCGGCGCTCGCCGTCCCTCGCACCTTCGAGCTCGACCGCTCCCCATCGATCGGGGCCGGCCGCCTGAAGAAGGCGACCGGCCCCGCACATTCCGAACCTGTCAGCTTGATCCGTCAGGAGTCCCTGACAGGTCGACCCAGATCACGGGACGTACGTCAGCTCGACGGCGTTCGACAGGTTCGTCGCCTTGCCGGCCGGCGGATCCCTGAACCACGCCTGGACCTGGACCTTGTTGCCCGCCGACCACGGATTGCCGAGTGCCGTCGGATTGGCGGTCTGGAAGGCGTTCCAGTCGAGCGAGAGCGTGCCGTCGCACTGGCCGACCGAGCCGCCGGAGACCTGCGTGCTCGAACGCTGGGTGGGCGCCTTCACGCACAGGAAACTGGTGGCGTTCCAGGCCTGGATGAGCTGGCCCGAGACGGAGTAGAAGATCAGGCCCGACTTCTGGCCTTCGACGTTGGCGACCGCGATGTTGCAGGCGCTGGCGAGGGAGACACTCGGGTTGGCCGAGGCGGAGATGGACGCGGCGCAGCCGTTGCTCGTCGTGCCCGCGGTGCAGTAGGTGCTCGGTGCCGCCGTCGTGCCGTCGGAGGCAGACCAGTTGTCCACGGCGGGGTTGTTGTAGCAACTGATCCCGAAGCCGGTGCCGAGAGTCGGAGCCACGTTGAGCACGCCGTTGGTCTGGAAGTGCTCATCGACGGTGCCGTCGAAGTTGTTGTCGATGTCGATGTTGGCCGTGTCGCCATTGTTGGTGAAGTAGCAGGTCATGCGGCCGGAGACGGTCGGCGTGACGAGCGGGAAGCTGGTGCCGGTCTGGCCCGTCCAGGGCGAACCGTTGATGCCGCGGTAGAAGTACACGCGGTCGTAGAACCCGTTCGAGTCGTTGTCCTGCACCTTCATGAAGATGTTGTCGTTCGTCGGCGAGATGCCGAACACCAGCGCGACGTAGACGAGGGAGGAGCCTTGGACCTTGGGCAGGAAGTCCATCGAGGCCACGGCGTTCGCGTAGCTGCTCGCGGCGGTGGCGTGCTGCGTCCACTGGATCGACGACGCGCTCGCCCAGCCGCGGTTCGTGTCAATGCCGAAGGAGCCGGCCTGCGGCAGCCAGTCGGGACCGAGCGTGGGGGCGTTCGGGCGATTGAAGTTGTCGGACCACGATGCCACCAGCGACGACACCGGCGTCGAGGCCACCGTCGACACGGCCGCGATTGCGCTGGGCGTCGAGCCAGCGCCCTGCGTTGCGTCGAAGGCCGGTCCGGACTGGGCGAACAGCGCGGGAGCCAGGAGGAAGACGGCGATCGGTCGATGCATGGGGCGTGTCTCCAAAAGGGTTCGAACGCGGGCGGGCCAGTGACCTGACCCGCGCCTCAATCTTCGACAGAATCTACTGGGTTCGCGCCGTCGCGGGGAAAGCGCCCGGAATTCCGGCGAGACTTGCCGGCCAACGGTCGGGCTTACGAACCGGGCGCGTGGGCTTCCTCGGCCTCACCTTGGTCGCGCAGGGCAAGTTCTCGTCGCGCATGTGAGCGGACGCGGCGGCGCTCCAAAGTCATCGGGCGGCCCGCAGCGAACTGCGAGCCGCCCGATAGCGCAGGAATCGTTCCAGTCAGCGCAGCTCGCGGATCTCGAGGTCCTTCGCGCGAATGACGGAGCCTTCGTGGTGCTGTTGCAGCGCGATGTGGCCCGCAGCGTGGTGGCGGTCCTTGTCGAGGTAGTCGTTGACGAGAACGTGGTTCACGCGGATCTGGATGCGCGTGCCCTCGGGCTCGTCCTTGCAGAGCACGTGGTAGTCGAACCACGTGTCCTGCGAGACGAGCTGCGCCTTGAGCAACGAGTAGTGGTACAGCGAGCCGGTCTTCACCGGGTCGGCGTGCGTGCTGTTGATCTGCGCCTCGTAGCCTTCGGGCCAGTTGGGCCCGAATTTCGTGCGGAAATACAGCCCAGAGTTGCCGCCGCCGTTGATGCGGAGCTTGGCGCGAACCTCGAAGTCCTTGTAGTCGCCGCGCGGGCTGAACAGGTGGCTCGCGTTGCCGCGGCCGACGATCTCGCCGTTCTCGACCACCCACTTGCCGTCGTTGGAGATCTGCCAGCCGTCGAGCGTCTCGCCGTCGAAGATCTTCACCCAGTCGGTGCGCTCGTCGACGTTCTCGCGCGACTTCACGCGCACGCCGCGGATCGCGACGGGGCCGTGGTCACCCTGGATGCGCAGCGGACCGTGGGCGACCTCGCCTGCGTAACCGCCCGCCGTCGGCGTCGGCACCTCGAGCTCCTCCTGCAGCAGCGTGTCGTCGATCATCACGCGCTTGAACTTCGCGTTGGCGATCTTCTTGCCCTGCGCATCGAAGCGCGGCGCCTGGAAACTGCCGCTGAGCGAGTGCCAGCGCCCCGCACCGCGGAACGTCTGGAACGTCGGCGCGCTGCCGGGCCACTTCTTGGCGTCGGCGCCGGCGTAGATGCCGCCGCAGTCGCCGGGGCCGAGTTGCGTGACGCCGGACGAGTCGCGCAGCTGGATCTCGTAGCGACCCATCAGGTAGATGCCGGAGTTGCCGTTCTCCGGCAGCAGGAACTGCACCGAGAAGTCGATGTCGCCGAACTCGAAGCGCGAGACGAGATCTCCCGTCTCGCCGCCGAGGTTGTTGATCGCGGGCCCGCCCCAGTCGTCGGCCTTCGCCTCGGCGTTGACGACGAGCTGCTTCTTGTCATCGGCGAGCTTGACCTCGCTCTGCTGCCAGCCCTTGCCGTTCCACGCCGCGAGCGCATCGCCGTGCGTGAGGAACAGCACGCCTTCGTTGCCGCTCTCGCGCGCCTCGGGCTGCTCGACGAGCTTCGCCACGTGCGCGGTCTTCTGCGGGTAGCCCGGCATCTGGTTGATCGTGTACGCGAACTCGTCGTGCAGGAGCGCCGCACCGGACTCGGACAGCACACCCGGGAGCCTCACGCGCGCGACCATGCCGGCCTCGAGCCCGTGGAGGCGCATCGTCACCGAGAGCTGGTCCTCGCTCAGCGCCGTCGACAGCACCGCCCTGGGCGTCACGTGCTGCAGCGGCGAGCCGTACTCCCACCAGTAGTTGTAGTCGTACTGCTTCACCTCGGCGGTCGCGAACACGTTCGCGATGGCGCGCGACACCTTGTCGGTGAAGCGAATCTCGAAGCCATCGCCGATGAGGTGCACGCTCTCGATCTCGAACGGCTGCTTGCCGGTCCAGCGCACGCGGCCGATTCCGTCGCCCGGCGGCTGGCCGCCCCAGCCGCGATCGGTGAAGCCGCAGAACAGCGTGCCGTCGGAAGCGAAGCGCAGCCGCACGTTCGAGCCGACCTTGTGGCGGAACGGCACGACCCAGCCCTGGTACTCGCCCTCGATCGTCTCCATCCCCGCGCGCAGCACGTAGCCGTTCGTCATCTCCGCGACGAACATCTGCCCGCCGAAGGGCCCGAACTTGCCGCCGGTCGTGTCCTCGACGAGGTTGCCGGTCGAGCGCGACCAGTCGTACGGCAGCCAGATCGCCGCGCGCGCGCGCTCGACCTTCGGTGCGTCGGTGTCGCTCGCCGTGCGGCCGTTGTCGCGGTACTCCGGCGTCCAGTTGAGCGACGCGGGATGGCCGAAGAACGCGCAGTCCTTCACGTGGAAGATCGGGCAGGCCGGCATCCAGTCGCCCTGATTGTCCGTGTAGAAGATGTCGCCCTTCGAGTTCGCGCCGAGGCCCGCGGGGCTGCGCGCACCACTCGCGACCGGCTCCCACGAACCGTCGGGCTTGATGCGCAGCACCCAGCCGCGATACGGCGCGACCGAACGCCCGTGCCACCACTTCTCGTCGGAGAACGACACGTTGAGCGACGCGTAGAAGTTGCCCTGCGCGTCGCGCGGCAGGCCGAAGCCGAACTCGTGATAGTGCCCCGAGTAGCCCCAGCCTTGGCTGAACGTGTCGATGCGATCGCACGTGCCGTCCTTGTCCTCGTCGACGAGCTTCGAGAGCTCGCCACGCTGCAGGACGAAGATCTCGCCGTTCACGACCTCGAGGCCGAGGCCTTCGTGCAGGCCTTCGGCGAAGAGCGAGAACTTCGCGTCGGCGGGATTCTCCGCGAGCGGGTTCTCGATCAGCCACACCTGTCCGCGGCGCGTCGAGCACACCATGCGCCCGTCCGGCAGGAAGTCGAAGCCGCCGACCTCGAGTCGTTCGCCCTGCGGCGGCACGAGGTAGTCGACCTTGTAGAAGTCAGCTTCGCTCGCGGCGATCGCGGCGGCCTGGAAGAAGAGCGGGAGGATCACGGGGCAAGCTCCTTTTCGAGCGCGGCGGCGAGTTGCGGCGCCCACGCGGGCAGCCGGATCGAAGTCAGGGTCCACTGTTCCGCACCAGAGGCTGTCGACTGTCGACGAACGGCCGTCACGTCGACGCCGTCCTTGTCGCGGCGTTGCGCGAGCCAGCGAACCGTCTTTCCGTCGCTCTCTTCGGAGCCTTCCAGCTTGAACGCCAGCGCGACTTCCATCTGGCTTCCCGGCTGCACGCGGATCGAGCGTTCGAGCGCGGCGCCGAACGAAGTCGTGCGCGAGCGAACTTCCTCGTGGATCGTCGCGAGCACGCGCCCCTTGCCTTCGTGGTCGCGCAGCTCGAACTCGAGCCCTGCCGCGGCCTTCGTCGCGAACGTGTTCTTGAGCACGCGCCGGTTCGCGCCCATCGGCGCGTAGCTCGATTCCGGCTTCGGCTTCACGCTCACTGCGAGTCCGTCCGCGCGGTCCCAGATCACGCGGCCCAGCGGCTTCAGGTACGCGCCGCCGCGGTCGCCCCAGTCCTCGCGGTCCGCGAAGCGCCCCATGCGCACGCCGAGCAAGCGCACGTCGCTCACGTCGTATTCGAACGTCAGCCCCTCCGGCGTGCCGACGAGCAACCCACGCGTCGTTTCCTTCGCGCCGTCGACGATCGGCGGCAGCTTGCCGCGCGCGACCACCGGGCGGTCCTTGACGATCATCTCGGTGTTGCTCGGCTTGTCGTTCTCGCGCTTGGGCATCAGCGTGCGCACGTGGCCGATCACGAGGTCCATCTCCTCGTCCGCGAGCACGCCCTTGAAGCTCGGCATCGGCGAACGGCCGGGAATGCCGCTCGTGATCGTGCGCTTGAGCTGCTCGGGGCTGTCGCCGAACGCGAAGCCGCCTTGCTTGAAGTCGCGCGCCTGCAGGCCCATCTGCGTGATCGTCGGGCCCCGGCCGTCGCCGTTCTCGTTGTGGCATCCGGCGCAGTGGCGCGAGTAGAGCCACTTGCCGTCGTGCGCGGGCTCGTCACTCTCCTGCGCGCGAGGGAAACTGGAAGAGGACGCGGCCGCGAGCGAGACAGCCGCGAGGGCCGCCATCGAGAGCGCGACGAACAAGGAGAGTTTTCGCATGGTGGGTAGCTCGGGCACCGGCCCGGAGAGGGCGAGCAGTTTGCCCGCGCGCCGCCGAGCGCGAAAGCTCGCGCGCGCACCCATCCCGGAAAAATCCGCGTTCGTCGACGAAGCCCGAGACGCTCTCAGCCGAACATCTGCGTCCACAGGTGCTCGCTGCGGCCGAGCGCCATGCGCGAGTGGCTTCCGAGCATGTTCTTGTGGTGGCCGGGGCTGTACCACCAGGCGAGGTTCGCGTCCGCGCCGGTCTGCTGGCCCGCGGCGATGTTCTCGGCTCCGGCGCTCGTTCCGAAGCGCGCCGCACGGTCCCACGGCGTCTTCTTGCCTTCGACCGGGGACTCGTGCGCGAAGAAACCGAGCGTGCGCATGTCGTTCGAGTGGTCGCGCGCCGCCGCGCACAGCTTGACGTCGCACAGGAGCGCGTTGAGGCCGAGCAGCACGCGCAGGCGGTTGAGGTCGAGGATCCCGGCCGCCTCTTCGGGCTCCGCGAGCTCCGGCGCCATCGCACGATTCTTCGAGAAAACCTCGCGATCGCTGTCGCTCATCGGCGTCGCCATCAGGCACGCCCAGGCCTCGGCCTGCTCGAGCTCGGGCCAGCGGTTGACCGGATCGGCGAGCGGCTTGCCGCGCTTCTTCTCCGGAATGCCCCAGTTGCAGCGCTGCCACAACGCGTGGTCCTGCTCGATGTCGAACAACTCGTTCGAGAGCGTGTCGCGCGTCGCCGCGAGCTCCGGCTTCGCCTCGAGCACCTGATCCAGCTGCACGAACAGCAGCTTCGAGAGCTTCTCGCGCGCCGGATCGCCCTCGTTGTGGATGCGTTCCTTGCTGAGCGCCGCGTCCTTGCTGAGGTCGAGCACCACCTTGCGCGCCGTCTCGATCTCCGCGAGAGCGTCCTTGTCGAGCCGCCCCTCGATCAGCTTGCGCGCCGCCTTCTCGAAATCCGCGAGGTAGGCCTTCTCGGTCTTCTTCACGTGCTCGTCGGTGCGCTGGATGCGCTCCTCGACGATCTTCTGCAGCGTGCGCGCGCCGTTCTCGCCGAACGCGAGCATCTTCTCCTCGAGCGCGATGCGCTCGTCGAGCGTGAGCTTCGGGTTGCGCAGCCGCGTCGCGAGCTCCGCGACGGCGTCCTGCGGCGCCACGAGGGCCGTGGGCGCGAGCAAGGACAGGCACAGGAGGCGCGACAACATGGGCGAGGGCAGGATAGCGCCTGCGGCGATTCCCGTGGAGCCGACGCTCAGCGCGGGCGCCGCGCCAGCGTGTAGTAGGCCTTCTCGTGCAGGATCGGCTCGCCGTCCGCCGCCGTGAGCTTCGCGCGCAATTCGTGCACGTAACCCTCGCGCAGCGGCTCGACGACGAGGCGCGCGCGCAGTCCATCCTCGGACAGCTCGACGCTCTTCACCTCGCACTTCGCCGTGTCGGTCTCGTCGCTGCCGTAGGTCTCGTGCAGCAGGTACGTGTAGCTCGAGAGCTCGTAGGAGCTCGCCTCGCTCGCCACCTTGCGCTCCGCGGGCCGCGTGAACTCCAGCTCGAAACCATCGGGCCGCGCGCGCATCTCGCGGATCTCGAACGGCACTTCGCCCGTCCACACGAGCCGCTGCAGGCCCATCGTCTGCCCGCCGAGGCTCCCCCATCCGCGGTCGGTCTCGCCGCACAGGAGCTGCCCGTCGCGATCCCACGCGACGCGGATGATGCCGCACTGGAAGCCGAGTCGCAGCGGATAACAGGCGCCTTGCCAGCGACCGCCGACCTTCTCGAGCGAGACGCGCATCACCGACGACTGGTACTGGTCGCACACGAGCATCTGCCCGCCGAACGGCCCGAAGCGCCCGCCGGTTTCATCCCAGACGAATCCCGCGGGCGAGCGCCCCATCTTGTCGTAGGGGAACCACACCGCCGGCAGCTTGAAGCTCGGCATCACGCCCTGCACGTCGGGCATCTTCATGCCATCCGGCGGCGCCGCGGGCTTGGTGAACTTCCACAGCGGATCCTCGCAGGCGAACGTGCCCCACGGATGTCCGTGGAAGTCGCCGGGTTCGATGTGCGCGAGCTTGCTGGCGCCGCACCACTCGCCCTGGTTGTCGGTGTAGAAGAGGTCGCCCCACGGGCTGAAGCCGACGCCGGCCGGCGAGCGCAGGCCGCAGGCCATCGGCGTCATCACTCCGTCGGGCGTGATTTTCAGCGCAAAACCGCGCCATTTCGCACGTCCGTAGGGCTCGTCGCCGAACGGCTTGTTGGTCGTGATCCAGAAGTTGCCGTCGCGGTCGAGCGCGGGCCCGAAGTTGTATTCGTGGTAGTTGCCGGAGATCGGCCACGCATCGCAGATCGTCTCGAACTCGTCGGCGCGGCCGTCCGCATCCGTGTCGCGCATGCGCGAGAGCTCGCCGCGCTGGGTCACGTGGATCCAGCCGTCGCGCTCCACGAGCCCGAGCGGCTCGTGCAGGCCTTGCGCGAAACGCACGAACTTCGGCTCGGGCCCGAACGCGTCCGCGATCGACCAGACCTCTCCGCGCCGCGTGCAGGCGAGCACTCGCCCGTCCTGCAGTTGCAGCAAGCCCCCCACCTCGAGCTCGATCCCCTCGGGGATCTTGCAGGTCTCGATGCGCCAGTAACGCGCCTCGCGCGAGTCGTCCTGCGCGAACGCGAGCGTCAGCGCCGCAAGTGTCGTGAGCATCACGGTTGCACCTCCCATGCGGCGCGCGCGACGAGTTCATCGCCTTCGCGCTGGAATTCGAGCTGTTTCTTCGTCGCTGCGACCTTCAGGACCGGCGCGGGCGAGCTCGCGGGGCTCCTCACGACCACGCGGCGCACGAGCACGGCACCGGAGGCCGTCAGCTTCGGTTGCAGCGTCTCTTCGACGGTCGCACCACCGAGCGCGTAGCGGAACACCGGCCGCTTCGCCGCGTCTAGCTTCCATCCGAGCGCCTTCGGCACGAGCTCCGGATCGCTCTCGAGCGCTCCACCCGCCGGGAACTCGTACGCGTCGCTCGTCGGCGGCCGCTCGAGCCCGCCCGCGCGCCCGTTCCACGTTCCGCCCGCGTTGAAGAAGCGCCCGCGCCACATCCACACCGCGCGAGAGTGCTCGAAATCCCACGCGTAATGCACTTGCTCCGGCAAGCCGACCATCAGGCCACGCGGCGTGTGGCCACGCAGGAACACCGCGCACAGCTCCGGCTCGCCCGCCGGCACGAGCTCGTACTCGCGCTCCGGAACGAGCAGTCCATCGGGCAGCGGCATCGCGACTCCGAGCGACAGGTACTGCCACAAGGCCTCGATCTGGCGCTGCGGATCGCCGTCGAGCACGTCCGCGACCGGGCTGCGCAAGCTCGTGCCGTTCGCCGTCTCGACGCGTTGCCACATCTCCGGCATGCGCGTGTTGAGGCCGAGCGACTTGGGATCGCTGAGCAGCTGGCGGAACCACGGCCCGCGCACGCGCTCGCGCACCGTCGCGAGATCGACCGCGGGAATCCCGAGCGATTCGACGCCGTTGAAGCGGTGGCACTGGATGCAACCCAGCCCCTTCTTGCCCGCGAGCTTGCGCCCGGCCTCGACGAGATCGGGATCGAACGGCTGCGGCGCGCTCGGCTCCGGCGCGTCGACGCTCGCGAAGAGCTTCGGCAGGCTCGACACGTTGGCCGGACCGTACAGCGGCATGCGCGCCGCGACGTAGGGCCGCACGCGCGCGGCGTCGAGCAGCACCCGCGCCATCCAGTCCTCGTGCAGCTTGCGCCCGACGCCCTCGAGCAGCGGCGGCAGGCGCCCTTCGTTGCCCAGATCCGCCTCGACCGTCTCGCGGAAGTAGCGCGCGCGTTCCGGCGCAGGCCCGCCCGTGCCGTCGCGGCGGTGGCAGGCGCGGCAATCCAGTCGCGCGAGCGTCGCGTCGAGCTCCTCCTTGTCGCTGCGCGGCCGTTCGAGCGCGTTCACGTTCGTGAGCCACGACCGCACGAGCGTGCGCTCGCGTTCGCCGAGCGCGAGTTTCGGCGCCGCGCCCCGCGGAGCTTCCGCAAGGCAGCCTGAGCCGATCTTCCCCGCGATTTCCGCGAGTTTCCGCTCCTTCGGCGCCTCGATGCCACGCCCCTCGATCGTGTGGCACGCCGCGCAGCCCAGTTCCGCGAAGCGCTTGCGCCCGCTCGCGACCTTGCGCGCGTCGAGGGTGAACGGCGCTCCACCGCGCATGCGCGCGCTGCCGTGCGACAGGAAACTCTGCGGCAGCGGCTCCTTCTCGCCACCCGGCCGTTTCCAGTGGATCGAGAGCTCCTCGCCACCGGCATTCTCGTACATCGTGACCGTGATCTCGTGCGGCCCGGCCTCGAGCTGCACTTCACCGGAACGCTCGAGCGGCGCGTGGTCGCCGTCGTTGTCGACGACCTTGCGTCCATCGACGTGCAGCACGGAACCGTCGTCCGAGCGCGTCCAGAACGTGTAGCTGCCCGACTCCGCGACGTGGATCTGCCCGGAATACTCGAAGCCGAAGTGATCGGGCCGGTGCGGAGGCAGTTCCTCGAGCGACTCGAGCCGCCCTTCGGCCACGACCTTCGCACCGTCAAAACCCGGCGTCGCGCGCTGGAAATCGCCTTCGTAGTAACGCCAGCGCCAGCCCGGCGTCTCCTCGATGCCCTCCGCGCCGATGCGCCCGCGCAGCAGGTACGTCGCGATCGCACGCGCCTCCTCGCCTTCGAGCGACAGCGACGGCATGCGCCCCGAGGGCCGCACCGCCAGCGGATCCTCGAGGAAACGCGCCAACGGCTCGACCTCCGTGTCGAAGGCCGGGCTGCCGAGATCGGCGGAAACCTGCGGGGCGATGCGCTCGTCGGCGGGGAACGACATCAGCGGCCGCGCGAGATCCTCGGCGTCCTCCTGCGGCGCGTGGCACGCGACACAACCGACCTCGTGGTAGAGCCTGCGGCCCAGTTCGAGTTCCGAGAGCTCCGCCTCACGCTCCACCTGCACCAACGGCCCACCCTGCGCCGCGAGGTAGTGCACGAGCTCATCCAGTGCGCGCTCGCGTTCCTTCGTCTCGAGCTTCGCGAGCAGATCCGGCATCGCCGTGCCCGGCTTCACCGCGTGCGGATCGGCGAGCCAGCGCCGCAGGCCTTCGGGCGTGCGCCGCGCCCCGATCGTGTCGAGCGTCGGCGCCGGCTCCGGCGTCACGCGCGTCGATTCGCTCGCGTGGCAGGCCGCGCAGCGCTGCCGCGACACGAGCACCTCCGCCTCCAGCGCCTCCTCGCACGTCAGCACGCGCGTCTCGGGCAGCGGCCCCGCGTTCTCGACGCGCGCGCACGCACCGAGCAGGACCACAGCGGCCAGCGACACGACCTTGGGCTTGGATTGCGTCTGCATCGGGGCTTCGCATCATCCTCCGCCCCGCCCGGCCCGGCAACGGCCGCGCCACGCTCCGCGAATTGGCCGACTTCAGTCGCGCAGGACTGGAAACCGATCCAGCCACGCACCACAGTTGCCTCCATGAAAACGATCCTCGCCCTCGTCTCTGCCTGTGTCGCGCCCGCGGGCATCCTGCTCGCGCGCGAGAGCTGTTGAGGCGACTGGAAACGGACGCTCGGTCTGGGCGTCGGGATCGGTGGCACCGCGCTCGCGCTGCAACTCACGCAGGAGCTGCGTTCCCTGCGCCCCGGGCCGCTGGTGTGGATCGCGAGCGGCATCGCGGTGCTCGACGTGCTCGGCGTCCTGTGGCTGTTCGTCGCCTGACGCGCACCAGGAGCGCGAAAGTCACTGCGCCGACACGGTCTGGATCGCGCGCGCGAGCACCTCGGGATCGAGGTTGATCTCGACACGCTGGTCCGCGCGCGGGGCGATGTCGATGAACTGCTCCACCTCGCTCGGCACTTCCGTCGTCATCCAGCGCTCCTCGCTGCGGTACGACACCGTCACCGCGACTCGCACGCGGCCGCTGTAGATGCCGTCGACCTGCGCGACTCCCGCGGAGTTGAAGTCCGCGGAATTCGCGAGCCACGTGATCATCCCTTCCTGCTTGCCCGTCGGCCGGATCTCGACGGTGAGGAACACCGGCTGGGCCGGAACCTGCGCGGGCGGTGCGAGCACGAACGTGAGCTTCGGCGCTTCCTCGAGCGTGACGCTGCGGTCGCTGTCGAGCCGCTCGATGAACACGCCCAGCCGCCCCGGCGCCGTGACGGATACCGACGGCGGTTCGAGCTCGTAGATCACGCTCGCGCTGCCCTGCTTCACCTGCACGTACTCGGTGCGCTCGCCTTCGGGATCGCGGCGCGTGAGCAACGCGTACACCTCACCCTGGTACGGCGTGCCGTCGACCTCGAGGATCGAGAGCTTCACCGTGCGCATGCGCCCCGAGAGGTCGATCGGATCGAGCCGCACATCGTTCGTCCGCTCGCCCGCCTTGACGAGCACGCCGGGCACGCTTGCGACCTCGTTCCAGCCCTGATCGTCGCGCACGAGCACGCGGTAGGTGCCGGGCTTGAGCCCGCGCAGCAGGAAACGCCCGTCGGCGTCGGGCCGCATCGGCTGCATGTCGCCGTCGGTTCCGCTCGGAACTTCGGGCTCCGCGAACACGTAGAAACGCGACGCGGGCAGCGCCGGATCGACCTGCAGGCGGCCCGCGATGTCGCCGCCGGCGACCAGCTCGATCTGCAGGTCGCGCGTGCCGAGCGTGGCGCGGATCGGATGGCTCTCGAGGTGCGCCTTCTTGGCGACGAGCTCGAGCTCGCGGTGGCGCGCCGGCGCACGCAGCGTGAAACGGCCGAGCGCATCCGTCAGCGCCGGGCTGCGGTCGAGCGGCTGCAGGTACGGCTCGCTGCCGCCCGGCTCGACGCCGCGGACGAGCGCCTGCACGCGCGCGCCGCCGACCGGCTGGCCCTCGCCATCGACGACACGCCCCGTCGCGAACACGGGGAATTCCGCGAGCCGGAAGTCCCCGAGCTCGTTGGCGCCCTGCACGAGCGGCGGCAGCGGGCGTTCGGCCGCCGCGAGGTCCGCGCCGTCCTCGCCCATCTGCACGAGCTGCGCCATGAACGGCCGTTCCTTGAGCCACTCGCCCGTCTCGATCTCGAAGCGGAAGCGCGCCTCCGCATCGGTGCGCCGCGCCGGCCCGAGCTGGTAACGCTGGTCCTCGTCAGGGCCGCCGATGCGCACCTGCACGAGCGTTCCCACGAGCGGCTTGCCCTCCGCATCGAGCGCACGCCCCACGAGCGTCGCCCCGCGCTGGCCCAGTCGCACCTCGATCGTCGCGCGCTCCGACTGCGTGCGCGGCCCGAGCTCGACCGCACGCTGGAACGCCATCGTGCCCTCGCGCGTCACGTTCGCGACGAGCCGCTTCCCGAGCGCGACGTTGCGGAACACGACGCTGCCACCTTCGACTCCGACGCGCTTCACGCTGTCGATCCAGAACGGATGCAGCTCGTCGATGTTCGCGTCGTCGCTGGTGACGACACCGAGGAAGACGTCGAAGCTGCCCTCGGGCGCCGAGCCATCCTCGTCGACGATCTTGACCTCACATTCGCCGCCCGGCCGCAGCTCGAGCGTGAACGGCTCGCGCTGCAGCACATCGAGCCCGACCTCGCGCTTCACGCGCGGCTCGCAGAGCTCCTCGAGCACCACCCACGCACTCTGCAGCTCCGGCACGAAGGCCGAATAGGTCGCGCCAAAGTGCGGGAAGTGCGCGAGCCCGTCCGCTCCGGTCCGCGCGCGCACGCCGGCGTAGCTCCACGTGCCCTCGTCCTCGCGGATCGCGACTTCGGCTCCCTCGACCGGCGCCGCATTGCCGTCGACCACGCGCACGCTCACCGCAAAATCGCGCCAGCACTCGACGACCATCGGCGGCGTCTCGCCCGGCTCGAACGACGCGATCCCGAGCCAGCCCTGCGCGCGCGCGATCACGCGCACGCCCGTCGGCGCATCCGGCAGCCACGCGACACCCTGCGCGTTCGAGCGCACGATCTGGTACCCCGGCGGCAGGTCCTTGTCCTGCCCCGAACGCTGCGCCCAGCGCCACGAGGGGTTGAGCTCCTCGTCCCCACGCGCGGCACGCGGCCACCACAGCACCTCGACGTCCGCGAGCGGCTCGAACGTGCGCGCACGCACCACGAGCAGGTCGCGCGCGCCCGCGGGCCGCTCCGTCTCCGCCGGCGCCGTCGGATCGGGCTGCAGCGTGCCCGGCGCGCCCTCTCGCTCGGGATCGTCCTGTTCAGGACGCTCGACCGGAGCCTCGACCGAACCGGGATCCTCGGGCGCCGCCGCTTCTTCCGCCGGACGCTCCGCTCCACCGCCGTCGCGACCCGACGACAGGTAGAACCACAGGGCGACCGCGAGGGCGAGGGCGAACGCGGCCGCGAGCAGCGCGGCCGGACGGCGCATGATCAGTGGTGCGCGGCGTGGCCGTGGTCGTCGTGACCGTGGCCGCCGTGCCCGTGCGCGTCACCCTTCTCCTCGCCGATCAGCTGCGAGTAGAGGAACACGCCAAAGGCGAGACCCGTGAGAGCGACGGAGCCGACACCGACCGCGAGGACGGCCCAGGGGCCCCACGCGGCGAGGAACGAGTGAACGCTGTGCATGTCCATGGGTAGGGCGGAGAGGATCGCCTCCCGCAGGCGGTTTTGTCCAGCCCGGTGGCAAAAGCGAGAGCGCGGGGGCCACGCTCGAGGCTCCCGCAGCGGCTTTTCAGAGCTTGCGCAGCCAGATGTTGCGGTAGCGGACCGGGTTGCCGTGGTCCTGCAGCTCGATCGGGCCGGTCGAGGGGTGCGCGGGGCTGTAGCTCGGCAGCGTGCGGTGCGCCGAGGGCCCGAGGTACTCCTGCGCGTCCTGCACGAGCACGCCGTTGTGGAAGAGCGTCACGCGCGCGGGCTGGAGCAGCTTCTCGCCCTCGAAGCGCGGCGCGCGGAAGACGATGTCGTAGCTCTGCCACTGGCCCGGGCCGCGGCTCGCGTTGACGAGCGGCGGGAACTGGCCGTACATGGCGCCGGCCTGACCGTCGGCGTAAGTGCGGTTCTCGAAGGAGTCGAGCACCTGGATCTCGTAGCGGCCGAGGAAGAACACGCCCGAGTTGCCGCGCCCCTGCGAGCTCGACTCGACCTTGGCGGGCGTCGCCCACTCGATGTGCAGCTGGCAATCGCCGAAGGAGTCGCGCGTGCGGATGCTGCCGGTGCCGTTGACTTCCGCGAAGCCCTCTCTCACGAGCCACTTCGCGTCGCCGTCGCCGCTCGCCCACAGCGAGAGGTCCTTGCCGTCGAACAGCACGACCGCATCGCTCGGCGGCGCACCGTTCTCACCCGGCGTCACCGCGGGCGGCACGGGGCGATCGATGTCGTGCACGCGCCATTTCTGTCCCGGCAGCACCGGCGTGTCGGAGTACCCGACGGGCGGCTGGTCGTGCTGTCCGGAGGCGGCGTACATCGAGCGGTGCAGGGCGGTGGCGAGCGGGAAGGCGGCGAGAAGCAGGCCGAAGCCGATGGCAGCGGGCGCAACTTTCATGGCGCGATGTTAGGTCCGGATCGGTCGCTTGCGAACCCCGCGTCCCGACTTCGCGGATTTCCTCGGGCTCCACCCGACGAAGCGCGGCTTCCCATCTGCGAGACGGCGCGCCATCACCGCCAGCGCCTGTGAACTTTGGTCGACGAGCACGCACTCGCGCCCGGCCTTGAGCGCCGCGTGCCCGAAGCTGCCGGAGCCCGCGAAGAAGTCGAGCAGGCGATCGCCGGGCGACGAATGCACGCGCACGATGCGCTCGAGGATCGCCAGCGGTTTCTGCGTCGGATACCCCGTCTTCTCCGCGCCCGTCGGGCTCACGATCGTGTTCCACCACACGTCCGTCGGCGTCTTGCCGCGCGCCGCCTTCTCCGGGCCCACCAGCTTGGGCGCGAGGTACGGGATGCGGTCGATCGCGTCGTAGTGGAACGTGTAGCGCTCCGGATCGTTGGAGTACCACAGGATCGTGTCGTGCTTGGGCGCCCAGCGGCGCTTGGTGCGCGCGCCGTAGTCGTAGGCCCAGATCAGCTCGTTCTGGAAGCACTCGCGGCCGAACAGGCCGTCGAGCAGCACCTTGACGTAATGCACCTCGCGCGCGTCGAGGTGCACGAACAGGCTGCCGGTGGGCTTGAGCACGCGCCGCGCCTCCTCGAGCCGCGGCGCCAGGAAGGCCAGATAGTCGTCGAAGCTGTCCTGGAAGGCCCGCACGCGCAGCTCGACGGTGCGGTAGCGCTCCCCGCGAAAGCCCGTCCGGTCGCCGGCCTCGTCGCGGACGGTCGAGAGCGCCCGCCGGCGCTGGCTGCGGCCGGTGTTGAAGGGCGGGTCGACGTAGATCAGGTCGAAGCTCGCCGCCGGGAACCCGCGCAGCACGGCGAGGTTGTCGCCCTTGTGGATCTCGAGCTTCGGGCGCGGCTTGGGCTTCAAGGGCGCGGGATGCTACCCCACTTGCGGTTCCCGCAGGCCACTGCGAGCATTGCGGAGTCCTTCTCAGTGCCCGTCTCGTCGGCTCCTGCCCATCGGATCCCCCATGCTGCTTCGTTCCTTCAGCGCCCTCGCCCTGCTCGCGCCGCTCGCCGCCGCCCAGTCCTACCAGTTCTCCCTCGACGGCCTGTCGACGACCTCGATCGTCTCGGACATCTCGCTGCCGCTGCCGGGCACCGCGATCGGCAGCTACGACGCCACGGCGAACCCGACCGGCACGCGCACCTGCACGAGCCTGTTCGGCACGTGCAACAACACGGCGATCCCGCTCACCGCGACCGCGCTGACCGAGTTCAACATCGTGGGCACGCCGGCGGGCGGCTTCCGCGGCACGCTCGACTCGAAGACGGGCGTCCTGCTCGTGAGCGACCTCTCCGTGTCGGTCATCGGCCGTCAGGCGGCGAGCGCGGACCTCACGCTCGAGGTGCTGTACTCGACCTTCCGCACGCAGCAGCCCAACTCGATCTTCCCCGGCGGCATCACGCTGCCGCTGCCGCTCGGACAGGGCACCATCGACGACGTGCTGCTCGTGCAGACCGGCCCGGCGGTTCCCGCGGCGCTCGCGCCGACCGGCCTCCCGGGCATCTTCACGATCACCGGAGTGGTGCCGGCGGAGCTCTCGTTCCAGCTCGACCTGCTCGGGCAAGTCTCCGCCGTCGGCCCGCTGCCCTTCGCGCTGCCGATCACGGGCACGCTCGACCTCACCGGCGCGACCCCGCGCCTCGCCTTCGCCGTCGACCAGTCCGGTCAGCAGACGATCCCCAACCCCGCGCCCGGTCAGGTGATCGAGGACCTCGCCTTCGCGCTCCCGACCGTCCTGCCCCCCGGCGGCACCGCGAACCTGCTGCTCGACCTCACGCCGGGTGACCTCGGCATCTCGAACACCACCGACCTCGACTGGCTCGCCCTCGGCGCCCCGATCTGCGAGACCGCGAGCTACTGCATCTCGACCCCGAACACGTTCTCGAACGGCGCCACCTGCTCGGCCGCGGGCTCGACCTCGCTCGCCTTCAACACGTTCACGATCTCCGCACAGGGCGTCCCGCCCGGCCACGCCGGCCGCTTCTACATGAGCCGCAACCAGGCGCTGCTGCCCTTCGGCGACGGCACGCTCTGCCTCGGCACGCCCATCCGCCGCCTGCCCGTCGTCTACGCCGACGCCTCGGGCCTCGCCCAGTACGCCGTCGACTTCAACGACCCCGCCCAGCCGACTGCCCTGATCGCCCCCGGCGACACCTGGAGCTTCCAGCTCGTCTTCCGCGACCCCATCGGCGGCCCGCTGACCTTCAACACCAGCGACGCCGTCTACGCGAGCTTCTGCCCGTGACCGCGCGGGCCTGATCGAGGCCGCCGGAAAATCACAGCGCCCCGCGTGATCCGGTGAGGATCGCGCGGGGCGCGTCACTTGGAACGGGCTCGGCCTAGAAGTTGTTCCAGAGGTACTGGTTGGTGACCTCGTGGTGGAACTGGACCTCGGCGGCCTTGACGCGCGTGCCCAGCGCCTTGGGGCAGCGCTCGGCCTGCGCGAGCTTGAGCTCGGCGAACTTCTCGTGCACGCCGGCGCCGAAGGTCGACTTCATCCACTCGCGCGACTTGTAGAGGCGGATGGCGTCGAAGATGTTGTCGGGCAGGAAGCGCGTGCGCGTGCGCTTGGCCTCGTCCTTCGCGTCGCTCTCCGGGCCCTCGAAGCCGGTGCGGAAGAGCGCATACAGCGTCATGTAGATGTTGGCGTCCGGAGCGACCGAGCGGACCTCGATGCGCGCGCTCTTCTCGTTGCCGAGCGGGATGCGGATCATCGAGCCGCGGTCGACCGGCGAGACCTTGATCTGGTTGGGCGCCTCGAAGTGCGGGTCGAGGCGGCGGTAGGCGTTGACGGAGGGGTTGAGCACGAGGCACAGGTCGGAGCCGGAGTTGAGGATCCGGTCGATGAACTGCCAGGCGAGCTTCGACACGCCGTCCTGCCCCTTCTTGTCGTGGAACAGGTTGGTCTTGCCCTTGCCGACCGAGATGTTCGTGTGCGCGCCCGAGCCGTTGATGCCGACGACGGGCTTGGGCAGGAACGACGCGGTCATGTCCATGGTCGCGGCGATCTGGCGGCAGAGCAGCTTGTAGAGCTGGAACTGGTCGGCGGCGATCAGCGCCTCCGAGTAGGAGAAGTTCATCTCGAACTGGCTGGGCGCGACCTCGGGGTGGTCCTTCTCGTTGGTGAAGCCCATCGCGCGCTGCGCCTCGGCGGCGGCGTCGATGAACTGGCGCAGCGGGTCGGAGGGCAGCGAGTGGTAGTAACCGCCGGTCGAGACGTAGTCGAAGCGGCCGGTCTCGTGGAAGTGGCGCTCGGCGTCGCGGCCCTTGAACAGGAAGCCCTCGATCTCGTGCGCGACGTTGCACACGGTGCCGTCCTTGGCGTGCAGGCCGAGAGCGACCTGCGCCTGGGCATCGACTGGTCGGCCTTCTACTGGCTGCCGGCGGACGTCTTCGGACCGGGCAAGGTGCTCGTGTTCGGCGAGGTCCACGCGCGCGACGGCCGCCTCTACGAGGGCGACCTGCGCAGCTGCCTGAAGAGCTACCTGACCGAGCGCTTCGAGAAGGACGGCTCGATCTGCTACGCCGCCAACGAGATCGAGGGCTTCCTGTTCAAGGGCCGCGACGCCGAGCG
>JAPLOE010000107.1 GCA_026692705.1 Planctomycetota bacterium
CGCGTGCGTAGCTCTGCAGGAACGCGCCCGTGACGACCGGACTGCCGGGGCCCGACGTTCCGAGGTCGCTCATCGCGTAGCGCAGGCCCGCGCCCGGCTGCCAGAACACGGGGAACAGGTTCGCCCCGTTGTTGAGCGACACCGTGAGCACGGAGTTCATGTTCGTTCCCGGCACCTGCAGCTCGTTGCGGTTGCGGACGAGCGCGGGCAGCGTGAAGTTCGAGGCCGTGAGCACCGCGGCCTTCGCCGCGAGGTCGAAGTGCGTGCCGTAGGCGAGGTACGGCGGCGTTCCCGCGCTCACGCCCGGAGTCAGCGCCGCGACCGGGCTGCCACCGCAGGGCGCGAAGAAGTGAAAGCGCGCGGCACCGACCGTGCACGGCGCCTGCAGGCAGGCGAGCGCACCGGGCGCCCAGATGCGGCCGTAGCCCGTGTATTCGCCGAGCGGAGCCTGCGAGACGGGAATGCACGAGTTTTCCAGCGCATTCCGGATCTGCGCGGGCGTCGCCTGGGGCGCGTACGAACGCAGCAGCGCGACCACACCAGCGACGTGCGGGCAGGCCGCGGAAGTGCCGGCGAAGCCGGTGGTGTAGCCGCCGCCGGTCGTCGTGGTGCTCACGCTCAAGCCCGGCGCTGCGACGTCGACCCAGGTGCCCCAGTTCGAGAAGCCCGCCTTGTTGAGCGAAGGATCGAGCGCCGCGACCGAGATCACGTTCTCGTAGGCCGCCGGATTGTAGGGGAACACGCGCGCGTCGTTGCCCGCCGCCGCGACCGGCACGACGTTGTGCTCCCAGCAGTAGTCGATCGCGTCGCGCTCCGCGAGCGTCACGTCGTCGGAGTAGAAGCTCATCGAGATGACGCTGAAGCCCTGATCGGCGCAGTAAATCATCCCCGGCACGTTGGCCGAGTCGTACAGGTAGCCGGAGTCGATCGCGGTCTTGATGCCGGCGATGCGGCACAGCGGCGCGATGCCGGTGACGCCGAGGTTGTTGTCCTGCACCGCAGCGATGATTCCCGCGCACGCGGTGCCGTGTCCGAACACGTCGTTGGGGATCGGATCGTTGTAGGCGAAGTCGTAGCCGTGCACGTCGTCGACGTAGCCGTTCTGGTCGTCGTCGATGCCGTTGCCCGCGATCTCGCCAGGGTTGGTCCACACGTTCGCCGCGAGGTCGGGGTGCGTCGTCTCGAGCCCCGTGTCGATCACGCCGACCACGATCGACGGGTCGCCGCGCTCGGTGTTCCAGGCGATGTCGACGCCGATGTTGACGAGGTGGTTCATGCCCGGCCACATGGGGTCGTTGGGCACGTAGGCCGGCTTGCGGCCGCGGTCGAGCTCCGCGTGCTCGAACAGCGCCGTCTCGCTCGCGTACAACGCTCGCAGCTCATCGCGCTTGCCACGCGGCACCTCGAGCACCTGCCAGCGGATCTGCGGGATGTCGCGCAGCACTCGTGCACCGAGCGCGTGGTGCAGGGCCTCGACGTCGCGCGGCGACGCGTCCGGCTTGACCTTCACGAGCAGGTGCGTGGGGTGGAACGTGGCGTCCGCGGGGGCGCTCACTGCGACGGTGACGGCGAGGAGCAGGGGGAGCATGGCTCCATGCTAGGCACGCGGGCCCGGGATGGGGGAGACGAAGGGAGCAGGTTTTTCGCGCACTTCCGGCGCTCCCGCTGCGCCGCCGCTCGACGCCTGCTAGCCTCGAAGGCCTCCCCCGGCATTCCGATCTCGGCCTCACGGCGCCGCTCACGCGGCCCGCTCGCAGATGAAGCTCGACGTTCGGTGGTTCGCCGCTTCCTTTCTGGCGTTCGCAGCGCTCGGCGCCGCGATCTGGGTCGTCGTCTCGTCCCATGCTGAGCCGCCGCAGCTCGCCGCGGAACCGTTGGAGCTCGAAACGATGGCCGCGCGTGCTCCGAGCGGCCCGCTCGAGCCGCTCGCGGCGCCGAAGGAGCCGGACGAGCGGATGGAGCCCGAGTCCGAGCGCTACGAGCTCGCCGCGGCGCGCATTCGTGCGACGGTCGTGCTGCAGGGCCAGTGGCTCGGCACGCGCGGGTACGAGGCCGCGCTCGACGTGCGCGTGACCAGCCTGGCGGCGGCGACGCTCGAGCGCTGGACTGACGTCGACGACGTGAGCTGGGCCGAGCTTCAGGAGGAGTTCCGCGCCGAGAACCTCGAGAATGCCGCGCGCGACTCGCTCCGCGGCGGCGGGCTTCCGGCGCACGTCGACGGGAACGGCCGTTTCGAGCTCGACGTCACGGAGCTGCTCCGGGGGCGCGACCGCCTGCCCACGAGCCTGCTCGTCACGCTGCAGCACGAGAACTTCCGCAGCGTGCGCGCCGAGGTTCCGCTGGTGCTGAACGGCGAGCGGCTGTCGCGCGCGGCGCTCGAGCGCGAGGGGCTGATCGTGCTCCCGTTCCAGTGGCAACTCGCGCCCGTGTGCGTCGTGCGCGGCAACACCGGGCTCGTCGATGGCCACGGCGCCGTCCATGTCGAGGCCTGGCGTCTCGAAGGCGACCGGCCGCGGGAGCTGCTCGCCGAGGACGACGTCGACGGCCCGGACGACGTGTTCGAGCTGCCGTGCACGCCGTCCCCCAAGATCGCGGTCGTCGCCTATTGCGATGGGTACCTGCCGCAGACGCGCGTCCTCTACGTCGGTGGCGAGCTCAACCTGTGGATCGGCCGCATCACGCTCGACCGCGGGTGCACGTACTCGGGCCAGGTCGCGGTCGGCGAGCACACGCTCGGCGCCAGCGCATGGCTGTACCTCTCGCGCGAGAACCCGGTCTTCAACTCCGAGCGCTTCCTCTGGCGCGGCTTCGTCTGGTTCGACAATCGCTTCGAGCCCGAGGCCATGGCCGTGCGCACGTCGAGCGATGGCTCGTTCCGCTTCACGGGGCTCGCGGGCGGGCTCTACGAGCTGCGCATGGGCATCGACCCGGACTGGTGGACGCAGATGGATCCGGTGTACTTCGTGCGGGCGCCGGACGAGGGCGTGACGCTGCGGCCGTGGCTGACGCGCATCGAGCTGCAGGTCGAACAAGGCGACCTTCCGGCGAGCCAACGTCCGATCGCGGTGCGTGGCCTGGGGCGCGACGGCGCGAGCACGGCGCGGCTCGTCACCGACCGCGTCGGCCGCGCCGAGCTGCGGCTTTTCCCGGGCGAGCCGTACGTCGTGGCGGTCGAGCAGCCGCGCGGCCCGGCCTGGGAATACGGCAAGGTCACTTCCCGCGAGCGCCTCGACGCGATCGAGCGCATCTCGATGGCCGCGCACGCGTCGCGCTAAAACGTGCCGCTGGTGAGCGCGCCCCGCGCGTGCGAAGCTCCTCCTGTGGCCACGAAACACCGCTCCGCGCTCGCGCTCGGCGCTCTCGCCCTGCTCGCGCTCGTCGCGTGGATCCTGCTGCGCCGCGAGCCGCACTCCGACAACGACGTCGCGACGCCGGACAACGGCACCGCGTCGATCGAAGGCCCGCAGCCGCTCGATGGGCCACTCTCCGGCTCGCAGGAGCACGTCCCGGTCGAGGCGCAACCGTCGACGCGCGTCGATCCCGAGCTCGCGCTGCTCGGGCCGTGGTCGCGCGTGTTCGTCGAGGGGGACGTGCGCGGCGCCGAGGGCGAGCTCGACCACGCGCTCCTGATCGTGCGCCCCGGCCCGCTGAAGGACTCCAACCGCGGCGCCGCCGCCGCGCTCGCGGCCTGGACGCGGCCCAAGACCGACGGCCACTTCCGCGTCGAGATCAGCCACGTTTTCCCGCGCGAGGCGACCGTGCACATCGCCGAGCTCGACCTGCAGCTCGCCATCGACGGCCGCATGCCGCAGTCGCTCGCGGTGCCCGTGACCTTCACGCGCGCCGACCTCGACAAGCTTGCCGAGGGCGGGCCGGGCGGAGACGGCAAGATCCACCCGCAATATCTCTCCCGCCTGGTCAGCGAGCTCGCCGATG
>JAPLOE010000108.1 GCA_026692705.1 Planctomycetota bacterium
GTGGCCGTCGACGCCGGCCGCAGTTTGCAGAAAAAGTTGCTCTGGCTCCGTACTCCGCTCTGACGCGTCGTTGCGCTCGCCGCCTAACTGCGCGGCAGCGAGCCCGAGTCGACGAACCAGATGCCGCGGCTCGCGATGCTCGCGGGGAGCGCCTCCGCGGAACCATCCTCCGCCAGCGCCGCCTTGAGCGCCACGGCGCGATCGCGTCCGGTCGCGAGCACGAAGATCTGCTTCACGCGCGCGAAGCCCGCCGGAGTCAGCGTGATGCGATGGCGCGGCTTGTGGCCGGTCTCGACGGCGACGACGAGGCGCTCACTCTCCTGCAGCGCCGCCGAACCCGGGAACAGCCCGGCGAGGTGCCCGTCGAGGCCGAGCTCGAGCAAAGCGACGTCGATCTGCTGCGGCAACCGCTCCTCGTACTCGCGCGCGACCTCATCATGATCGGTGCGCTGCCCGTCGATCCGGTACGCACCCTCGGAGCGGATGCGCACGTCGCCGAAGATGATGTCCGACGCGACGAACCAGTTCGACGCCGGATGGCGCTCGGGCACGCAACGCTCGTCGGCGAACCAGAACTCGATCTTGCTCCACGGGAGCTGCAGCTCGCGCAGCTCGCGATAGACCCAGTGCATCTGCGGCCCGCCCGAGAGCGCGAGCGTCGCGATCCCGCGCGAGCGCACGGCGGAGTTGAGGTGCTCGGCGATGCGCAGCGCCACCGTGCGACCGAACTTGCCGGGGGTGACTTGGACGAGCTCGGGTTTCATGGAAGCCTTGGAAGCGGGCCTGCGCCCCGGAAAAAGTGTCGCGCGGAGCGCACCGTACACCTTGCTCGTGTCCGATGCGCCCCGCGCTCCCTCCCGTCAGGACGTCTCAGGTCGTCCCGGCGAGCTTGCGAAGCACGTACTGGAGGATGCCGCCGTGCAGCACGTACTGGCGTTCCTGCGGCGTGTCGATGCGCGCGAGCGCCTTGAAGGCGATCGTCTTGCCGTCCTCGCGCGTGGCGCGGACCTCGACCTCGCGGCCATCCTTGAAGCCGCTGGAGATCCCGGCGGCGAGCCCGAGGATCTCGAACGTCTCGCGGCCCGTGAGGCCGAGCGACTCGGCGCTCTCGCCCGCACGGAACTGCAGCGGCACCATGCCCATGCCGACGAGGTTCGAGCGGTGGATGCGCTCGTAGCTCTCGGCGATCACGGCGCGGATGCCCTGCAGCGCCGGGCCCTTGGCGGCCCAGTCGCGCGACGAGCCCGAGCCGTACTCCTTGCCCGCGAGCACGATCGTCGGGATCTTGCGCGCGCGGTACTCGGCCGACGCGTCGAAGATCGACATCTGCTTGCCGTCCGGCAGGAGCATCGTCTCCCCGCCCTCGACGTTCGAGAGCAGCTTGTTCTTGAGGCGCACGTTGGCGAACGTGCCACGCACCATCACCTCGTCCTGTCCACGGCGCGCACCGTACTGGTTGAAGTCCGCGGGCTTCACGCCGCGTTCCTGCAGCCACTTGCCGGCCGGGCTCGAGGCCTTGATGTTGCCAGCGGGCGAGATGTGGTCGGTCGTGATGCTGTCGCCGAGGAACGCCAGCACGCGCGCGCCCTTGATGTCGGCAAAGGGCGCCGGCTTGGGGCTCAGGCCGTCGAAGTACGGGGCGCGCTTGATGTAGGTCGAAGCCTTGTCCCAGGTGTACGTCGCCCCCTGCGGCACCTCGAGCGAGCGCCACTCGGGCTGGCCTTCGAACACCGAGCCGTAGCTCTTGGCGAACATCTCCGCGCGCACGCTCTGCGCGACCGTCGCGGCGATCTCGGCCTGCGTCGGCCAGATGTCCTTCAGGAACACCGGCTTGCCGTCCTTGCCCGTCCCGATCGGCTCGGTCGCCGGATCGAAGTCGATGCGGCCCGCGATCGCGTAGGCGACGACGAGCGGCGGCGAGGCGAGGTAGTTGGCGCGGATCTGCGCGTGGACACGGCCCTCGAAGTTGCGATTGCCCGAGAGCACGCCCGCGACGCACAGCGAGCCCGCATCGATCGCCTTCGACACCGCGTCGGGCAGCGGACCCGAGTTGCCGATGCACGTCGTGCAGCCGTAACCGACCGTGTAGAAGCCGAGCTTCTCGAGGTACGGCGTCAGGCCGGCGTGGTTCAGGTAGTCGGTGACGACCTTCGAGCCCGGCGCGAGGCTCGTCTTGCAGTACGGAGCGCGCGTCAGGCCCTTCTCGACGGCCTTCTTCGCGACGAGGCCCGCCGCGACGAGCACGTTCGGGTTCGACGTGTTCGTGCAGCTCGTGATCGCCGCGAGCACGACCGAACCGTGCGTGAGCGTCGCGCGCTTGCCGTCGATCTCGATCTCGACCTTCGGCGCCGCCGTCGCGACGGCCGTGCCACCGCCGGTCTCGCCGGGCTTCGTGGCCTTGGCGCCGACGAGCAGGCTCGGCAGCTCCTTCTCGAAGCTCGCCTTGAGGTTCTTGAGGCTGACGCGGTCCTGCGGGCGCTTCGGACCGGCCATCGCGGGCTCGATCGACGCGAGGTCGAGCTCGAGCACGTCGGTGTACTCCGCCGCGGGCGTCGACGCGTCGTGGAAGACGCCCTGCGCCTTCGCGTAGGCCTCGACGAGCTTGACCTGGTGCGCGCTGCGGCCGGTGAAGGCGAGGTAGTCGAGCGTGGTCTGGTCGATCGGGAAGATGCCGCAGGTCGCGCCGTACTCGGGCGCCATGTTGGCGATCGTCGCGCGGTCGGCGAGCGGCAGCGTGGCGAGGCCCGGGCCGAAGAACTCGACGAACTTGCCGACGACGTTGCGCTTGCGCAGCAGCTCCGTCACGCGCAGCACGAGATCGGTCGCGGTCGCGCCCTCGGGCAGCTTGCCCGTGAGCTTCATGCCGACGACCTGCGGGACGAGCATCGACACCGGCTGGCCGAGCATCGCCGCCTCGGCCTCGATGCCGCCGACGCCCCAGCCGAGCACGCCGAGGCCGTTGACCATCGTCGTGTGCGAGTCGGTGCCGACCAGCGTGTCGAAGTAGGCCCAGCCGTCGTTGGCCATCACGACGCGCGCGAGGTACTCGACGTTGACCTGATGGACGATGCCGGTCGCCGGCGGGACGACCTTGAAGTTGTCGAAGGCCTGCTGGCCCCAGCGCAGGAACAGGTAGCGCTCGCGGTTGCGCTCGAACTCGAGCGCGCTGTTCTTGGCGAGCGCGTCGGGGCCGCCGAAGAAGTCGACCTGCACCGAGTGGTCGATGACGAGCTCGAGCGGCACGCCCGGGTTGATCTTGCGCGGGTCGCCGCCGAGGGCCACCATCGCGTCGCGCATCGCGGCGAGGTCGACCACCACCGGCACGCCCGTGAAGTCCTGCAGCAGCACGCGCGCAGGGTTGAACGCGATCTCGTCGTCCGGCTCGGCCCTGGGATTCCAGTCGAGGATCCCGCGGATGGTCGCCTCGGTGATCTCGCTGCCGTCTTCCTTGCGCAGCAGGTTCTCGAGCAGGATCCGCAGCGAGAAGGGCAGGCGCGCGAGCTTGTGCCCCTTCGCTTCCAGCGCCTTGAGCGAGGCGATCTGGTAGGTCTTCCCGTCGACGGAAAGCTGGGTCTTGGTCTGGAACGAGTCCTTCACGGCGAATCTCCTCGGCAGAGTTGCGGGGGCAAAGAGTGTAGGGATCTCGGCCGGAATTTCCATGAAGTCGTCGCGGGGCGGCCCGCGCGGGGCTCCCAGACGGGCTTTCGGAGGAGGTTTCTTCCGGAGCCGCTCCCGCCGCTCGCTCCAACCTTCACGTTCCCGCGCCTTGAACGCCCTCGGAGCCGGTCCGATGCTCGGCCCCATGCTCGCGTCCGCCCCTTCCACCCTGCCCCACGAGCCCCGCGCCGCCGCCGGTATCCCCCGGCGTGGCGCCGCGGCGCTGCTCGACGGCCTCGTGCTCGGTCTGGCCCTGCAAGGGCTGCACTGGGGCACGCTCGCCGTCGGCCGCCCGGAGCTCGTCACCGGCTGGCAGTGGCACGGCTTCCTCGCCGCCACCGTCACCCTGCCCGCCTTCCTCTACTACACGCTGTTCGAGGGCCTCGGCTCCCACGCCACGCCCGGCAAGCGCCTGCTCGGCCTGCGCGTCGTCGACACCTACGGCGGCCGCGTCACCTTCGCCCGCGCCGCCCTGCGCACGGCGCTCAAGCTGATCCCCTGGGAGCTCGCGCACACCGCGCTCTGCCACCCCGAGCCCGTGTTCGTGACCGAGCACATCGGCATGCCCCGCGTGCTCTTCGCCGCCTACGTGGTCGGCGGCCTGTACCTCGCGACGATGATGATGAGCCTCAAGAAGCAGAGCGTGCACGACTGGGCCAGCGGCACCTGCGTCGTTCGCGCCTGAGCCCCTGCTGGCCGCGCCGAGGTTCCCGGCGCTCCCCCCATGGCAAGCCCCCCCCCCCCCGCGATCCTCCCCGCCCTTCGCGTGGGGGCTTTGCTCAGTTGGTAGAGCGTCGGGTTCGCAATGCGAAGGTCGAGGGTTCGACTCCCTTAGCCTCCACCACCGCCCACCCGGGCCCGGCATCTGCTGGGCCCGGCGCCATTTCAGGCGCCCCGCTTCCCTTCTTTCCTCCTCCCCTCAGCTCTCCCTCCCTTCCGCTCCCCCCAGGTTCTTTTCTTTTCAGGAGCGAAGTGCGACGCGCCTCACGGACCACGTGAGCGCCATCGAGAGCAGAATCGCGCCGCAGAACCAGTAGACGCCCGCCATGGCCGTCACGGGACTGGTCTTCCCGATCTTGTTGACCACGATCAGGATCGCGACCGCGAAGACATCGAGCATCGACCAGCGCCCGACGCCCTCCATCCACTCGAGGACGCGCCGGCGCGACGCCGCCGCCATGGGCGCGAACCACAGGCGCGCGATCAGCGCGAGCTTGGCGATCGGCGTCACGAACGAGAACAGGAAGACGATGATCGCGAGCAGGTGCTCGCTGTCCTCCCACAGGCCCTTCACGCCGCCCCAGACCGAGTACTCGGTGGCGACGAAGATCCCCTTGACCTTGATGACCGGCAGCGAGAGCCCGAAATAGAGCGCGGCGATCGCGACGAGCAGCGCGAGCGGCACGTCGATGCGCCGCTTGTGCAGCCGCACGAGCGCCAGCGGCCGCTGCGCGAGCCCGGAGGTGTCGATGGAAGCGACGGATTCGGGCTCGGGCATGTTCAACCTCCGCCGCGCCGCCCGCGGAAGCGCCGCCGCTGGCCACCGGGAGCTTCGGTCGGAATCTCGTGCAGGCCGCGGCGCACGACCTCGACCAGCTCGGCGCCGAACAGGTTGACCTGCCAGCCGAGCAGGCCATCGATGGCGGCCAGCGCCTCGGCGCTGGTCGGCTTCGTGCTAGCGATCCGCGCCAGCGCGAGCCGGTTGACGACGAGCGACGAGTCGATGCCCAGCTGCTCCGCACGCGTGCGGCGCCACTGCTTCAGGCGCTCGTGCAGCTCGAACTCGACTTCGCCCAGGCGCGGCTCGCCGTCCTTGGGCGGCAGGTTCGGGCTGCGCTCGAGCGGGCCGAGCTTCTCCGCGCGCGCCAGCGCATCGAGCAGCGCGGCTCCGACGCGGCGCACCTGCTTGTACGTGAAGCCCGGAACGCGCGTCAGGTCGGCCTCGCTGCGCGCGTCCATCCGCGCGAGCTCGAGCAGCGTGTCGTTGCCGATGACCTTGAACGGCGGCAGGTCGAAACGCTCCGCCAGCGCGTAGCGTTCGGCGTACAGCTCGCGCAGGCGCCGCTGGGCGGCGAGATCGAGCGCGCGGGCGCCCTTGAGCTTGACGAACTCGTCCGGCGAGAAGGCCAGCGGCGCCGGCACGAGCCGTTCGAGCCGCGCGCACTCGCCCTCGAGGATCATCATGCGGTTGCGCGACTCGAGTTCCGGCCGCTGCGACTCCATCAGCGCCACGAGGAAGCGCGTGTCGAGCCGTGCGTAGGCGATCTGCCTGTCCGACAGCGGCCGCGCGCTCCAGTCCGAGCGCTGCATCGACTTGTCGAGCTCGATCCCGAAACGCGCGCGCAACACCGCCGCGAGGCCCGGGCTCTCGACGCCCAGCGCCGCCTCCGCGATGCGCGTGTCGAACAGGTTCCTGAACTCGAACCCCCACTCGCGCTTGAGGATCAGGATGTCGAACTCGCCGTCGTGGAAGACCTTGGTCTTGCGCGGGTCCGCGAACAGCCGACCGAGCGGCGCGAGGTCGAGCCGCGCGAGCGGATCGACGAGGAAGTCGCGCTCTCCCACCGTGATCTGCACGAGGCAGACCTTCTCGCGGAAGTTGAAGAACGAGTCCGCTTCCGTGTCGACCGCGATGCGGGTGGCACCCTCGGCCTCGGCGAGCAGGCCATTCAGGCCCCGCTCGTCGGAAATCAGGATCGGCGGCGGGAGCGTGGCGAGGTCCATCGGGAGCTTGGGGAGCCCGAGGATAGCCCCCCGCCAGCCCCGGAAAAGCCCCGAGGCCCGCTGCGCCTGCGTGCGGAGGGCCGAGGCCCGGTGCGCTCGTGCGCTGCGGGCCCGCCGCGAAGCGGCCAAAAGAATCCGAGGCCCGCTGCACTTGCGTGCCGCGGGCCTCGGGAAGGCGAGGTGGCGAGGACGACGGGACTCGAACCCGCAACCACCGGCGTGACAGGCCGGTACTCTAACCGATTGAGCTACGTCCCCGCCTTTGGGGGAGAAGGTTATAGCGGCAGCGGCGGGGCCTCGTCCAGCCCCCCACGGCGCCAAAATCGGCCGGACGGGGTCAGCCGCCGAGCCGGACGGCCGCGATGGCGTCGTTGCGGTGCATGCGCCAGACCGGGTAGAGCCCGGCGGCGAGCGAGACCACGACGGCGCCGGCGAAGCCGAGCGGCAGGAAGATGCCGGGACCCGCGACCGGGAGCGGCAGGCCGGAGATGACCGTCAGCGCCTGCACGACGACCGGGATCACGGCTGCGCCGAGGGCGGCGCCGAGCGCTCCCCCGACGACGCCGACGACGAGCGACTCGAGCATCACGCTGCCGAACACCTGTTGCCAGCTCATGCCGAGCGCCTTGAGGACGCCGAGTTCCTTCGAGCGTTCGAGCGCCGAGAGGAGCTGGCCGTTGAGCACGCCCAGGCCCGCGAGCGCGAGCGTCAGCGCGAGGATGATGTCGAACAGCAGGAAGTCGCGCGCGATGTCGGTCGAGTGCCACCAGTACAGGAAGGCGCCCGTCTTCACCGTCACGCCGCGGTCGGGCAGCTCGAGCGCCGCGCGCACGATCGCCTCGGCGTCGTCGATGTCCGTCCCGTCGCGGAAGCGCACGGAGAAGTTCGAAACGTCAGTGGTGTCGAGGCAGAAGAGCTCCTTCATCCAGCGGTCGCTGACGACGCCGTACAGGCGCTCGTCGGGATCGGGGAAGTAGCCGTAGGCGTCGCTGATCGCGACCACCGGGAAGCTCTCGACGCGGCCGCCGGGCGCTTCCATGTGCACGAGGTCGCCGAGCGCGTAGTCGCGGTGCTTCGCGAGCCGCCGCGAGACGACCATGCCCTTGCCGTCGCGCAAGGCCGCGAGCAACTTGGGATCGTCCTTGCACGGGCCGTAGTTGGCGAGCTCCGACTCGCGCGTGCCGATCACGAGGAACGGCTCGTAATGCCGCGCCATGTTCGGCTCGACGCCGAGCACCTCCGGATGCTGGTGCAGCGTCGCCGCCACCGCTTCGAAGCTGCGCGCCGGCATGTCGCGCACGTAGACGCGTTCGCGGAACGCTTCCTGGCTCCACACGTCGATCTCGGCCTCGAGGCTGCGCGTCATGCCGTGCAACCCGACGAAACCCGCGGTGACGAGCGCGATTCCGGCGACACCGCCGGCGATGCGGGCCGGTCCCTGCGCCATCGTGCGCGCCGCGAGCTGGCCGACCAGCGGCCACAGGCGCTCGAAAGGCTTCGCGAGCCGCGAGCACACGAACGCGATCAGCGCCGGAGCGACCAGCGGCACCGCGATGAACAGGCTGAGCACACCGAGGCCGAGCAGGATCACGCGCACGAGCTCGGTCTGCTGCTCGCCGATCACCGGCACGACGCCGTAGTAGATCGCCGGCATCACGAGCGCGAGCAACGCCGCCGCGAGCCACTGGAAACCCTTCGCGCCCTTGGCGTTCCGCGCGCGAGTGTCCTCGCCACGCAGCGCCGCCACCGCGTCGGTGTCGCGCGCGCGCACGAGCGGATAGATCGAGCCCACGAGCGCGATCGCGACGCCCGCGGCGACCAGCGGCCCGACCACGGGCCACGGCACCTCGAACAGCTCGATCATCTTGTGGCGCGGCAGGTTTACGCCGATGCCGACCGTCGTGACCTGCTTGCGCAGCAGGAACCACGCCAGCCCGACACCGCCGCCGAGCCCGAACAGGCCGCCGGCGCCCGCGATGCACAAGGCCTCGCCGAAGAACACGCGGCCGATCTGCGCGCGCGAGCAACCGAGCGCGTGCAGCACGCCGACCTCGCGCACGCGCTCGACCACGCTCATCGAGAGCGTGTGGAAGATCACGTACAGGCCGAGCACCATCGCGAGCAGGCCCGCGAAACGCACGCCGTTGCGGAAGGCGCGCTCGTCGGCGGCCTGACCGATGATGACGCTGCGCTTGAGGTCGTAACTCCACGCTTCGCCGAGGTTCGACTGCAGCGTCTCGAGGTTGATCTGCGGGTCGCGCGTGACCCAATAACGCCGCTGGATGCGCCCGTCCTCGAACAACGGCGCCGCGACGTCGATGTCGGCGACGACCACGTGCCCGGCGCCCTTGCGGCCCAGACCCTCGCGGCCGAGGATGCCGACGATCTCGAACGTGCCGACCTTCGGCGTCTGCGCGACGCGGCGCTCCTTGGTGACGAGCTCGCCGTCAACGCACTCTTCCGACGGCACCACCACCGGCGCCGACAGTCCGATCTTGTCGCCGAGCGAGAGCTGCAGCTCCTGGGCGAGGTTCGCGCCGATCAGTGCACCGGTGCTCCCGCTCTCGAGGTCACTCCCCTCGATCACCGTGAACTTGCCGAGTTGCCGCGCGTGCGACGGCTCGAGGCCGACGAAGTACACGCCCGTCGACTGGCCGTTCTCGGCCGAGGTCGACCACAGCGTCGCCT
>JAPLOE010000109.1 GCA_026692705.1 Planctomycetota bacterium
ATCGTCACGAGGCCCGCGAGGAAGAAGCCGACGAGCAGGCCTTCCTTGAGCTTGAGCGTGTCCTGGTACTCCTTCGTCGCGGTGACGAGGCCGAGGAACAGCATGAAAACGCCGAAGAAAACGTCGGGATGGTGCGCGAAGCCGACCACGGCGCCGAGGAAGGCGAGGTGCGCGAACGTGAGCCACGCAGGGATCCGCACGGGCGCGCTGGGCAGCACGGGCAGCGCCGTCAGCTCGCGCCGGAAGGCCATCGCGACCGCGAGGGTGGAGACGATGCAGGCGCAGGCGGCGCGCCAGCCGAAGGTCTCGAGCATGAACGTCGAGCTCCACTGCCACTTGCTCGCGACCATCAGCACCGGCGGCGCCGCGAAGTGCGTCAGCGTGCCGCCGATCGAGACGTTGACGAACAGCAGGCCGAGCGTGAGGTAGGCGAGGCGGCGCGAGATGTCGCGGTCGAAGTAGCGGCGCTTGAGCACGAGCGCGAGCAGCGTCATCGCGGCCGGTTCGGTGATCAGCGAGCCGAGCAGCGGGCCCACGGACAGCGCGGCGACGTAGAAGCGGAACGATTCCGAGCCGGGCACGAGGCGCGCGGCGGCGGAGATCAGCTTCTCGGCGAGGTTGACGACGGGGCGCGTGGCCGCGACGACCATCACGACCAGCACGAACTTCGGTTCCGTGAAGTTGAGGCCCTCGATGTGCTCGACCGCGGAATGCAGCGAGCCGGTCAGCGCGATGATTCCGGCGAACAGCGCGGCGGCCCACAGGCCGAACACGACCTCGGTCTCCGCGAGGAAGTGCAGCAGGTTCTCCCGCAGCGAGCCTTGGGGGTAGTGGTGCGCCCAAGCGGCGAAACGCTTGACGAAGAACGTGTGCAGGACCGCCAGCCCGAAGAAGACGGTCGCAAGGAGCTCCAACGATGTCGGGTTCATGGGCCGGAACCCTAGGCAGCGCGCCGCGCGGTTTCGACCCGAAATCGGCCCTGTTTTGAAAGTTCTTTTCACCAGGCGACTCGGGTCGCCGCCTCGAGCATGGCTCGCTAGGCTGATCCCCAACGTGAAAACGCTCGCCTCGATTTCCCTCGGGCTCGTGGTGCTTCTCGCGCTGCTCGTCGTCCTGCTGCGGCGGCCGGAGGCCGAAGGTGTCTCCGCGCCGGAAGCTGGCGTGGAACAAGCAGCTGAGGAAACGCGCGGAGCGCTCGATCCAACTGGAGAATCGACATCGGACGCGGTATCGCGCAGCGCGATCGACGTCGAGCCCGATGCGCCGGCAACATCATCGACGTCGAGCGAACCGAGCCGCTTGCTGCGCGGCACAGTCGTGGTCGTCGACGAACTCGGCCGCGAGCTTCCGGAGCCCAACGGGACGTTCCTGCTCTCGCTCGACGCCGAAGGCGTGGTCCGGTCGCAGGACGTGCAGTTCGAACGCGGACGCTGGGAGGTTGCGCTGGAGCCTGAGGGCCGAGCCACCACGGTCGCGGTGTTCGACGCGCAGGTGGGAACGCGCTTTGCGCGCATCGAATCGCCAGCCGAGAAGGTCGTGCTCCCGGAGTCACTGGAGCTGGTCGTGCGGTTGCTGCTCCCGACACCGCCGCGCTTGCGCGTGCTCGACGCGGAGACGGGCGGTGATCTCGCGGGCATCACGCTCGTTCGGACGCAAGCGTATCCGCTCGATGGGCTGACGCATCCGGGGCTTGATTTCGCCGAGAGACGCGTGGCGTCGGGCCTCGCGTCGCCGATCGAACTGGAGCCGTACCTCGGCCAGCTGACGCTGTGGGACGAACTGCGTGTGCTCGTCGGAGTCGATGGCCACGAGTGGGGGCTTGCGACGATCGACCTGCTCGTCGGTGGTGAGAGTCAGATCGTGTTGCGGCGCGGCGGTTCGCTCTCGCTCGACGTGCGCGGGGCGAGTGCCGCGCCCGCCTCCGCGCGGCTGCGCTTCCGCGAGCCTGGGCAACGGGTTCCAAAGCTCGACATCGAGCTCGGAGCGCGTGAGCGGCTCGAACTGGGCGGGCTGACTCCCGGGGCGCTGAGCGTGGCGGCCGAACTGGGCTCGGTGTTCGAGAACCCGATCGTGCTCGGCGAAACTGCGGTCGGGATCCTGGCCGGTGGCCGCACCGAGGCGACGCTCGAGCTTGTCCCAGCGCCGGAGTTCGTTGCTTCCAGCTGCGCAGGAACCCTTTTCGTCCACAGGGCGTGGGAGTGTTCGTCGTTGCGGTTCGTCCTGCGACTGCTCGACACTCCGGCGCGTGGGCAGGACACGCGGAACGAAGTCGAGGCGACGCATGTCGCATCGAGCCGTGCGGGGTTCGACGCGTTCCAGTGGAACGTGGTCGACTTGCAGGCCGGTCGCTACACGCTCGAGTTTCAGCACCCGAACCTGACTGAGCGCGTGGACCTTCCTCCGGGGCGGCGCGACGACTTCGAACTCGTGATCGGCGCTCCAGTCGAGCTCCGGGTGCGTGTTCTGGATGCCGCGACGGGCGCGGATCTCCGCTCGGCCCACGTGGTCTGGCACGCTCGCCGTCCCGAGAAGAGGCCGACGGGATTCGAAGTCCCGTCTCCGTTCAGCGCGAGCCTCGAGCGCCATGTCGTGCGCTCGGCTGCGGTTCCGATCGAGCTGTGGGTCACTGTCGAGGGTTACTCGCCGTCGTTCAGCGAACTCGACCTGTCGACGGGCATCACGGAGCACACCGTGCGGCTCGAGCGCGCGTGCGCGATCGTCTTGCGTCTCAAGGCCGGGGACGTGGCGCTCACGATCCCGTCGGGCTGGAGCGCGTCGCCGACCTCGCCCTCGACGGGCGGAGAGACGCGCATGATCGAGTTCGGCACGAGCGAGGCGCGATTTGTCGTGTCGGCGCCGGGAACTTACGAGCTCGCGCCGCCGAAGCTGCCCGGCTACAAGGAGCCGCCGCTCCAGCGCATCGAGGTCTTCTCCGGCAAGGACACCGTGCACGTCGTCGAGTACGAATTGGAGCGGCCGTGAGCGCCGAATACTGGCGCGGCTTTCGACTTCGTGACCTTGCGGGAAACGGTGGCTAGTGTGAGCCCATGGTCTCGAGGCTGAGAGTCACGCTCGTTCTCGCCGTTCTCGCGCTTGCGCTGATCTTGGTGCTTCGTCGATCCACTCCCGAGCTGCGCGATACTGGAATTCCGATTCCCGAGGTGCAGGCGGCGGCGCGGGCGCCGGACTTGGCAATGGAGCCGGCGGAGCCGCAAGCGCCTCCGGAAGAGCCGCGGCTCGAGCCCGAGGCGCGAGAACTCGACCTCGGAACGCCGAGTGCGTCCACAGCGCCGCAACGCCCGCTGCGAGGCCGCGTCGTCGCGGAAATGCTCACGGGCGAGCGGCGCACGGACCTGTCGGGCAAGCTCGAACTGAGCTGGAAGGGCTCCGCGGCGACGCTCGCGAGCGAAGTCGAATTCGTGCAGGGTGTTCTGCAGGAAACGATCGAGCTCGGGAGCGAGCCGCTCGAGATCCACGTTCGGACGGCAGGCGTGGAAGGGCGTCGTTTCGTGGTGGTCGAACCGATGGAGTTCGTGCCGCTGGCAGAGTCGGGCGAGATCACGGTGCTGGTGCGCGAGCTCAAGCCCTCGATCCTGAAGGTGACTGACGCTGTGACCGGGCTCGAGCTCGACAACGTCACTCTCGTGCTCGCGCCATTTCCGCGCGGCCGGGATGCGACGCACCCCGGTCTCGAGTTCAGCGAGCGGAAGATCGCGGACGGGCTCGTGTCGCCGATCGCGCTGGATCCGTTCGGCGAGCGCTGGTTTCGGTGGAACGAGGTGCACCTGTTCGTGGGGGCGCCGGGGCACGCGTGGACGCGCCTCCAGTTCGACTGGAGTGCCGGCGGCTCGGCGGCGGTGGCACTTGCGCCCGCAGGTTCGCTCGCGATCGACGTCAGCGGCGTCGAACCGGGTTCCGGCACGCGGCTGTGGGTTTGCGGTCTGGATCCGGCGCATCCGTGGTTCGAATGCGCGCTCGAGTCCGATCGTGTGATCGAGATCGAAGGCGTTCCGGTGGGGCGATCGTTCATCACGGCCGGCATGGGCGTGTTCGAGGCGGAGCAGCTCGCTCTCGCGGAGGCGTCTGTGCAGATCGTGGCCGGCGCGCACCACAAGGTCACGCTGGTGCTCGACGCTGCTCCGGTCGTCGAGAAGGCCGATATTTCCGGAGTCCTGCACATCGCCACGGGCTGGAACGTGAAGAACGTCGAGGCCTTCCTGCATCTGCGTTCCACTTCAATCGGGCCGGGTCCGCGGCATTTCATGTTCACGGGCACGCCGGTCGCCAGCGAGCGAGCCGGTTTCGACACGTTCCGCTGGAGCGCCGAAGGCCTGCAAGTGGGGCGCCACGCATTGACGACTTTCGAACCGCCCGCAGAGATCGAATTCGAGCTTTCACCCGACGGACGCAGGGAGGTCGAGCTCGAGATCGGCCCTCCGATCGAGGCCTTGCTGCGCCTGGTCGACGCAAGCAACGGCGAGCCCATCCGCACCGACGCGCTCTCGTGGGGCCCCGACCTGTCGGGGCACCAGCTCGCGAGTCCCGGCGTTTCCGCGACATTCGACGCTGCACGCGGGGGATACCCGATCCGATCTCCGGCACCGAGCATCTGCGTCATGTTGAACGAGCCCGGCTTCGCCATGCTCGAAACCTCGCTCCAGCTCGGCCCCGGTCCGACGGAACACGTGCTGCGGCTGACGCGCGTGACGGCGCTGCAGGTCGAGCTCCGCTGCGAGGGCGCCAAGTTGCCCGTCCCGGAGTTGTGGGGTGGCAGTCCCGTCGACCTTGCTGGGAAGGATGCGGCGCTGGTGACGTTCTTCTCCAGCAACAGCCGCCTCTTCCAGCTCTCGGGCCCCGGCACGTTCGTGCTGCGGCCTCCCGCGCTCGCGGGCTATCGCGTCCCGCCTCCAGCACGCATCGACGTCGGCGCCGGCGAGACCCGGGTGCTCGTCGTCGAGTACGAGCGCTTGCGCTAGGCCACCTCGAGCGGCGTGAAGCCTCCGGCCAGCTTCGGAGGGAGAATGACCTCCAGGAACACGAATCGGCTACCGCGGATGACGGTTCCGCGCGGCAAGTGTGGGGATGAATTCGTGCCCGTTGTCTGGGGATAACGAGTGTGGACGCGGTGGCCGGGGATGAAGTTCCGCGTTCTTTGCGCTTCCGCTGGCCGAGGAGTCCAAACTCGCCGCGCCGTCCCGTTCGACCCGGGCCTGCGGGCGCCGCTCGTCGTGTAGCCTCTTCTCGTGCCCACGCTAGATCTCTGGCCCCTGAACGTTCTCGGGGCCGGACCTCTAAGCTCGCTTTCCCGTTGAGGCTTTTCCGATGACGCTCGCCCGCTCCTCCCGCGTTGCAACTTTGACTCGTTCGCTTTGCGCCCTCGCCGCGCTCTCGCTCGCGCCCGCGCTCGGCCAGCAGTGCACTCCCGATCCGTTGGAGCCCAATGACGACTGCGCGACGGCGGTGACGTTGCCGCTGGGGCTGCACACGGGGCTCACGGTGCCCGATGGTGGCGTCGACGTCTTTCGCGTGACGATTCCGGCGGGCCAGCGGCTCGTCGCGACGGTCACGGTGCCGAACTCGGTGAACCTGTTCGGCCTTTTCCGCATCCTCGAGGATCAGGGGCCGTCGGGGAACTGCGGCTTCGCCGATCCGAGCCTGGCGTTCGAGTTCGTCGAGCTCGGGGTCACGCAGGTGTCGCTCGCGTGGAGCGCGAACGCGACTGCGGCGACGAGTTTCCTCGTGCGTTTCGACACGTTCTTCGTGGCCTGCACGACCTACGACCTCGACCTCGCGGCGATCCCCGAGCCGTGCCTCGGCGGGCCGCCGGATGCGTTCGAGCCGAACTCGGACTGTGGTGCGCCCAGCGCGTTGCCGCTCGGCCTGCACACCGGCCTCGACGTCTCGATCGCGGATCGCGATTACTACTCGCTCGTGCTGCAGCCCGGCGAGCTCGTCTCGGTCTCGCCCGTTGGGCTCTCGAGTCTGGACGTGCTGCGCATCTCGGCCTGGGACATCGGCGTGACCTGCGGCGACCCGAATGCGATCGCGTTCGGCACGACGGTGTATGGCGACTCGCAGCAGGGCGTGCACCTCTTCAATCCGACGAGCGCGCCACGACCGCTGTTGCTCGAAGTCGCTCCGGTTCCCATCCAGGAGCTGCAGACGGGCTTCTGCCTGAGCTACGGTCTCGACGTGCAGGGCCAGATCGATCCCTGTGGCGTCTTCATTGGCGATCCGTTCGAGCCCAACGACTTCTGCGGCAGCGCGGCTCCGATCTCGGGCTCGCAGGCGGGACTGAGCCTTTCGCGGCACGATTTCGACTGGTTTGGCGTGCAGGTGCCGGCGCGCTCGACCGTGCGCGTGCTGACGACGTCGACGGGAACGGGCGAGCCGCGCGAGGCGATGCTGCATTCCGGTTGCAATGCGTCGCCCGCGGACTTCCTCACTTCCAGCTTCCATGTCTACTTCGACCAGACCGACCCGCGGCAATTCCTCTCGTGGACGAACCACGCGGCCTTCCCGCTGAACACGCTCCTGCACGTGCTGAGCCCCAACGGCGGATTCCAGAGCGGCTATTGCGACACGTACGACCTCGATCTCGAATTCACCCTCGGCCAGCCCTTCTGCCCGCTCGAGCGCAACTCGACCGGCGAAGGCGCGCGTCTGGTCGCGAGCGGTTCGACGACGCCGGGTGTCGGCACGCTGCAGGTGAGCGCCGGCCCGCTGCCGCCCAACCGGACCGCGATGCTGATCATGAGCCGCACGGAACGCCCGGCGACCGTCTTCGGGCAGGGCTTCCTGTGCCTCGCGTCGCCGATCGTGCGCCTGCCGCTCGGATCGACGGGCACGGGCACGCTCGTGACGACGCTCGACTGGACCGGCGCCTCCGCCGCGATCGCACTCGGCGACGTGTGGTCGTTCCAGAGCTGGTTCCGCGACCCGCTCCCGGGCCAGCCGGGCGTGCACACGAGCGAGGCACTGCGCGTTTCGTTCCCCTGAAGGAGCTTCGCCAACGCGAGCGGGCCACCCGGAAGTCGTGCTTCCGAGTGGCCCGCGTGAGAAATGGCCCTGCGACTAGCGGCGCGTCGGCAGGTCGAAGCGGTCGAGGTTCATGACCTTGGTCCAGGCGGCGACGAAGTCCTTCACGAACTTCTCCTGGCCGCCCTTGCTCGCGTACACCTCGCAGATCGCGCGCAGCTGCGAGTTCGAGCCGAACACGAGGTCGACCGAGGTCGCGCTCCACTTGACCTGACCCGTCTTGCGGTCGCGGCCCTCGTAGGCGTCGTCACCGGTCTTCTTCCACTCCGTGCCGTTGTCGAGCAGGTTGAGGAAGAAGTCGTTGGTGAGCGTCTCGGGCTTGGCCGTCAGGACGCCGTGCTTGGAGTCCTTGTGGTTGGCGCCGAGGACACGCAGGCCGCCGACGAGCACCGTCATCTGCGGAGCGCTGAGCTCGAGCAGCTGCGCGCGGTCGACGAGCAGCTCCGGTGCCGGACGGTCGTACCCACCGCGCGAGTAGTTGCGGAAGCCATCGGTCTTCGGCTCGAGCACCGCGAATGATTCGACGTCGGTCATCTCCTGAGTCGCGTCGGTCCGGCCGGGCGCGAAGGGCACGTCGACCGTGACACCGGCGCGCTTCGCCGCTTCCTCGACGCCCGCGTTGCCCGCGATCACGATCAGGTCGGCGAGCGAGACCTTCTTGCCGCCGGCGGCGCTGGCGTTGAAGTCCGCGGCGATCTGCTCGAGCTTCGCGAGCGTCGCCTTCAGCTCCGCGGGCTCGTTGACGTCCCAGTCCTTCTGCGGCGCGAGGCGCAGCCGCGCACCGTTGGCGCCGCCGCGCAGGTCGGAGCCGCGGAAGGTCGAGGCCGAGGCCCACGCGACCGACACGAGCTGCGACACGCTCAGGCCCGACGCGAGCACCTTCTGCTCGAGCGCAGCGACGTCCGCCGCGTCGACGAGCGGGTGCTCGACCTTCGGCAGCGGGTCCTGCCAGTCCTGCACGGCCGGAACCTCGTTGCCGAGCAGGCGCACGCGCGGACCCATGTCGCGGTGCGTGAGCTTGTACCAGGCGCGCGCGAAGGCCGCGTTGAACTCGTCGGGGTTCTTGTGGAAGCGCTCGGAGATCTTGCGGTACTCGGGATCGACCGCCAGCGCGAGGTCGGTCGTCAGCATGATCGGCTGGTGGAGCTTGCCCTCGATGTGCGCGTCGGGCACGTTGCGGCCCGCGTCACCCTTGGGCTTCCACTGCTGCGCACCGGCGGGGCTGCGCGTCAGCTCCCACTCGTAGCGGAACAGGTTCGCGAAGTACTGCTGCGACCACTCGGTCGGCGTCGACGTCCACACGCCTTCGAGGCCGCTCGTGATCGTGTCGGCGCCACTGCCCTTCCCGAAGCTGTTCCTCCAGCCGAGGCCCTGCTCCTCGAGCGGAGCGCCTTCCGGCTCGGGACCGACATGCTGGCCCGGATTGGCGGCGCCGTGCGTCTTGCCGAGCGTGTGGCCACCGGCGATCAGCGCGACCGTCTCCTCGTCGTTCATCGCCATGCGGCCGAACGTCGTGCGGATGTCGCGCGCGGCGAGCAGCGGGTCGGGGTTGCCGTTGGGGCCCTCGGGATTGACGTAGATCAGGCCCATCTGCGACGCGGCGAGCGGGTTGGAGAGCTCGCGGCCCTCGGAGAAGCGCTTGTCGCCGAGCCACTGGCTCTCGGGGCCCCAGAACACGTCCTCCTGCGGCTCCCACACGTCCGTGCGGCCGCCGGCGAAGCCCAGCGTCTTGAAGCCCATCGTCTCGAGCGCGACGTTGCCCGTGAGGATCATCAGGTCGGCCCAGGAGATCTGGTTGCCGTACTTCTGCTTGATCGGCCACAGGAGGCGCCGCGCCTTGTCGAGGTTGCCGTTGTCCGGCCAGCTGTTGAGCGGCGCGAAGCGGATCGTGCCGTCGGCGGATCCACCGCGACCGTCGGCGATGCGGTACGTGCCCGCGCTGTGCCACGCGAGGCGGATGAAGAGCGGACCGTAGTTGCCCCAGTCGGCCGGCCACCAGTCCTGCGACGTGGTGAGCATCTTCGCGATGTCCTGCCTGAGCGCGGCGACGTCGAGCTTCTGGTACTCGGCGGCGTAATCGAACTCCTCGCCGAGCGGGTTCGCGCGCGGCGAGTTCTGGTGCAGGATCTTGAGGTTGAGCTGATTCGGCCACCAATCGCCGTTGCCCATGGAGCCGGCGGCGGTGGGGCGCAGCGCGGCTCCGCCCATCACGGGGCACTTCTCGATGCCCGCGGATTCAGTTTGGCTTGCTTGAGGCGCTGCGCAGGCGCCGAGGCCCGCGGCGAGCGCGAGCAGGAACTTGGGGGTGTCGTTCATGGGATCACTCGTGGTGTTGAGAGTCAGGACTGTTGGAACGGGACGACGGCGCGCGCAGGCTCGCGGAGCGCCGGGAGTCGGAGGGAGGGTGCGCCTGGCAGGTGGCGCAGGTGCCCCACAGGACGAGCTCGGGCTCGTCGACGGAGAAGCCCAGGCGCGTGGCGACGGCGAGGGCGGCGGCGGTGTCGAGCTCGGCCTCGACGTCGGCGAGGGCGCCGCAGGTGCGGCACACGACGTGGTGGTGGACGTCGGTGGCGCGCGGGTCGAAGCGCACGACGGAACCGGCCGGCTGCACGCGGCGCGCGAGACCCTGCTCGCAGAACAGCGCCAGCGCGTCGTACACCGCCTGCTTCGAGACCGTGCCGAGGTCGTCGCGCACGAGCTGCGTGAGTTCGTCCACCGTGCCATGGGGGCAGGCTTCGAGCGCGCGCAGCACGGCGAGGCGCTGGGCCGTCGCGTGGAGGCCGCGGGAGCGCAGGAGCTGGGCCAGTTCGGAGTTCATGGCGGGGGTGGCCGGGAATGTCGACCCCATCCATGTTTAGAACAAGTCTAAATCTGGTGGAGCTCCCAAGCCGGCGCAGGACATGAACACAAGCCGTTATCTGGCAATGGCTTAGGGAAGAACGATGTAGCGCAGCGCGCCCGTCAGCAGCGAGCCGAAGGAGCTGGAAGGCTCGCGAACCCAGCCTTGGAGGTGCACCACGGTGCCCGGCTGGCTGAGGCCCGGGAGCGGCGCTCCCCCGAGCGCGCCGGCGGCGTAGGCCGACCAGTCGAGGCTCAGGCTTCCGCCACAGGCGAGCGGGCTGGGACCTGAGTCGAGCAACGGACCGCGGCGCACCGGGCTCGCGACGCACAGGGTGCCGCCGCCCAGCGGCGAGCTCGCCGGACCCTGCGTGCCGTAGAAGAAGAGCCCGCTGCGCTGTGCACTCATGTTCACGCAGCTCACGACGAACCCCGCGGGAGCGCCAGCGAGCGGAAGGCCGGAGACCACGAACGTCGGCGTGCAACCGGCGGCGTCGGTCTGGCCCGAGCACGTCAGCTGCGGCGTCTCGCTCGCGTCGAACTGCGCGAGCCACGGGATCGGCTCGAAGAAGACGAACGGTCCGCTGAACGCTTCGCTGCGGCCGCCGACGAGGAGCCGTCCGTTGGGTGCGAGCCCGGCGCAGCCGATTTCCTTGAGCTCGAGGTCGTCGCCGACGAACGCGCGTGCGCTCACTCCGTTCGAGAGGTCGGCGCCGAGCAGGAGCAGCGCCGCGTGCTTCTGCGACTGCGTGGGTGGGACGAAGACGTTGGTGGTGATCCAGACTTGGCCCGCGGAGGCGGCCGTGAGCGTCACGCCAACCGGAGCCGGGTCGAAGTTGGTGCTCGGCGTGCTCCAGCGAAAGGACGCGGCGTTCGGAGTGCCGGGAATCCAGCGCGCCGCGAAGGCGTGGGTCGAGCCCTGCACGGCGTGGCCCGCGCTCCAGAATGCGCCGTCGGTCGATCGCACCAGACCGCGGATTTCGAGGAAATTGGCCGCGATTCCGTGGGCCACGACCGAGGCGAGCGGAGTGCCGTCGGCAGCGAAGTGTTCGAACAGCGGGAGCGGCGAGCCCGCGGCCGAAAACGCCTGTCCCGCGGCGACCACGCTTCCGTCGAGAGCGAGCAGAATCTCGCTGAGATTGGCGCCAATTGCGGCGGGGCCCGAGCTCGTGCGCAGCCACTGCACCTGGCCTTGCGTGTCGAGCCGCGCGACGAAACCGAGCGCTGCCGACGTGCCCGCGACGAACACGGAGCCGTCGGGGGCGAGCGCGAGCGCCGTGGTGCGCTCCACGGCGTTGGGCACCACGTCGATCGTGTGGTCGAACGTCAACACGCCCGTCGCGCTCACGCACGCGAACCGCGTCAGCGTGGCCGAACTCGACGCGCTTCCGACGAGCAGCAGGTTGTCGTTCGTGTCGAGCACCGCGCTCGGCCGCACCGAACTGTCCGCGGGCGGCGCGAAGGAGCGGCTCCAACGGAGCGTGCCGTCGGGCTCGAGGCAGGCGAGTTCGTACGTGAACAGGCTCCCGGGAGTCGTGCGCTGGCCGACGAAGCAGGCTTGGCTCGCGGAGCCAACGAGGATCGTGTCGTAGGCGCAGCTCGTCGGTGCGTAGAAGCGCGACCACAATTGCAGGCCCGTCGGGCCATAACGCAGGAAGCGCGGCCGGCCACTCGGTGCGGAAACTGCGGCGGCGTAGAGCAGGCCATCGGGCGTCGAAGCGACGGCGCTGATGCGGCCGTCCTCGTCTTGCGTGCCCTGGTTGGGATAGAGGGTCGACCACTCGAGCTCGACCTGCGCGAGCGCCGGACAGGCGAGCGCGGCCAAAGCGAAAAGCGAGTGAGAGCGACGCAGCGGGTTCATGCCGGTGCCAAGTCTAAGGCCGTTCCGCTGAACCCGCTGGCGGACGCCCTGCGCCGATCGGGGTGCGCGACGTAGCTCCGCGTACGCCCACCGTCCCTCGGAG
>JAPLOE010000110.1 GCA_026692705.1 Planctomycetota bacterium
TCAAGCTGCGCCAGGCGCTGCGCAACCTGCTCGCCAACGCGCTGCAGGCGCAGCCCGAGGGCGGCAAGGTGCAGCTCTCGATCCGTCGCTCCGGCGACGAGGTCATCGCCCGCGTCTGCGACGCCGGCCCCGGCATCCCGCGCGCGCTCGCGCGCCGCGTGTTCGAGCCCTTCTTCACCACGCGCGCCGAAGGCACGGGCCTCGGTCTCGCGCTGGTGCAGCGCATCGCCGCCCTCCACGGCGGCCGCGTCGAGCTCGCGTCCCACCCGTCCCCCCTCGGTGGCGCAGAGGTGCGCCTCCATATCCCCTTCCGCAACTGAACCCGCACATGTCGATCCAGAAGATCCTCGTCGTCGACGACGACAACCTGTCCCGCCAGTTCCTCGTCGAGGCCGTCAAGAGCCTTGGCTACCAGGTCGCTGTCGGTCGCGATGGCAACGATGGTTTCGAGCAGGCGCGGGCCACTTCGCCCGACCTCGTGATCACCGACCTGCGCATGCCCAACTCCGACGGGCTGCAGCTGGTCGAGCGCCTGAAGCGCGAGATCCCCGGCCTGCCGGTGGTCGTGATCACGGCGCACGGGACGGTCGAGACCGCGGTGCAAGCCATGCGGCTGGGTGCCGTCGACTTCCTGATGAAGCCCTGCACGGCCGACACGCTGCAGCTCGTCGTTCGTCGCATCGAGCGCACGTCGAAGCTCGAGCGCGAGAACGAGTACCTGCGCGCCGAGGTGCTCGGCGCCGGCTCGAAGGTGATCGCCGAGAGCCCGGCGATGCAGGAAACCGTGCGCGCCGCGCAGCGCATCGCGCGCAGCAAGGGCACCGTGCTCGTCACCGGCGAGAGCGGCACGGGCAAGGAACGCGTCGCGCACGTGATCCACCAGGATTCCACGCGCGTCGGCGGCCCGTTCATCCGCGTCAACTGCGCGGCCCTGTCGGAGTCGCTGCTCGAGAGCGAGCTCTTCGGCCACGAGAAGGGCGCCTTCACGGGCGCGATCAAGAGCCGCGAGGGTCGCTTCGAGCTCGCCGACGGCGGCACGCTGCTGCTCGACGAGATCGGCGAGATCTCGCCGGCGCTGCAGGCCAAGCTGCTGCGCGTGCTCGAGGAAGAGGAGTTCGAGCGCGTCGGCGGCAGCGCGACGATCAAGGTCGACGTGCGCGTGATCGCGACCACCAACCGCGACCTCGCCGCCGAGGTCAAGGCCGGGCGCTTCCGCGAGGACCTGTACTACCGCCTGCACGTGCTGCCGATTCACCTCGCGCCGCTGCGCGAGCGTTCCAAGGACGTGCTGCCGCTCGCGCATCACTTCCTGACGCACTACGCGCGCTCGCAGGGCACCGCGGAGCCGACGCTGTCGACCGCTGCGGAGCAGAAGCTGCTGCAGTGGACCTGGCCGGGCAACGTGCGCGAGCTCGAGAATGTCGTGCAGCGCGCGGTCGTGCTCTGCCAGGGCGGCGCGATCGAAGCGAGCGACCTCGTGTTCGGCACGGGCACGGGCCCGATCGGCGTCGTCGCCGGCGGTGGCGCGTCCGCTCCGGCGCCGCGGCCCTCGCTCGCCAACCGCTCGCTCGCCGAGATCGAGCGCGAGGCGATCCTCGAGACGCTCGCCGCCACCGGCGGCAACAAGACCGAGGCCGCGCGGCGCATGGGCGTCAGCGCGCGCACGCTCTCCAACAAGATGAAGCTCTGGCGCCAGCTCGGGCTGGTGGCCTGAGAAGGAGCCGATCATGGACGCCGGAGCCGGGGGAAACGTCGACCTGCTGATGCGCTTGATGAGCGCATCGACCGAGCGCGCTCGGGTGTCGTCGTCGAACATCGCCAACGCGAGCACTCCCGGCTACCGGCGCCAGATCGTCCAGTTCGAGAACGTCCTGCGCGACAAGATCAGCCAGGGCGCGACGCTCGAGGACCTCTCGGGCATCCAGCCCTCGGTCGTCGAGGACACGATCTCGCCGGGCAAGCCCGACGGGAACAACGTGAACCTCGAGCTCGAGATCAACACCGAGCGCCAGAACCGCCTGCTGTACGAGACCTACGCGGCGTTGCTCCAGAGTCACTTCGACATGATCGAGACCTCGATCCAGGCCGGGCGCTAGCGCGCGGCAAAGGCCAAGGGAGACCCAGCATGGATGGCGTGAACAAACTCTTCGGCGGGATGCGCATCTCCGCGACCGGCATGTCGGCCGAGCGCGTGCGCATCGACACCGTCGCCCGCAACATCGCCAACGCCTCGGTCACCAAGACGCCCGAGGGCGGGCCCTACCGGCGGCAGGTGGTCGAGTTCGAGCCGCTGCTCGCCCGGGCCCAGAACGGCGAGAGCGTCAACGTCGGCGTGCGCGTCCGGAGCGTACGGGACGACATGAAAACGCCGTTCACCAAGGTTCACGCCCCGAACGACCCCGAGGCTGGGAATGACGGCTGCATCTCGTACCCCAACGTCAATGCCACGCAGGAAATGGCCGACCTCATCACCGCGATGAGGGCGTACGAGGCAAACGTGTCGGCGCAGGATGGCTTCGTCCGCATGGCGGAACGGGCCCTGCGCCTCCTGCAGTGACCCACGGGGAAGGGCGCTGAACCATGATCCAAGGTGTCGGACAGAGTGGGCTCGCGAAGGCGGCCATGGACGCTGCGCTGCAGTCGCTGCAGCAGCGCTCGGGCGGCTCGGCGCAGCTGGGCGACCTCAGCTCGAGCCTGGGCGGTGTCGCGGGAGCGTTCGACAAGGCGCTCGCCGGCGACATCGGCCGCATCTCCGACACGAATCGCGCGAGCGAGCTGGGCCGCATCGGCGGCCCGCGCGGCGCCGGCGGCTCCTTCCCGATCGAGGACGCGCTCGCCAGCGGCGTGCGCGAGACCGATCAGGTCGTCAAGAGCGCCGACTCGCTCCCCTTCGAACTCCTGACCGGCAAGGTCAGCGACTTCCACGAAGTCGCCGGCCAGCTGAAGCAGGCCGAGCTGGCCTTCAAGTTCAGCATGGAAGTGCGCAACAAGCTGATCGACGCCTACCGCGAAACCATGCGGCTGAGCGTCTGAGGTAGACACGGATGAACTTCGAGCTGAAGAACCTGATCGACCAGATCGCCAAGGCCCCGGCCCGCACGAAGCTGGTCACGTTGCTCTCGATCGCGGCGGTGATCGCCGTGTTCGTGATCAGCGGCTGGGTCTCGGGCCAGCCTCACTTCGTGAAGCTGTACTCCGACCTGTCCGACTCCGAGCGAGTGTCGGTCGAGAAGGCGCTCTCCGGTGCGGAAGTGCGCTACCGCGTGAGCGACTTCCCCGGTCCGTTCGTCGTGTACGTCGACGAGCCGCAGTACGACAAGGCGCAGTTCGCGGTCGCGATGGCCGAGGCGCTGCGCACGACGCCCAAGGGCATCGACACGTCCGGTGCCGGCGCGGGCGCGATCTTCCTGTCGGCGGGCGAGCGCCAGCAGACGATGCAGAAGCGCGAGTGGCAGGAGACCGAACGGCTGCTCGAGCAGTTCGACTTCGTCACCGACGCCACGGTCACCACTTCGATGCCCGACCCGTCGCCGCTGCGCGCGCAGAAGCCCGTGATGGTCTCGGTCACGCTGCAGTTGAAGGGCGCCGGCGACCTGTCGGCCGAGCAGGCCTCCAACGTCGCAAAGGTCGTGCGCTACCGCTTCGGCGTGCCGGCCGAGAACGTCGTGATCGCCGACCAGTCGGGCCGCACGCTGTTCGACCCCTCGCACGCCGAGGGCGGTCAGGACCCGCGCGAGCTGCTCGTGCAGTCGGAGAAGTACGACCGCGAGCTCGCGAGCAAGGCCAACAAGCACATCGAGAACGCCTTCGGCCCGCGCAAGGCGCTCGTGACGGTCACGTCGCAGTGGAACTACGACCACACCACGACCGTCGACGAGAAGATCGATCCCGAGACGGTCGCGATCCAGGTCGACACGAAGGAGACCTCGGCGCCGGTCGGTGCGCTCAACGCCACCGGTGGCGCCGCCGGAGTCAGCTCCAGCACGCCCAACGAGTTCGGCAACGAGACGGCCCCGGTGCCCGACGAGACCTCCGCCGCCGCCACTCCCGTCTCCGCCGCCGTCGCGACGCGCACCAAGGACAACCGCACGACCTATGAGGCGAGCCGCACGCGCACCGAGACCGTGCGCACGACGCCGCGCCTCGAACGCATGTCGGTCGCGCTCGTGATCGACGAGAGCCTCGCCTCGAAGAAGGCCGAGATCCAGAAGATCGTCGAGGCCGCCGTCGGCTTCGATTCGGGCCGCCAGGACACGATCGGCGTCAGCACGACGAGCCTGAGCGTGCCCGAAGCGGTCGCCGCCGCGGATGGCACCGCTCCCGAGGGCACGACGCCCGAGGAAGCGCCGGCGGAAGAGCCGGGCCTGAGCCCGATGATGGAGACGCTGCTGCAGCGCGGCGTCGAGATCGTGTCGGCGATCGCGTTCCTCGGACTGCTCGCCACGAGCCTCAAGGGCTCGAAGAAGGGCGCGGCATCCGCAGGCGGAGGTCACGCTCCGGCGCTCGCGGGCGCTGGCGCTCCGGCTGGAGCTTCCGGCGGTTCCGCGGGCAGCCCCGCGATGGTCAACGCCGACGGCTCGGCGATGGAGGTCGACCCCGAGGTGCTCGCGCGCGCCCAGATCGAGGAGCTCGTGCGCACCGACCCGCGGCGCGTCGGCGAGATCCTGTCGCGCTGGGTCGACGAGAAGGCGACGGCGAAGGCCTGATCCATGGCGACTCGCGAGCTTTCCGGCGCGCAGAAGGCTGCGGCCTTCCTGCTGAGCCTCGACAAGGAGGCGGCCGCCAACATCATCAAGAACATCGACGAGAAGGTGATCGTCGAGGTCGTGGAGGCCATGGGCCGGCTCGAGCCGGAGATGGTCAACGGTGAGGCCGTCAAGGCGCTCGAGCGCGAGTTCATCAAGAGCCTGCGCAGGCCGCGCGGCAGCCGCATGCGCTCCGACGAGGAGCTGCGCACGATGCTCGAGCAGACGCTGGGCAAGGCGCAGGCGAGCGACCTGTTCAAGAAGATCCAGCAGCGCCTGCTGCACGAGCGGCCGTTCCTTGCGATCGAGAAGGAGCCGGCGGAGCTGATCTGCAAGGCGCTCGAGCGCGAGTCCGATCCCGTCGCGGCGCTGGTGCTCGCGCACCTCGACCCGTCGCTGTCGGCGGAAGTTCTCGGCCTGATGGAGGGCGAGCGCGCGCTCGGCATGGTGCGCCGCATGGCGACGCTGATCCCGCCGTCCTTCGACACGCTGGTCGCGATCGCCCAGGACCTGCAGGCCCGCGTGCGCGAGATCGCCGAGGGGCCGCTGCCGCCCAACCCGACCGCGCGCCTGCGCACGATCGCGGAAGTGCTCAACTTCAGCCAGCCCGAGGTGGAGAAGTCCGTGCTCGACGGCATCCACCGCGACGAGCCGAAGATGGCGACCGAGATCCGCGAGTTCATGTTCACGTGGGAAAACCTCGCCGATCTCGACGGCCGCGCGATGCAGAAGGTGCTCGGCTCGATCGACACGCGCACGCTGGCGATCTCGCTCAAGGGCTCGTCGGCGCGCGTCGAGGCCAACGTGATGGCGAACCTGAGCTCGCGCGTGCGTGACATGGTCAAGGACGAGCGCGAGCTCGCGGGCCCGATGTCGGTGCGCGACGTCAACACGGCGCGCAACGAAGTGCTCAAGGCCGTGCGCGGCCTGATCGAGTCCGGCGAGTTCCGTCCCGCACGCGCAGGTGAAGACCTTGTCTCCTGAAGCCCTCACGCTGCGGATCCAGAAAGCCCCCACCGCCGCGCGCGTCGTCCCCGGCGGCCTCGACGCGCTCGTG
>JAPLOE010000111.1 GCA_026692705.1 Planctomycetota bacterium
GACGAAGGCCAGATCGCGCGCATCAACCTGGTCGACAACGAACGCCTGATCGTCGAGCGCGAGGCGAGTCTCGTGCGTGCCGAGCGTGGCCTGCAGGAGTCGGCGATCTTTCTGTCGCTGTACTGGCGCGACGAGCAGGGCCGGCCGATCGTTCCGGCGGCGGAGACGTTGCCGGAGAGGTTCCCCGACGCGCGCACGCCGGCGGACACGCTCGTGCAAGGCGACATCGCGCTCGCGCTCGAGCAGCGCCCCGAGGTGCGCGAGATCGAGCTGGAGCGCGAGCAGCTAGAGCTCGAGCTCTCGCTGTCGCGCAACCAGATGATGCCGTCGCTCGACTTCGGCGTCGTCGCGTCGCAAGACACCGGCGCGCAGTCGGGTTCCGTCGCCGACCGCGATCCGTTCGAGCTGCAGGCGCTGTTCAAGTTCTCGCTGCCGCTGCAGCGCTCGCGCCCGCGCGGCAAGCTCCGCGAGCTCGAGGCCAAGATCGCCAAGCTTTCGCGCGAGACGGGCTACGTGAAGGACGTGGTCGCGAACGAGGTGCGTGACGCGGGTTCGGCGCTCGTGCAGGCCCACGCGCGCCTCGCGCTCGCGCGGCGCAACGTCGAGCTGGCGCTCGAGCTCGAGGCCGCCGAGCGCATCGCGCTCGACGAGGGCCAGAGCGACCTGTTCCGCGTCAACGTGCGCGAGCAGCAGACCGCGATCGCCGCCGCGGCCGAGGTCGACGTGCAGAACGAGTACTTCAAGGCGCTCGCGGACTACCGTGCCGTGCTCGGCCTCACGTACGACGAGGTCCTGCCGACCGACGGCGGTCGCTAGCGCGTTCGCTCAGAACGAGAGCAGCGTCTGGATGTAGGCGTAATTCGTGTCGCCGTTGCCGCTCGCGTTCGGGGCGTTCTCGAGGAACTCGCCGGCGAACAGGTGCGCGACGCCGAAGTCGAGCGCGAGGTTGCCGGGAATGAGCGTCCAGCGCACGCGCGCCTCGACCAGCTGGCCGATCTCGTCGCCCGAGTTGCCCGTCGCGTCGCGCACGCCACCGGGCGTGTAGGAATCGGTCGCGGACGCGAGGTAGGCCACGCGGTGCGCGAGCATGAAGTCGACGCCGTCCTTCGGCACGACCGTGACGCGCCAGCCCGGTGACACGAGGTTCGCGCGCGCGAGGGCGCCGAAGATGCCCGTGGGCCCGAACTCCCAGCGCCGCGCGCCGAACAGCGTGTCGAAGCGGTTGTTCTCGCCGTCGCTGCCGCTCGCGTCGCCCGAGGCGTAGTCGAACTGCAGCGCGAGGCGCGGCTTCCAGCCCGCGTCGAACGTGTAGCCGGCCTCAGCGTGGTGGAAGAAGGCGAGGTGGTCGAGGTCGGCGTTCGAGGTCGTGCTCGAGCGCGACTCGCCGAACTGGTACGCGCTCTCTAGCTCGAGGTCGAAGTGCGACTTCGCCGGCCGCTTGAGCAGGCGCGCGCCCGTGGTCGTGATGTTGCGGTTGGCGGTCGCGAGGCCGGCGGTGTCCTGCTCCTTCAGGTGCAGCCAGTAGAGCTCGCCCTGCAGGCCGGGCACGAGCTCCGCGAGCGTGCCGTACACGCCCCAGAACTGGACGTGTGTGTTGCTGTCGTCGAGCTCGACGTCGTTGTCGAGCTGGCTCGCCTGATCGCCGGGCAGGCGGCGCACCGGCAGCGTGAAGAACGCGCGCAGCGAGTTCTTGCTCGCGTCCTCCCACAGCCAGTTGACGCCGTCGAACGTGTTCGTCGTGTTGCGGAAATCGTTGCGCGCGACGAGGCGGCGGTTGCCGAGGTCCAGCGTGTGGCGACCGACGATCACGGTCGACTTGTCGCCTTCCGTCCACGCGCCCTTGCTCTCCCAGCCGACGAAGGCCTGGACCATCTCGGCGGCGTTGACGACCGTCGTGTCGACCGCCGAGCCGCGGTCGGCCTCGTACTGGCGCGAGTCCATCAGCTCGGCCGTCGCAAGGAAGCGCTCGAGCTTCACGTCGGCGCGCAGGGTCGTGCGCAGCGCGAACAGGTGGTCGCTGCCGTCGAAGGTCGCGGCGGAGCGGAACTGGCCGTCGAGGACCTCGAAGCGCGTGCGCTGCGAGCCGCTGAGCTTCAGCCACTCTGGGAGCGCGAGGGCCTTCTGCAGGCGCCAGCCCTCGGGAGCCTTGGGCGCTGCGGCGGCCGGGTTGGCGGCGGGCGGCGTGGCGGCCTGCGACTGCTGGGCGGTAGCGCGGGGGACGAGGAGCAGGGTCGCGGCGACGAACGGGAGGCTCGGAAGGGGCTTCAAGAGCATGCGGGGCAGGGCTGGGGACGGACGGAACGTGGGGCCGGAAGGGCCGGAGCGCCAGGCGGTCGCAATCTACGTTCCCGGACACGGAAAGCTGTTCCCGAAGCCGGGTGTGGTGCCGCGGGGCCACCCGCGATGCTCCAACGTTACGGCCTCGTAGCCGCCCCACGCACGCCTCCCTCTTCCGGCGCGACCTGCGCACTCGGCGGGGGCTCCCGCCTAAGCACCGCCGGCGTAGACCATGAAGACAGGTGCTCCAGCCAGCACCCAGGAACCTCGCAGATGAAGAAGAAGATCGTCATCGGTGCCGTGATTCTCGGTGTGGCGCTCGCGGGACTTGGACTCGCGCGTTGGACGGTGCTCGGCCGCGAAACGCAGTTCGTGGTCGGAGGCGCGCTGGTCGACGTGGGCTACCGGCTGCAGGACCGGCTGGAGCGCTACGACTTCGCCAACTCGCACGACATCACGCCCGAGCAGGTCTGGGAGGAGATCCAGGAGCAGAACCGGCTCTCGTCGGGCATGCGCACGAGGTTCCCGCGCACCGCACGCCATCCGCTGGTCGCGCTCGTGGTCTGCATGGACGCGCGCACCGACACCAACGAGCTCGTCGGCGACACGCGCCGCTACTACTACGTGATCCGCACGGCCGGATCGGTGATGAGCGAGCGGGAGCACGAGATGCTCGAGCTCGCCGTCGCCAACGGCGTCAAGCTGATCCTGCTCACTACGCACTCCGACTGCGCTGCCGAACGCGCGGCCGCCACACCGGAGCTGCGCGGCCAGTTCCCGGCGCTCGCGCTGGCCGTCGACAACCGCGAGGCCGCTGTCGAGGGCTTCCTCGCGCGTCCGAAGATCGCCGACGCGGTCGCGAACGGGCGTCTGGCGGTGAAGCGCGTCAACATCTCGACCCTGACGGACCGCATGGCGGACACCAAGACGGAGTGAGCGTCACGGTCGCGACGGCGGGGGGTGCGGACGGGGAGCTGCGGCTCCCCGTCGTCGTTTCGGGCGAGCGCGCCAAGTTGATCGCGGCTCAAGTCTGAAACACCGCAGGTCGAAGCGGGGTTGTCGTCCCGGCGGGCTCCAGCCCGCTTCAGGCGGCCCTCGCTCCATTGACCCCCTTGGGACCCCTCCATGAAAACCCCGCTCGAAACCGCGCCGTCGTTGGCCGGCCAGGCCCGCTCCGAACAGGCCGCCGTCGACGCAGCGCGCATGAGCTCGATGATCGAGAACATGCCGATCAACGTGATGTGCGCCGACCGTGACCTGCGCATCACCTACGCGAATCCCAAGTCGATCCAGACGCTGAAGACGATCGAGCACGTCCTGCCGATCAAGGCCAAGGACATCGTCGGCCAGTCGATCGACATCTTTCACAAGAACCCGGGGCACCAGCGGCGCATGCTCGCCGACGCGCGCAACCTGCCGCACAGCGCGCAGATCCAGGTCGGCGACCAGACGCTGCACCTGCTCGTGTCCGCGATGCGCAACGACGTCGGCGAGTACGTCGGGCCGATGGTGACCTGGGAGGTCATCACGGAGAGGTTGGCGATCGAGCGCGGGGTCAAGGAGACGCAGGACCGCGAGTGCAAGGCCGCGACGGATCTGCGGGAGAAGGTCGCGGCGTTGCTCGTGACCGTCAACGCGGCGGCGAGCGGCGACCTGACGCACAAGGTGACGGTCAACAGCACCGACGAGATCGGGCAGCTCGCGAAGGGGCTGACGACGCTCATGGAGGCGCTGCGCGGCTCGATCAAGCAGATCTCGGAAGTCTCGACCGCGCTGTCCGGCGCCGCGGAGGAGCTGACGTCGGTCTCGAGCCAGATGGGCGCGGCCGCGGAGGAGACCTCGGTGCAGTCGAAGGTCGTGACCGAGGCCTCGCAGCGCGTGAGCCACAACACGCAGATCGTCGCCGCCGGTACCGAGGAGATGTCGGCGAGCATCAAGGAGATCGCGGCCTCCGCCGAGCGCGCCTCGCGCGTCGCGAGCGAGGCCGTCGAGGTGGCGCAGATCACCAACCAGAGCGTGTCGAAGCTCGGGACGTCCTCGGCCGAGATCGGGCAGGTCATCAAGGTCATCACGGGCGTCGCGCAGCAGACCAACCTGCTCGCGCTCAACGCGACGATCGAGGCCGCGCGCGCCGGTGAGGCCGGACGCGGGTTCGCGGTCGTGGCACACGAGGTCAAGGAGCTCGCGAAGGAGACCGCGAAGGCCACCGAGGACATCGGGCGGCGCATCGAGGCCATCCAGTCCGACACGCGCGGTGCGATCGCGGCGATCAGCCGCATCGACAAGATCATCCAGGACATCCACCAGACCCAGACCACGATCGCGGGCGCGGTGCAGGAGCAGAGCGCGACCACGCAGGAGATGGCGCGCAACGTCGCCGAGTCCGCGCACGGTGCGGCGGAGATCGTCAACAACATCGGGGCCGTCTCGGCGGCGGCCACGAGCACTTCGACGGGCGCTGCGGATGCCCAGCGGGCCGCGGTCGAGCTCGCGCGCATGGCGACGACGCTGCACGGCCTCGTCACGAAGTTCCGCGTCTGAGAGCGCGGGGCGCAAGCACGCGGCGCGGGCTCGCCTTCGGGTGAGCTCGCGCCGCGACCGTTCGCGGGTCGAATGGGCAGCGCGCGAGCGTGGTGCTAGAACCTCGGCATGTTTCAGCGCGCCCTCGCCGGATTGCTGCTCGTCCCCGTCCTCGCGTTCGCCGCGCAGGAGCCGCGCACGTTCGGGGTGGGGCACGCGTTCGAGGGGCTGCCGCTGTCGGCGCAGCCGAATGCGAATTACGCGAGCGACCCGCGGCATCCGCTCAACGAGCTGCACGCGCTGCTGTTCCTCGGCGAGCGCACGCCGACGGAAATTGGCGCGAGCTTGCCGGCCGAGCGCGCGAAGGAAGGGCTCGGCGACGCGGAGTTCTTCACGGGCAAGTGGTACTTCCGCAACCGGCGCGAGAAGGAGATTTCCGCCGCCGACCGCCGGCTCTTCGGCGGCGACGTGCGCGTGTCGCCGGTCGAGGACCTGAAGGGCAAACGTGGTGAGAGGCTGCGGGAGCTGCTCGCCACGCTCGCGACGCGCGAGCAGGTCGCGGACGTCGCGGAACTGCGTCCGCCGCTGGCGCGGGCGATGCTGCAGTGGGACTTGCTCTCGGTGTGGTGGCGTGTCGAACGCAACGCGCTCGACGGCGAGCCGCTGGCGGCAGAAGAGGCGACGCTGGTCGCGATGGCGAAGTCGATCCGCGCGCTCGCGCTCGACAAGGCGGAAATCGCAGCGCTCGAGAGCGGAGTCGCCGCGCTCGCGCCCACCGGCGACGGAAACGAGCGTTCGAAGCCCTATGTTCCAGCCGGATTGCTCGGAGGGCCGCAGGGCGCGTGGCTCGAGATCGCGCGCGACGTCAAGGAGCTCTTCCACGCCCGCAATTCGCTGCGCACGGCGCGCGTTTTCGTGCGTGCGGAGAGCGCCGAGGCCACGCGCAAGCTGGTCGAGCTTTCCGCGCGCGCGACCGACGACGCATCGACGCCGCGGCTGGACGTCGGCACCGAGGCCGCGCTCGTGCTGAACCTCGTGCTCGTTGATTCCGAGCTCGCGGCCGTCGCGTCACCGGTCGTCAGCGAAGTGCGCGTGCGGCGCGTGACGGGCCCGGCGGAACTGCGGCCCGACAACGGCAGCTCGCGCGATGGCTGGAGCCACTGGATCTACATGCTGTCGCGGCCGGGTGCGTTGCTCGCGGGCGGCGAGCGCTTCCGTTTCGTGCCCGACACCGCGCAGGCGCTGTTCCTCGAGTACGGCACGCCGAAGCACACGACCTATTTTGCGCAATGCGCGTTGTGCCACCGCCGCACGAACTCCGGCGGGCAGGACCCGGACGGCATCCGCGCGCTCGGACGCTACGGGCACCCGTCGGTGGAGACGGATGCGAACGCGCGGGCGCGGCTCGCGGAAGCGCAGTTCGCCGAGATCCTCGCGCAGCTGCGCGTGCGGCTCGGTCTCGTCGAGACGAAGTAGCGCGCGCTCAATAGCCGATCGCGCAGCCGTCCTTGCGGCTCTCGGATGCGCCGATGTAGATGCCGCGCGCGCGGTCCCACAAGATCGCCTGATAGCCGCCGAAATCGCCGACGTTCGTGCCGACCGTGTGGCCGCGCTGCACGAGCTCGCGCAGCGTCTCCTGCGGATAGCCCGACTCGAGGAACACGCGGCCGCCGTCGGTCATGCGCTCGCCGGTGGGCTCGGACGAACCGTCGTGCAGGATGCGCGGAGCGTCGCCGGCTTCCTGCAGGTTCATCTGGAAGTCGATCAGGTTCATCACGATCTGCACGTGGCCCTGCGGCTGCGTCGCGCCGCCCATCACGCCGAAGCTCAGGTACGGCTCGCCGTCCTTCGTGACGAAGGCGGGAATGATCGTGTGGAACGGGCGCTTGCGCGGCGCATAGGAGTTCGCGCGGCCTGGCGTGAGGTCGAACAGCTCACCGCGGTCCTGCAGGATGAAGCCGAGCTCACCCGGAGTCATGCCGGAGCCCATGCCGCGGTAGTTGCTCTGGATCAGCGAGACCATCATCCCGCTCGAGTCGGCGGTGGTGAGGTAGATCGTGTCGCCTTCGTCCGCAGCGGGATTGCCGACGGGATAGCTGCGCCCCGCGCGCTCGCCGATCAGCTTGCGGCGCGCCGCGGCGTAACGCTCCGAGATCAGGTCGTCGATCTTCACCGTCATCGCGTCGAGGTCGGCGTACAGCTCCGCGCGGTCCTCGAAGGCGAGCTTCTTCGCCTCGACGAAGCGGTGCACGTGCTGCGCGGAGCCGAAGCCGGCGCCCGCGATGTCGAAACCCTCGAGAATCCCGAGCATTTGCAGCGCCGCGATGCCCTGACCGTTCGGCGGAAGCTCCCACACGTCGTAACCGCGGTAATTCAGGCTCACCGGCGCGATCCACTCGCCCGTGTGCGCCGCGAGATCCTCGGCCGTGAGGAAACCACCCTGGGCCTTCATGTACGCCTCGATCTCGCGCGCGACGCGGCCCTTGTAGAACGCGTCGCGGCCTTCCTTCGCGAGCAGCTCGAGCGTGTTCGCGAGGCGCGGGTTCTTGAACACGTCACCCTTCTGCGGCGCGCGCCCGCCCGGCAGGAACGTCTCGGCGAAACCTGGGAACTGCTTCAGCGTGTTCGCGCTGCGGCCCCAGTAGTAGGCGACGAGCTCCGTCACCGGCGCACCTTCGCGCGCGTGCGCGATCGCGGGCGCGAGCACCTGCTCCATCGGCAACTTGCCGAAGCGCGCGTGCAACGCGAACCAGCCATCGACGCAACCGGGCACCGACACGGGCAACGGCCCGAGCGCCGGAATGCGCTTGAGCCCGCGGCGCGCGAACTCCTCCGCCGTCAGCGTGGCCGGCGAGCGCCCGCTGCCGTTGTAACCCGCGAGCTTGCGCTCCTTGGGATCCCACACGATCGCGTACAGGTCGCCGCCGAGGCCGCAACCCGTCGGCTCGAGCAGCGCCTGCACCGCGTTGGCCGCGATCGCCGCGTCGACCGCGCTCCCGCCGGCTTTCAGCGTGTCGATCGCCGCCAGCGACGCGAGCGGAATGCTCGTGGCCGCCATCCCGTGGCGCGCGATCACTTCGGAACGGGTGGCGAAGGGCTTGCCGGTGATGCGGTCGCCGGGAAGCAACGTCAACGTGGCCGCGAGGAGCGTGGTGAACATCGGCCAGAGTCTGGCACGCGTTCTCGGCTCGCGGAATCCGTGGAACCTGAATGCGGGAGCTTGGTTTGATGTCGAGCATGCCCCTCCTGCCCCTCCTCGCGCTCAGCGCGCTCGTCCAAGCCCCGCCGCCGCCGACCCAACCCGGTGGCGCGCAAGACTCCTCAGGCCCCAAGCGCGGAGTGCTCGTGTCGACAGAAGGCAGTGCCGGGGGCTACACGCTCTACGGCCCGCTGCGCTCGACCTCGACCTACCTCGTCGACGCGCAAGGCAAGGTCGCGCACGAGTGGAAGAGCGACGCGACGCCGGGACAGTCGGTGTATTTGCTCCCCAGCGGCAACCTGCTGCGCTGCGAGCGCGTCGACAACGAGGTCTTCTCGGGCGGCGGCCAAGGCGGTCGCGTGCGCGAGTACGACTGGGACAGCAAGATCGTGTGGGAGTACGTGTGCTCCGACGACAAGAAGTTGCACCACCACGATGTCGAGCCGCTGCCCAACGGCAACGTGCTCGTGATCGCGTGGGAGCTGAAGACCGAGGCCGAGGCGCTCGCCGCCGGGCGCAGTCCGCAGCTCCTGCACGCGAAGCAGCTGTGGCCCGACATGGTGCTCGAGATTGAGCCCGTGCGGCCCGTCGGCGGCAAGGTCGTGTGGGAGTGGCACGCCTGGGATCACCTCGTGCAGGACCGCGATCCGAAGCTCCCCAACTACGGCGAGATCGCCGCGCACCCGCACCGCATCGACGTCAACATCTCGACGCTCGAGCCGGAGGCGACGCCGCAGGAGCTGAAGGAGCTCGAGGAGCTGCGCAAGCTCGGCTACGTCGACGACTCGAAGCCCGCGCAGGGCGGCGACCGCGGCGGTCCTCCGGGGCGCGGCGCCGACTGGTTCCACTGCAACGCGATCGACTACAGCCCCGAGCTCGACATGCTCGTGCTCAGCTCGCGCGAGCTGTCGGAGCTGTGGTTCATCGACCACTCGACGACCACCGAGCAGGCCAAGGGCTCGACCGGCGGGCGCTGGGGCCGCGGCGGCGACCTGCTGTTCCGCTGGGGCAACCCGCGCTGGTCGAAGGCCGAAGGCGAGCGCACGCTCTTCTGCCAGCACGACGCGCAGTTCATCAACGCCGGCCTGCCGGGCGCGGGCCACGTGCTCGTCTTCAACAACGGCGAGCGCGAGGTGCGCGAGTTCTCGACGGTCGACGAGCTCGAAATGACCTTCACCAAGGAGAGCCTGGCCAAGCCCTTCGCGAAGGAAGGCGGTGTCGCGCCGAAGCTCGTCGCCTCGTTCCGCTCGCCCGAGTACTCGAGCCACATCTCCGGCGCCCAGCGCCTGCCCAACGGCAACACGCTCGTCTGCGCCGGCGGCGCCGGCCGCGTGATCGAGTTCACGCCCAAGTCCGAGATCGTCTGGGACTTCCTCAACCCGATCGAAGGCACCGCGCCCATGGGCGGCCCCGGTGGTGGCCCCGGCGGACGCCGCGGTCCTCCTGGCGGCGGCCCTCCCGGTGGAGGTCCTCCGGGCGGTCGTCCCGGCGGCGAGCGTCGCGGCCCTCCCGGCGGTGGTCCTCCCGGCGGCGGCCCCGGTGGCCCCGGCGGCCCCGGTGACGCGCGAGCGATGTTCCGCGCCACGCGCATCCCGCTCGACGACCCGCGCCTCTCGCGCCTGCAGCCCACTCCCTCCGGCGGCTGACTCCACCGCGCGCCGAAAACTCCAGCGGCCGCGTCCCTTCCCGGGCGCGGCCGCTGGGCTTGGGTGCGAGCAGCTCGAGCTGCTCTCGTGCCAAGACGACGCGGGCCGGTCGCAGCTGACCCGCGAGCGTTGAGCTCGACGCTCCGTGGTCTCAGTTCATCAGACCTGCGCGCTGCGCGGAGCCGTTGAGCCATGCGTGCGCGGGGAGTGTCGTCGCCGGCAGCCGCAACACCCAGCCGCGGAACTCGCCCTGGTAGACGCCTTGCCCGCACCACGTTTGGCCGTCGGTCGAGATCCCCGTCGTCACCTCGAGTTGCCAGTCGCTGGTGTCAACCCCGAGCGCAGGCAGCAACTCGTTGAGATCGCGAAGACCCAAGCGCGCGGTCCAGATCGTGGCCGCGAGGCCGCCCGCTGCGTCATCGCCGAAGCCGCCGACCATCTGGCCCGAACCGCTGATGGCGAACGCCGACGAGATGGTGCCGCCCTCGAGCACCCCGAGGCTCGTCGGATGGCCGCCGGCGTTCCAGCGCACGGCGGTGAGGCCGCTGTAGCCGGCGATGAACGCACCGTTGGCGCTGACGGCGTAACCCGCCGAGAAGTCGAGCGGGTTGAGCAGCTGCAGCGGCTGCAGGCCGTGTTGCGCCGTCCAGCGGAACCCGATCTCGCCGATGCTCGAGTCGCCGAAGCCCGCGACGACATTGCCGTTGGCGCTGATGGCGTAGCCCTGCGAATAGGTGCCCCCCGGCAACAGGCCGAGGTCCTGCAGGCCACCCGCAGCGGTCCATCGAACGGCATGCACGCTCCCGGCGTCATCGCTCGAGCCCGACACGACGGAACCGTCGTGGCTCACCGAGTACGCGATGGCGCCGATCGTCGAGGTGGGCAGCGGGGCGAGCTCCTGCAGGCCGCTGTTCGGCGTCCACTCCACCGCGTGGTCACCGACCGAGTCGAAGACGTTCCCGACGACGATCTGGCCATTGCCGCTGACCGCGTACGCCGTGGCGAAACCGTTTCCGTTGAGGAGGCCCATGGCGTCGCGCTGACCCGAGCTCGTCTGGCGGAAGCCCATGCTCGTCGTGAAGGAGTAGCTGTTGCAGGCCAGGGACGAGCCGTTTGCGCTGACACCCACACACTGGGCCGTCGCGTCGCCAGGGAGGGGTTGGACGACCGAGAGGACCTGCGCGTGGGCAAGCGTCGAGACCGCGCACACGGCTGCGAGCGGGAACAGGAACGAACGGGAAGCGCGGGAGACGTTGGTCATGGAGCGAACTCTGGAGATCGGGTTGAGGAAGCGGCGAGCACGCACTGCGTTCGCCAGCGACCCTCCATGCGCACATCCGCGGCGCGCGGCCTCACTCGAGCCGCCCTTTTCTTCGAAAAGAATTTCGGCGTGGTCCTGCGACGCCTGGGCGCACCCCATGCGTCGCCGAGCCCGATCTGGCCATCGCCAGCCTCCTGGACCGTCTCGGCCTGAGGCTCCCCAAGCCACTGCGAATGCCACTCACGTGCCGCCGATGCAGTGGGAAGGGACAGCGCCAAGACGGCCCTGGCACACGCGCCAAGGCGGCGTCAGCCGACCCTGAGCGGATCCACCGGGATCCGCCTCCGGTCGGCCCCCTTGCCCCGACCCTTCCGGGTCGGAGCCGTGCTCGCAGCACTTCTACCGCGGACTGCTAGACCAGCGCGGGGGCGTCGCTGGGCACGGAGCGCAGCGTCGAGGCGATGGCGTGCAGGCCCCGTTCGAGCTCGACGCGCGTGCGCGGGGTCGAGAGGCAGACGCGGACGGCGTGCGGGGCGGCGCCGCGGCCGACGACGAAGGCTTCGGAGCTCGAGATCGCGGCGCCGGCGGTGCGGGCGCGGGCGACGAAGTCGTTGGCGCGCCAGGGTTCCGGCAGCGGGAGCCAGAGGTGGCAGCCGTCGCGGCGCGAGGGCGTCTCGATCGGGCCGAGGATGCGGCGCGCGATGTCCTGACGGGCCTTGGCCTCGGCGCGCTTCTCGAGCACGCAACGCGCGGCGACGCCGCTCTCGATCCAGCGCGCGCCGATCTCGGTGATCAAGGGCGCGGCGGTCCAGCCGATGGCCGTGACGCTGGCGACGGCGCGCTCGAGCACGTCGGTCGGATCGGTCGGCGGCAGGAGGTAGCCCAGGCGCAGGCCCGAGGTGACGCTCTTGGAGAGGCTCGTGAAGTAGTAGGTGCGTTCGGGCGCGAGCGCCGCGAGCGTGGGGATGTTCTCGGCGTCGACGAAGCCGTAGGTGTCGTCCTCGACGAGCGCGACGTCGTGGCGGCGCGCGATCTCGACGATGGCCTCGCGGCGCGCGAGCGGCATCGTGACCGCGGTCGGGTTCTGGGAGGTCGGCTGGATGTAGAGCGCGCGGACTTCCTTGCTCTCGCAGGCGGCCTCGAAGGACTCGGGCACGAGCCCGTCGTCGTCGATGGCGACCGGCTGCAGGCGCTGGCCGAGCAGGCGCGTGAGCGGCTTGAGGCCGGTGTAGGTGAGCGCTTCGGCGAGGATCACGTCACCGGGCTGCGCGCAGGTCGCGAGCGCGACGGCGAGGGCGTGCTGGGCGCCGCCGGCGACGATGATGCGGTCGGGGTCGGCGGTGATGCCGCGCTGGCCCAGCCAGTGGGCGCCGGCCGCGCGGTGCGAGGGCAGACCCTGCAGGTGGTAGCCCGTGAACAGGCCGTCGGTCTCGACCTTGAGGGCGATGTCGCGCAGGAGCGCGGCGCGTTCGGCCTGGCTCGGGCCCCCGGCGGGCAGGTTGAAGGCGAGGTCGACCAGACCCTCGGGCACGCTCTCGGGCGCGGGCGTCGTCAGCATGCCGCGAGCGGCCGGGTGGCGGACGAAGCTCCCGCGGCCGACCTCGCCGTCGATCAGACCCCGGCGGGCGGCCTCGGCGTAGGCGCGCGTGATCGTGCCGACGTTGACCTGCAGCGTCCGGGCGAGCTCGCGGTGCGTGGGGAGCCGCGTGCCCGGCGGCAGCACACCGGACTCAATGTCCCGGTAGAGGGCCGTGGCGATCGTGACATACAGCGGTTCGTCGCTGCGGGTGAGTTCAGGCTTCCAGCTTGTCATGGTTACATCTCGCTTGTTGCGCGCCACAAGCTACCACCTAGGATCGCACAAGTGGGCCCAGATGGCTCAATTGTCACGCTACTCATACAAAATTGTCTGATCCAGCAGGGAGACAAGCATGCAGACGCAGGCCACGCAGGTGGGGGACGAAGTCAAGGTCGGTCTGGCCCGGATGCTCGCCGGGGGGGTCATCATGGACGTCACCGACGCCGAGCAGGCCCGGATCGCGGAGGCGGCGGGGGCCTCGGCGGTCATGGCGCTCGAGCGCGTCCCCAGCGACATCCGCAAGGAAGGCGGGGTCGCCCGCATGGCGGCGATCGAGAAGGTGCTCGAGATCCAGCGGGTCGTGACGATCCCGGTCATGGCGAAGGCGCGCATCGGGCACTTCGTCGAGGCGCGCGTGCTGCAGGAGCTCGGCGTCGACTTCATCGACGAGAGCGAGGTCCTGACGCCGGCCGACAGCGAGCACCACATCGACAAGCGCGCGTTCAAGGTGCCGTTCGTGTGTGGCGCGACGTGCCTCGCGGAGGCGCTCCGCCGCATCGGCGAAGGCGCCGCGATGATCCTCACCAATGGCGAGGCCGGGACCGGCGACATCGTCGAGGCCGTGCGGCACCTGCGGCTCGTGCACCGCGAGCTGCGCGCCGTCGTGCAGGCGCCGCGCGAGGAACTGATGGCGATGGCGAAGGAGCTGCGCGCGCCCTACGAGCAGGTCCTGCGCGTCCACGAGCTCGGCCGCCTGCCGGTGCCGAACTTCGCGGCCGGTGGCGTCGCGACGCCGGCCGATGCGGCGCTGGTGATGGCGCTGGGCGCCGAGGCGGTGTTCGTCGGCTCCGGCATCTTCAAGTCGGACGACCCGGCGCGCACGGCGGCGGCGATCGTCAAGGCGACCGCACGCTGGAACGAGCCGGGCATTGTGGCCGAAGCCTGCCGCGAGGCCGGTGCGCCGATGCGCGGGCTGCAGGCGGCGTCGATCGGTGCGGAAGAGCGGCTCGCGACGCGAGGCTGGTGATGCAGGTCGGCGTCCTCGCGCTGCAGGGCGGCTTCGAGCCGCATGTCGCGATGCTCGCGCGCCTCGGCGTGCGCGCGCGCGAGGTCCGCAGCGTCGAGGCGCTGCGCGCGGTGACGCACCTCGTGCTGCCGGGCGGCGAGTCGACGACGTTGCACCACCTGCTGCGGCTCTTCGGGATGTGGGACGAGCTCGGCGCGCGCTTCCGCGCCGGCGAGCTCGCGCTCTTCGGCACGTGCGCGGGTGCGATCCTGCTCGGGCGCGGCGATGGCGAGCGGCCGCCGCGCCTCGAGTTGCTCGACGCCGTGCTCGCGCGCAACGCCTACGGCCGGCAGGTCGACTCGTTCACGCGCGAGCTCGACGTGCTCGGGCTTCCGATGGCCTGCACGTTCATCCGCGCGCCGCGCATCGTGTCGGTGGGGCCCGACGTTCGAGTGCTCGCGCAATTGGAGGCCGATCCTGTGCTCGTCGAAGCGCGAGGTCTGCTCGCCGCGACGTTCCATCCCGAGCTCGGCCTCGACCCGCGCGTCCACGAGCGCTTCCTCGCGCTCGAGCCAGCTCAGATGTCGATGCAGACGCCGTAGGAGCGTGTCGCCGCCGTCGCGGGCGCGTCCACCGGCGAAGTCACGGTCGTCGCGCCGTTCGCGCGCCCCGTGGAGTACGTGTCGTCGTCGCCGCCGCGGTCGAGCAGCACGCTGAACGAAAGCACGTGGTCGCGCTCGAAGTGGTACTCGTTCGCGCCACTCTGCCCCTGCGCGTCGGGCGAGTCGTAGCGGTCCTTGCCGTCGAGGTCGACGAGCACGCCGATCGCCTGCTGCGCCGCCGCGCCCTGTCCGAGGCCGAAACCCGTGTAACGATCGTCGCCCGCGGCATCGAGGAGCCACGCGACGCTCTGGTCCCAGGCGCCACCTTGGAACGCGACCTGTCGGCACGTGTACCTGTCGTCGCCGGCGCCGTCGAAGAGCATGCCCGCGGCCTGGTGCGCGCTCGCGCCCTGCACGTAACGCTGGCCGACGTACTCGTCGGAGCCACGCTCGTCGTGCAGAAGCCCGAGGGCGAAGAAGTAGCCGCAGCCCTGCGCGAACTCGCCCGCGTCGTAATGGTCGTCGCCCGCGAGGTCGAACAGCGCGCCGGTTCCGCCCGCGGCACGGCTCCGCAGGCCATAGCCAAAACCCTGCGAAAACGCCGCAAAAGCGTCGGGTGTGCCGTAGACGCTCGCGAACGAGGGCCCGTTCGAGAGGTAGCGGTCGTCGCCCTTCGCGTCGAGCACGAGACCGAAGCCGCGCGGGCCGCCGACGCCTTGCGAGAGCTTCTCGCCGACGTAACGGTCGTCGCCGGAGAGGTCGACGAGCAGTCCCGCGCCCCAGTAGCCGACGCCCTGCGCGAAGCCGCTCGTCGGACCGGTGCTCGAGTACTTGTCGTCGCCGGAACGGTCGAGCACGAGCCCGATGCCGAACAGGGCGCAGGCCTGCGCGAAGCAGCGTTCCGTCACGTACTCGTCGTCGCCGGAGCGATCGTCGACGAGCGCGGTGCCGAAGAGCGTCACGCCCGGTCCCGCGAAGTCGCTCGTCGACTCGTAACGGTCGGAGCCCGAGAGGTCGAACACGAGCTGCTCGCTGCCGTCGAAACGCTCGCGCCATTCGTAGCGGTCGTCGCCGCCGAGCTCGAGCACGCGCGCGACGCCCGTCATGACGTACGTGTTCGTTCCGCGGCCGCCGACGAGCCACAGCAGGCCGTCGTGTTCGGCTGCCGCGACGATCCGCCGCGACGATCTCGCCGGTCGAGGCCTGCGCGACACGCTCGCGCAGCGCTTCGGGCACGCCCTTGGGCAGATCCACGAGCTCGCGTTCGGCGTCGGAAGCGTGCGCGAGCCGCGTGGCGGACGCGACGAGCGCGCGCGAGGCGAGCGCGGGAGCTTCGCGCAGGAACTCGAGCTCGCGGGCGAGGTTGTTGCCCGTGAGCGTCACCGAGTCGCGGTGCTGACGGACGATTCCGACCGCGATGTCGCGCCAGCGAACGACATCCTCGCGCGGCAGCGCCACGACGTTGCCACCGGGCGTCGCTTGGCCCTCGACCGCGAACTGCGCGAGCGCGGCCCACGCGCCGGCGTCGGGCGCTGCGGCCGCGGCGCGCACGCGTTCGGCGAGCGAGCGCTCGACTGCATCGAGCGAAAGGGGCTTCTTCAGCGCCGCAGCGACGAGCGGGGACAGGTCGTGGCCGGGTGCGGCGTGCACGATTCCCGCGAGATACTCGAGCAACCGTTCCAGTCCGCCATCGGCCTTCGCGAGACCGTTCGCGTTCGCCGTCGCGAGCCACTCGCGTTCGAAAGCGCCCTCCGCCGGCGCGCTGGGCGCGTTCTCAGCGCGCGGCGAATCCTGCGCAGCCGCGAGGCTCGCCACGAACGCGAGAGCGAGCATCGCGCTCATCGCATCACGAGGTTCTCGATGAAGAACTCCATCATGCGCTCGCTGTTCATCGCCGCGTGGCCGACATCCGGGCCGACCTGCAGCTCGAAGCTCTTGGCGTTTCGCTGCAGCGCGGCGACGAGCTGCATCGTGTTGTTGGGGTGCACGTTGTTGTCCGCGGTGCCGTAGAAGAGCATCAACCGGCCCTTCAGGCTCGCCGCGAGCTTGACCGCGCTGCCCGCGTCGTAACCGGCGGCGTTCTCCTGCGGCGTGCGCATGTAGCGCTCGGTGTAGATCGTGTCGTAGTGGCGCCAGTCGGTGACCGGCGAGCACGCGACACCCGCGTGGAACGTGTCGGGGTGGCGCAGCAGCGCGACGGCCGAGACGTAACCGCCGTAGGACGTGCCGAAGATGCCGACCTTCGAGCCGTTGACGTAGGGCCGCTTCGCGAGCTCCTTCACACCCGCCGCCTGGTCGTCGATCTCGACCGTGCCGAGCTTCTGGTAGATCGCGTCGAGGAAGCGCTTGCCGCGTCCGGCGGCGCTGCGCGAGTCGAGCGTCGCGTACAGGAAGCCGTATTCGGTCAGGCCGCTCGGCGGCGTGAAGGTCTCGCGTGCGCCGTTGGTCGCGGGGCCGCCGTACACGCTGACGAGCAGCGGGTACTTGCGCGACGGATCGAAGTTCGACGGGAAATGCAGCAGCCCGTGCAGGTCGGTCGTGCCATCGCCGGCCTTGTACGTGAAGAGCTCGACGCGGCGGAAGCCCTGTGAGTCGAAGTCCTTCGTGTCGCTCGTCGCGAGCTCGCGCAGCACCTTGCCCTGCGCGTCGCACAGCCGCGTCACCGGCGGGATCGAGTGCGTCTGCGCGACATCGACGAAGTGCTCGCCATCGGGAGCGAGCGTGACCGTGTGGTGCAGCGCCGGATCGGTGAGCCGCGTGTCGCCCTTGCCGTCGAGCCCGACGCGGTGCAGCTGCAGCTTCATGTGGTTGTCGCCGCTGCGCGCCATGTAGAAGAGCCGCTGGTTCGGCTCGTCGATGCGCACGACGCTCGCGACCTCGAACGGATGCGCGGTGACGGTCGAGAGCAGCTTGCCCGAGAGGTCGTAGAGGTAGAAGTTGCGGAAGCCCGTGCGCTCCGACTCCCACAGGAAGCGCTTGCCGTCCTCGAGCCACGTGCGGCCCGGAGTGTTCTCGGTCCAGCTGTCGGGCCACTCCTCGCGCACGATCACGCGGCACTTGCCCGTCGCCGGATCGCCGGCGCAGAACTCCATCACGTTCTGGTGGCGGTTGGTGCGGTGGAAGAGCAGCTCGCTGGAGTCCTTCGTCCACGACACGCCGTACACGTAGTGGCCGACGGTCTCGTCGGCGAACGGCTTCCCGTCGCGCGTGTCGAGCTGCACGATCTTGCCGCTCGCGATGTCGAGCACGAGGATCTCCGCGCTCGGGTTGGGCGCGCCGGCCTTCGGGTAGGCCTCGACGTCCATCGTGCTCTGCACCTGCGTCTGGTCCATCTGCAGGTAGAAGTCGCGCACGCCGCTCTCGTCGAAGCGGTAGAAGCCGAGCTTCGTGCCGTCGGGCGACCACCACATCGCGGTGTTCTGGTCGAGCTCCTCGCCGTACACCCAGCTTGCGACCGCGTTCTTCGTGCGCTTCTGCGCGTCGCCGTCGGTCGTGATCTGGCGCTCGTTCTTGGCCTGGGCGTCGCGCAGCCACAGGTTGCGGTCCTTGTGGAAGGCTTCGAGCTTGCCGTCGGGCGACGGCGCGCTCGAGAACTGGCGGCCACGCTCGGGCCCACCGGCCTGACGGCGACCCGCCGGCGGCTTCTGGCCCGCGTCGACCTTCGGCGCCTCGACGATGTCCGCCGCACCGAGCTCGTAGCGCCACGTCTTGTTCTCGCGGCGGAACTGCAGCGCCTTGCCGCTCTCGTCCCACTCGACGGGCAGCGAGCCCGAACGCCACGCGCTGCCGGCCTTGCGGCCCAGCTCGGTGTAACGCTCGTACCCCGGCATCGTTTTCAGCCGGTCCTGCGCGAGCGCGAGGGACGTGACGGAGAGGAAGGCGACGAACGCGAGGGGGAGCGGGCGGAACTTCATCGTCGGCGCAGTCTAGAGCTGCGCCGCGCGCCCGGGGAGCCGCCGGGATCGTTCAGGATTCGTCGGGTTCGCGGGCGATCAGCTCGCGCGCCCGTGCCAGCGATTCCAGTCGCGCGGAAAATGCCGCGGGCCGGCCCGGGGTGACCGGGCCGGCCCGCGAGGGGGTGCGCGAGGCGCGCGCTACTTCACGTTGAGGCGCGCGAGGCGCTTGGAGCGCTCGGCGGCGAACTTCACGATGCCGGCCCACATCGAGTCGGGGTCGATGTGCGCTTCCTTCTTGAGCTCGTCGACGTTGCCGCCGGTGCGCCAGCGGTTGTCCCAGTCGCTCGAGAGCACGTATTCCTCGGCGATCTTGTGCGGCAGCCAGTCGTGCATCAGGCGGCGCGCGCCGTTGGTGATGCAGGTCGAGTCGACCCAGTCGCTCCACGGCAGCACGCTGTCGCGGTACGACTCGGGCTGCATCTGGAAGAGCTCCCAGGAGACGGCCTGCACGAGCTTCACGTTCGGGCCCTCGCCCTTCTTGAGGCGCGGCAGCAGCGCGTACAGCGACTCCGTCGTGCTCGTGCCCTGGATGATGATCGTGCCTTCCTTCGGCCGCTTGGGGTCGAAGTCGTGGATCACGTAGGCGCCCTTGGCCGCGTCGAGGTGCGACGGGATGCCGAGCGCCGCGCGGTCGGGAACCTTGACGTTGGGGCGCGTCAGGTGGATCGCGATGATCGGCTGCTTGCAGCGCATGGCGGCGGCGAGCGCGGGCGCGACCTCGTTGTGCTCCCACGGGTGCAGGTTGATCACGTGGCCGTCGGGGAAGAGCTGCGTCACGCCCGGCGAGAAGATGCCGAAGTGCGTGCGGCTGTCCTCGGCGGTCTCGGGGCCGGAGTGGCCGACGACCCACACGGTCTTGCCGACCTTCAGCGGGCAGTCCTGCGCGAGCTGGCTGAACAGGCGGAACATCCCGTACTTGAGGTACGAGAACGAGCCGTAGGTCGAGCACGCGCCCCAGTAGCCGAGGAATTCCTTCTCCGGCTCCGCGCTCATGTTCACAGTCGCCAGGCCGACGGTGAGGCCCGAGTTGGTGAACTCGGTGATCTGCTGCGGGAGCAGCGAGCCTTCCGGGTTCTTGTTGCGCTCGTACCAGCCGAAGTTCTTGGCGGTGCCGAAGTCCTTCGCGAAGCCGTAGATGCCGGTCGATTCCGCGAGGTCCGCGGAGCAGGCGAGCATCAGCGGGCGGCCCATCTTCTCGCGCGCGTAGGAGTTGAACCACGAGCCGAAGGTCAGGAACGCGTTCTTGTTCGCGATCGCGGTGCCGGGCGCCGCGAAGAGCTCCTTGGGCAGCGCCTGCGGGTCGAGCCAGCTCGTGTCCTCGGCGAGGTTCGCCTTGGACGTCAGGCGGAACTTCTCGGGCTTCGCCGGGACGCTCTCGCCGATCTCGACCAGCGTGTCCGCGAGGTACTCCATCAGGTCCGCGTCGTTGGCGAGCACGCTGAAGACGGTCTTGAACCACTTCTCGGTCTGCTCGCGGCACTTCGACTCGCCGGGGTCGTTCGTGTCGCCGTGGCCGTCGAACTTGACGCCGTACTTCGCCGCGAAGTCCTCGCGGCACTTCCAGAACAGCTCGCTGTTGCGCTTGTGCGCCGCGCCGTGCGAGTGGTAGTCGAACTTGTGGTAGCCGCGGCCCTTGCGCGTCTTGACCCACACGCAGCCCGGGCGGCCGCCGGTGTTTTCAGCACAAACGATCTTGAGCAGCGCCTTGGTGATCTCCTCGTAGCTCTCGCCCTCGTTCGTGCCGGCGACGCGCCAGCCGTAGGGCTCGAACCAGTCGACCGGCGTGCCGTGCACGACCTCGCTGTTGGCGAAGTGGTCGATGCCGTGGTCGTTCCAGTCGAACAGGTAGATCAGGTTGTCGAGGCCGAGGCCAAAGGCCGAGTTCTTGACCTCGTGGTGCGCGCCCGCGGTGTGGCCGCCCTCGCCCTCGATCGCGAACACCTTCACGTCGCCGGCGCCGGCGTGCTTGAGCGCCATCGCCTCGCCGAGCGCGGCCGGGGCGCCGTGGCCCGAGGGGCCCGTGTTGAACTTGAAGAACAGCGTCTTGCCCTCCATCTCCGCGTGACCGGGCAGGTGCGCGTTGTGGCGCAGCCAGAGCAGGTCTTCCCACGTGAGCTGGCGCTCCTTCGCGTTCGGCACGAGGTACTTCGGGTCGCCGGTCTGCGCGTAACGCAGGCGCAGCGCCTCGTTGTAGACCGCGAGCATCGCGTACACGACCGGGTTGCAGTGGCCGGCGACGAGCACCGAGCGGTCGCCGAAGGCGAGCTCGGGCCGACGCACGTCCCAGCGCATCACGCCCAGCGTGCTCGCCACGAGCAGCGGCGTCTTCGAGCGCGAGCCGCCGGGGTGGCCGCTCTGGCGCAGGTTGAGCATCAGGTCGATGCACTGGTCGATCAGGTCCCCGATCTTCTCCCAGTGCTGGAATTGCGGGCGGAGGGTCTCGAGGCTGGGCTTGTTGACGGTCTGCATCGCGGGCGGGGGTGAGGGTCCCTGGATTCTTCCGGCCCGAAGGCCAATTGGCGCGAACTCTAGCAAAAACGGCCCCCTCCGGGCCTGCCGCTCACGCTCCCTCGACTTTCCCCGCAGGAGAGTGTCCCCTAGGGACCGATGCGCTACCTCGAGGACGAGCCCGCGATCGAGACCGGCAGCCTGCTGGTGCGGCGGCCGAAGCTGCTCGTGGTCACCACGGTGTCGCTCGTGGCGCTGGTGTTCGTTGCCGACTTGGTGCTCCCGATGCACTCCTCGATCGGCACGCTCTACGCGATCCCGATCCTGATGACGTTGTGGCTGGGGCGCGCGCGGCTGACCGTGATCAGTGCCTCGCTTTGCAGTGCCCTGATGGTCGTGGCGGCGGTCCTGCACGAGACTCCGCACAAGACGTTCGACGAGATGCCGAAGGAGTCCCTGTACGAGATCATCCTCGGTCGCAGCTCCAACGTCTTCTCGATCATGATCGCGACGGGCTTGAGCCTGATGCGGCTGCGCTCGGAGCGCGACCTGCGCTACATGCGGCGCTGGGCGGTGACGACGCTGCGCAGCCTCGGCGAGGCGGTGATCTCGATCGACCACGGCGGGCGCGTGCAGTTCGTCAACCGCGAGGCGCAGCGGCTCTTGGGGCGCGAGCGCGACCAGCTCGTCGGGCGCCCGCTCGACGACGTGTTCATCATTCGCGACGTCGACGCGCCGCGGCCGCCGATCCTCGAGCTTGCGGAACTCGGCCACTCGGAGGCGCGCGAGGCGGTGCTGTTCGCGCTCGGTGGCCGGCGCATTCCGATCGAGTATTCACGCTCGCGCATCGAGTCGAGCGAGGGTCTGGGCTACGGCGAGGTGCTCGTGTTCCGCGACGTCTCCGCGCGCAAGGAGTACGAGGACGCGATCAAGCGCCTCGCCTACCGCGACGAGCTCACGGGCCTGCCCAACCGCACCTCGCTGCTCGACCGCTTCACGCTCGAGATCGCGCACGCGCGCCGCAGCCGCGAGACGCTGGGCGTCGTCTACCTCGACCTCGACGGCTTCAAGAACGTCAACGACACGCACGGGCACGAGGCGGGCGACGAAGTGCTCAAGGTGACCGCGCGACGGCTCGCGTCGACCCTGCGTGCTGGCGACACGGTTGCGCGCCTGGGCGGCGACGAGTTCGTGCTGCTGCGGCCGGGCGTGCAGGGCGCCGAGGAGGCGCGGCGCGTCGG
>JAPLOE010000112.1:0-30396 GCA_026692705.1 Planctomycetota bacterium
CAGCGTGCAGCCGAGCTTCAGGATGCCCGCCTTCTCGGTCGCGATCGCGTGGTGCGTGTCGCCGAGCACGGCCGTGTGCTCGAGCTCGATGTTCGTGATGACGCACACCTCGCCGTCGAGCACGTTGGTCGAGTCGAGCCGCCCACCGAGCCCGACCTCGGCCACGATCCACTCGACGTTTTCCGCACGAAACGCGAGCAACGCCGCCGCCGTCACGACGTCGAACCAGGTCGGATCGACCTCGGGACTCGCGCGCACGAGCGCCTCGCGCGCGTCGAGCGCAAGTTGCAGCGCGCGGTACAGCTGCGTGTCGCCGAGCTCGGCCCCGTTGACGACGACGCGCTCGTTGAGCCGCTCGACGTGCGGCGACGCATAACGCCCGACCCGCAGCCCGGCCTTGGCGAGCCCGGCTGCGACCAGCGCCGACGTGCTCCCCTTGCCCTTGCTGCCGGTGACGTGGACGACGCGCAGGCCGCGCTGCGGGTTGCCGAGGAGCTCGAGCAACCGCCGCTCCGGATCGGTCGAGACGCGCATCGAGGCGCGCTTGCGGCGCTCCCAGTCAACCAGCGCCTCGAGCCGGGCCCTCACGGCCGCCGGATCCGCCTCCCGCTGTCCCCTCGGTGATTGCGCAGACTCGCCCAAGCCGCTCCTCCAGCCCACGTTCAGTCCTGTCGACTCCACGGCCGATCTCCACCCTTCGGTGGACGCGCCCCTGCCCCACCGGAGTTCGCTCTCCGGCGCGGCTCGGCTCAACGGCCCTGCCTCCCGACCATGACCGACCTCGTGCATCGCATCAAGGTGTTCGTGTTCCGCTTCCGCGGATCGCAGCCGGACTACCTGCTCCTGCGTGCCGCGCACACCGAGAGCTTCTGGGGTCCCCTGCAGGGCCCGATCGGCTTCGGCGAGAAGCTCGACACCGCCATCCGGCGCGAAGTGCTCGACGACATCGGCATCTCGCGACCCATGGGCGTCGTCGACCTGCAGATGCCCGGCCGCTGGGTGCTCGGCGACGAGGAGGTGATCGAGTGGACCTACGGCTTCCGCACGCCGCCCGAGTCCCTCGACGTGATGCAGCTCTCGCCGCGCTTCTCCGCGCACCGCTGGGCGTCGTTCACGGACGCCTACCCGTCGCTGGAGCTCGAGCCCGACCGCGCGGCGCTGCTGCGCCTGCATTCGCTGCTCAAGGCCGCCTGACGCTCACGCGCCGGACTGGTAGAGCCCGCACACCGCCCCGGCCGGATCCTTGACGACGCAGAAGCGCCCGCCGCCCGCGCCCTTGGGCTCGCGCACGACCTCGCCGCCCAGCTCGCGCACGCGCTGCATCGCGACCTCGAGGTCCGCGACGACGACGTACAGCAGCCACTGGCTCGGAACGTCCGCATTGCCGCCGCGCTTGTGGCAGATGCCGCCGACCGGCTCGCCGCCACCCGGAGGCATCATCACGTAGTCGTCGTAGCCGCCCATGTCGATCGGCTCCGCCGTCCAGCCGGCGACGCCCATGTAGAAATCGCGCACGCGCTCGGCGTTCCCGACGGTGAGGTCCTTCCAGCCGATCGAGCCGATCGCGGGCTTGGGTGCATCGCTCATGGTTCGTTCCTTTCTCGAGGCCGACGATAGCGCGTCGACCACGTTCGACGAGCTTCAGCGTCCGGGGCGCGGGATCCGGAACGTGGCCGACGTGTCGCAGTAGTCCTCGCGACCTAGCCGACCGACGGCGCGCAGGCGTGCGGCGTCCGGCAGGCCGTCGACGAGCAGCGCGTCCGCCACGTGGAAGCGCAGGATCCGCAGCAGGAAGAGGTCGACGGGACCGCGGCCGAGCTCCTCGTGGCGTTCGAGCGAACACTCCATCGCGATCGGAGCGTCGGCGATGCGCGGTGGGCGCACCTGCACGGCGGCCAGCGTCGCGAGGCCGGCGAGCTCGAACTCGTCGACGTCGGGCGCAACGTCAGCGCTCGTCGCGACCATCGCGGACGCGCGCTCGCGGTCGGGAACGTGCACGACGGCCTCGCGCGTGGCGAGCAGGTTCGTGGCCGTGTCCTTGCGCGAGCCGTCGCGCCGGCGGCCGACGCTCACCATCACGATCGGCGGATCGGACGTCACGCCGCCGAAGAACGAGAACGGCGCGAGGTTCGGCACGCCGGCGACCGAGAGCGTGCTCACCCACGCGATCGGCCGCGGCACGACGCACGCGATCATCCAGCGGTACGCGGCGCCGGGCGCCAGCGTCGAGACGTCGATCTCCATCGACGCAGGGTAGCGCGCGCTCAGGCTGCTGACGTGGCTTCCGGTTTCGGCCGCGGGCCGGTGATGAAGACGAGGTGACTGGCGACCAGCACGATGATCGTGAGCGCGTAGGCCAACTGAGGGTCGACGAATGCCGCGCTGCCCATCGCGACGCAGGCGATGAGTGTCAGTCCGGCCTGGGTTCGGGCGATCCGGACGGAGGGCGTCCACAGCAGCGAGAGGGCTGAGTGCAAGACCGCCACGGGGATTCCGAGCCCCACGTAGAGCACCCAGAAGAACGGTTCGAACTGAAGCTTGGTGAGCTCGGCCACCGTGACTTGGGAATTGTGCCTGGTCGCATCCAACTCAAGGCCCAGGACAACGCCCTCCGTCTGCAGCAGCCACACCGACACCAGCCCAAGTAGGAAAACGCGACCCGCGCGGTTCCAGCGCTCGCGCCAGCCGAACTTCGGGCGAGGGACGGCGTCGTTCATGCGAACGGAAGCAGAGGGTACTTCGCGCCGAGCACCTTGTCGTGCTTCACGCCGAAGCAGCGCTCGATCGCGGTCGCGTACACGGAGCGGAAGTCGGTCGTGTGGACGAGGTCGCCGTCGTCGAGCTTCTCGAGCGACGGGTGCTTGCCGTACAGGCCGCCCTTGAGCTCGTGCCCGAGCACGAACATCGGGCCCGCGACGCCGTGGTCGGTGCCGCGCGCGCCGTTTTCGGCCACGCGCCGGCCAAATTCGCTGAACACGACGACCATGGCCTTGCGGCCGGCCTCGCTGCGCGCGAGGTCGTCAAGGAACGGACCGAGCGCGGAGTCGAGCGTGCGCATCAGCTGGTCGTGGCGGTTGCGCTCGTCGGTGTGCGTGTCGAAGCCGCCCATCTCGATCGAGATCACGCGCGTGCCGATGCCGCCGCTGACGAGCGCGGCCACGTCGGCGAGCGACTGCGCGAGCGCCTCGTTCGCGGGATAGTCGACCGGCGTGCGGTAATTCGCGACCGCGCGCCGCACCTGCTCCGACGACTGCTGGCCGTCCGCAAGCACGCGCCGCAGGAAATCGAGGCTCGACTCGCCTTCACGCTTCTTGGGCTTCTTTTCGCGCTCTTCCGGCTCCATGCCACCGGCCTTCTCGTAGGCGTCGGTCTCGGCCTCGCCGCCGGCCCAGCGGTACGCGCGCGGATTGACGAAGCTCGCGGGCGGATGCGTCGCGGAGTGCAGCGAGTACGGCACGCTGCCGCCGACGTGCACGACGAGGTTGGGATTCTGCGTGTCCTTGCACGCGACGTCGCACAGGCGCCCGACCCAGCCATCGCCCGCACTGCGGCCGCGATGGTCGGCGGTGTGCCAGACATCGAAGGAGCGGAAGTGCGAGCGGATCGGCTCGGGATACCCCGCACCTTCGATCAGCGCGACACGACCGGCGTCGAAGTGACGGCGCAGCTGCTTCAGGCCGCTGTGGAAGCCGCGGTAGTCGTCGAGCGCGAGGATCTCGTTCTTCCGGAGAGCGAGCGAAGGCCGCGCGCTGTGATAGGCGTCGTCGCCCCAGGGAACGACCGTGTCGAGCCCGTCGTTGCCGCCCGCGAGCTGCAGCAGGATCAGCGTGCGGCCAGAATCCTGCGGGAAAAGCGCGGGTGTCGTCCAGGCGCTCACGCTCGCGCCAGCACGCTGCGCGAGCCAAGCTGTCGAGAGCACGCTCGCGCCGGCGAGCAGCGCGCGTCGATCGATGCGGAGGTTCGTCATGGGCTTGCTCCTCAGCCGAGCTGCGCTTCGGGCAGCGACAGGATCAGGTGCGCGAGCCGCCGCAGCACGTCTTCGGCCTTCACGCCCGCCGTGAGCAGCTTGCCGTCCTCGAGCGCGAGCCCGCTGCGCTCGATGCGCAGGAAATTGAGCAGCGCGGTACGGCTCGTCTCGGAGAGCGGCACCGGCAGCAGCTCGTCGCCGAGCCGGTCCACGATCTGCGGGTCGCGCGTGGCGCCCGCACGCTGCATGCGCGCCGTGAGGTTGATGCGCGGGAAGTAGAACTCGTTGGTGAAGCGCTGCAGGCCGCCCATCTCGGGCCCGAGGTCGACCCTGCGTTTGGCGGCGCGTTTCCCGCCCTTTTCCTTGTCGTCGGCCTTGGCGTCGCCGCCGGTCATCCCGTCGCCGCCCATCGTGTCGCCATCCATCATGGCGCCATCGTCGGGCTCGATCTCGAGCGGATCCTCGCGCAGCACGTCCTCGATCTTGACGACGCCGATCAGCATGCCGGCCATGTTGCCGCGCCCGAGCAGCGTCGACGTCGTGATCCACGCCTCGCCGCCGTCCCAACCCTTCACCGACGGCGGGTCGAACAGGCGCTGGCCGAGCTGGCCCGCGCCGAGCCAGATCACCTGCGGCGGCACGGTCAGGCCCAGTCGCCGCGTGCAGCCGACGAGGTACTCGACCGGCGAGCTGATGCGCTCCGCGAGCACTTCCTTCGCGTAGAAACGCGGGTCGAGGAACAGCTTGCGGAAGAACGGCTTGAGCTCCCACTTGGAGTCCTTGAGCAACTTCGCGTACTCCTCGAGCCGCTTCGCGTCCGGCTCGACGCCTTCGAAATGCACGAGCAGCTTGCGCGCGACCCAGCGCAGGCAGGCCGGCTGCTCGAGCAGCAGTTCGACGAAGCTCGTCGCGTCGAAACGCGCTGTTTTCCCGAGGATCGTCTTCTGGCCGTCGTCGTGCTGGCGAGGCTGGAAGTAGCTGCCGGCCTTGTCGTCGGTCGTGCGCCAGCCGGTCAGCGCGCGCGCGCCTTCCTTGATGTCCTGCTCGGTGTAGTTGCCTTCGCCGAGCGTGAAAAGTTCCATCAGCTCGCGCGCCAGGTTCTCGTTCGGGCTGTCCTTGCGATTCTGGTTGTTGTCGAGGTACTCGAGCATCGCCGGGTCGCGCACGATCGCGTGCACGAGCTCCGCGAAGTTGCCGAGCGCGTGGCGGCGGAAGAGCTCGTTCTGCGCGACCATCGCGCCCGTGCGCTTCACGTCGCGCGTCGAGCTCGTGAAGTAGCCGTGCCAGAAGAGCACCATGCGCTCCTGCAGCGGATGCCGCGCGTCGACCATCTGGTCGATCCACCAGCCCGCGAAGCTCGTCAGCACGCGCCGTTCCTCGCGCCGGAAACGATCCTGAGCGCGGTCGAACTCCTCGCGCGACTCGAAGTCGCGGCGTTGCGGCATCTCCGGCAGGTCGATGAAGAGCGGATCCGCGGGCGCAGTGAAACCCTCGAGCAGCTGCTCGACGAATTGCTCCTGCGTGCCGCGCAAGGCGAACTCGATCTCGTTGGGGCGCGCGCCGAAGCCCGCACGGTTGTACAGGTGCTCGACGTTGACCGCATTCCATTCGAGCCCCGCGGCGGCGTGCGCGGCCGGCTCCTGGGCGCGAGCCTGCGAAAGTCCGAACGAGCCAGCGAGAACGACGAGGAGCAGCGTGCGGTGCAGCATGGCTTGGACTGGAACCCGAAGGACGCCGACGAGTTTCGGCGCGACCTGCGGGAGGGCCCATCTTGCCCCTGCGCGCCCGAAAAGTCAGCGGGAGCGCGCGCCCGGGCCGCCGTAGCGCTTGCGGTTCCAAGAATCGGCGACGGCTACACTCGCGCCATGCCCCGCGCCGCCCCCTGCGCCGCCCTGCTCGTCGCGCTCTCCGCCGCCTGCGCGAGCCCGGCCCCGCGGCCGCCGCGCGCGTCGCCCAACGTCGTGCTGATCGTCACCGACGACCAAGGCTGGACCGATGTCGGCTGTTTCGGCGCACGCGGTTTTTCCACTCCGAATCTCGATCGCCTTGCGAGCGAGGGCGCGCGCCTCACGAATTTCTACGCCGCCCAGCCGGTCTGCTCCGCCTCGCGCGCGTCGATCCTCACGGGCTGTTATCCCAATCGCATCGGCATCGCCGGCGCGCTCGCGCCTTCGTCCACGCACGGCCTCGCCGAGAGCGAGACGACGCTCGCGGAGCTCCTGAAGGAACGCGGTTACGCGACGGCGTTGTTCGGCAAATGGCACCTGGGGCACCTGCCGCCGTTCTTGCCGACGCGCCACGGTTTCGACGAGTGGTTTGGCGTGCCCTATTCGCACGACATGTGGCCGTTCCATCCCGATGGACCGAAGCCGTGGACCGATTTGCCGCGCATGCGCGGGGACACGGTGCTCGAGCTCAACCCGGATCCGGGCACGTGGACGCGCGCCGTGAGCGAAGAGGCGCTGCGTTTCGTGCGCGAGCACGCGGACGAGCCGTTTTTCCTCTATTTGCCGCATCCGCTGCCGCACGTGCCGCTCGGTACCGCGCCGGAGTTCCGCGGACGAACCGCGACGGCCTACGGCGACGTGATCGAGGAGATCGACCACGAGACGGGCCGCCTGCTCGCGCTGCTCGACGAGCTCGACCTCGCGCGCGACACCGTCGTGATCTTCACGAGCGACAACGGTCCGTGGACGCCGTACGGCGAGCACGCTGGCAACGTCGGGCCGCTGCGCGAGAGCAAGGGCACCGTTTTCGAAGGTGGCGTGCGCGTGCCTTTCCTCGTTCGTTGGCCGGGCCACGTGCCCGCGGGCCAAGTCGTCGACGAGCCCGCGATGGCGATCGATTTGCTGCCGACCGTCGCGCACTGGACCGGCGCGCGCGCGCCAGAGCTCCCGATCGACGGCCGCGACATCTCGGCGACGCTCGAGGGGCTGCCGCACGACACTTCGCCGCGTCCGCTCTTCTTCTGGTACGAGTCCAACGAGCTGCAGGCGCTGCGCTACGGCCGCTGGAAGCTGCATTTCCCGCACTCGTACCGCTTCACCGACGAGATGGAGCGCGCGACGGGCGGAAGACCCGCGAAATACCCCGTGCGGCAGCTCGAACTCTCGCTGTTCGACCTCGAGAGCGACCTCGGCGAGCGGCGCGACGTCTCCGCGGAACACCCGACGGTCGTCGCGCAATTGAGTGGGCTCACGGAAGCCATGCGCAAGCGTCTCGGCGACTCGCTGCGTGGCGTGCGCGGTTCGGAGAATCGTGCCGCGGGTCGCACGGAGCCCTGAACGGCTAGGACTTCCGCTCGGGCGCCTGCAGCGAGTCCGCGATGCGCTCGTGCGCGCGCATCGCGCGCCAGCCGATCCACATCCAAAACGTCAGCATCGCCAGCGTGAACACACCGGAGATCAACTCGAGCGCCGTCAGGGCGGCGGACCCCAATCCGTTGGACTGAAACATGGGAGCACCGAAAGGTTGGAGGGCTAGAGGAACAACTGCAGCGCCAGTGTCAGGACCACGGCGGTCAGGCCACTGGCGAGGATGAAGTAGAAGAGCGGCGGCAGCGGCTCGCGATGTTCGCGCGGCAGAGAGTCACCGCGCGCTTGCGCGAGCCGATCCGCGAGCGCTCGTGCACGGGTGCGCGGAGCGCCAGAGACGGCCGACGGGGAAATGGCCCGTTTTTCCGCTGTTTTCGCGGGAGCCGGATGCGAGGGTCCGGGCGCAGGCTGCACGCGCTGCACGTCCGTGCGCACCTCGATCGCGTGCTGATAACGCCGCTCGCGGTCGCGCTCGAGCGAACGCAGCACGATCTCGTCGAGCCGCACGTCGACCTGCACGCGCTGCGACGGCGGCTCGAAACGCCCGACGGGCAGCTCGCCCGTGAGCAGCTCGTAGAACACGACGCCCAGCGCGAAGATGTCCGCGCGGTGGTCGACCTCGGCCGGCCGCTCCCACTGCTCGGGCGCCATGTAGTGCACGGTGCCCATCACCTGATCCGTGCGCGTCAGGTTCTCGGGGCTCGCGGCGCCACGGATCTTCGACAGGCCGAAGTCGAGCAGCTTCACTCGGCCCCCCGCGTCGACGAACACGTTCTCGGGCTTGATGTCGCGGTGCACGACGCCCTGCTCGTGCGCGTACTGCAGCACCTCGCAGATCTGCGCGACGACCGCCAGCGATTCCTTGGCGCCGAGCGCGCGCGCCGCGATCAGCTCGCGCAGGCTCTTGCCGACGACGCGCTCCATCGCGAAGAAGAACCACGGGCCCGCGCTCCCGAAGTCGAAGACGGTGACGATGCCCGGATGCTGGAGCGACGCGAGCACGCGTGCCTCGCGGCGGAATCGCTCGGAAAAACCAGGGTCTTCCGCGATCTCGGGCGCGAGCAGCTTGAGCGCCACGTCGCGTCCCAGTTCCCGCTGGCGCGCCGCGAACACCATGCCCATGCCACCCTGCCCGAGCAGCTCGCCGATCTCGTAGCCAGGGAAATGGCGCTCGAGCTCCTCGCGCGTCGGCAGCTCACGCGGCGGCCGCGGCGGGCCGGTGCGCACGACCTGATCGACGAGGCACCGCGGGCACAGCCCGTCGGGCAGAAGGTCGGTGCCGCAGCGCGTGCAGGAGTTCGTGGTCATGGGTTGGGCGAGCTTGGCTGTCGGGTGAGCAGCCTGCGGGCTCCGCGATTACAGGCCACTTGGATTTTTCTTCGCAAGCGCCGCGAGCAGCTCCCCGAGCTCCGCCTCCCAGTCCTCCCCGGGACCGAGCGTCGCCCTCACGCGCTGCTCGAGCTTCTCCCGAAACCGCGTCCGCAGCCGGTGGATCGCCACGGCGCAGGCTCCGCTGGTCATTCCGAGCGCTTCCGCGTGCGCTTCGATGCCGCTGTCGCCCGCTCGCTGCAGCTCGACCTTGAGCTCCTCGAACACCCGCGCCCGCCCGCTCGCCGCGTAGTCGCTGCGCACGTCCTCGGCCGCCGCCGCGAGCAGCTCGCGCGCCCACGCCCGCTCGAAGGCGCGCTCGGGATCGTCCTCCTCCGGCGCCTCGCGCTCGAGCCGCTGGTCGGCCTCGACGAAATCCGCCTCGCGCAGCACCCTCCCGCCTCCGCGCTTCTCCGCCCGCTCACCCGCGCGCCAGTTCGCGACATGGTTGCGGATCGCCGTCCGCAGGAACGCCCGGAAGCGCCCCTTCTCCGGCGCCAGCGCCTCCAGGTCCCTCCGCTCGATCAGGCGCGCGAGGAATCCCTGCACCAGATCCTCCGCCGCATGCGCCTCGACGCCGCAGCGCCTCACGTAGGCGTAGAGCGGGAACCAGTACGCCCGGCACAGCTCGTCCAAAGCCACCGCCGCCTCCCCGCCGCGCCCACCGGCCGCGCGCACGAGACTCCAATGGGTCGTCAGAAAGGCGGGATCCTGCGGCACGGGAAAGAGCCTATCTCCGCAGGCCCGTGCCCGCCGCGCCGCCGCCCGTGAACCTTGCGCTCGATTCCGCGAGCCCCCGGGAAGAAGCGCCGTCCGCCGTCGTCGCTCCTCCACCCCCGGGCTCGCTCCCCATGGAACGACGCCGTCCCCGCCTGTTCCCGCCGTTCAAGCTTCACGCCACCGTCCTCGCGCTGCTCGCGCTCGCGCTCCTCGTCGCCGCCGTCGCCCCGCGCGCCCGGGCCCAGGAGCGCCGCCCCGTCGACGAAACGCCGCAGTCGCGCGTCTTCGGCCGCATCGTCGACTCCAAAGGTGCCGCAGTTCGCGGCGCGAAGGTCGAGCTGCGTGCGATCGAGCTGCCGTGGCGCCCCGACGAGAAGCGCGACTCTTTCGAGACCTCGAGCGACGACACAGGCCGATTCGAGCTTGTCGTTCCGACGCCGACGAGTGAGGGCGTCGTGCTCAAGGTCCGTCCCGATCCTCATCTCGACGTCGCGACTCGCCATTTCGGCTCCGCGCTGAGCGAAAAGGGTCCGCGCCTGAGAACCGGGGACAACGACTTGCACGAGTTCGTGCTCGCTTCGACTGGCGCCCTCTCGGGTCGTGTCGTGGATTCGGACGGCAGGCCGATTGCAGACGTGAAGTTGCAAGTTTCCGCCGGCCCGGGGGCCAGATGGTGGAATGCGTTCACCAACGAGTTCGGCGAATTCGTGGTTGGGCACGTGCCTGAGGGCACGTACATGCTCGAAGCGCTCGCCGATGGCTTTCAAGTTGCTGTTCTCACGGAGAAGAACGTCACGGTCGGCAGCACCACGGCGGGCCTGCACTTGGTGCTCACTCGAGCGCCGACGATTTCCGGAGTCGTCGTGGACGAGGATGGCGTAGGCATCGCCGGCGCCAAGGTCTGGGGCAGGCCGAAGCGCTCAGGCTGGGGCTCCAGCGCGACGACGGGCGCGGACGGCCAATTCGTAGTCCACCTCCGGCACGACGACACACATTCGTTGGGCGTGAAGGCCGCGGGGTTCGAGTTTGTCGAGGTGCTCTCTGACCAACCCGTCGCGGTCGATCCGCCGGGGCCGGACCCGTCCGCAGACCAGGCGTCGAAATTCCTGCGACCAGAGCGGCACCATCGACCGGGCACAACTGGCCTGAGATTCGTCATGAAGCGCGTGCCGGTGAGTTCCACGCGCACGCGCTTCGTCGTGCTCGACGACTCGACATCGGACCCCATCTCGAATTTCTCCGTCGAGTGGAGCGCTCGAGTTCCGGAGCGTGTCTATGCGAACGGTGGGTATGGCCTGGTCCGGCTCGGCCTGCATGCGGACGGCGAGGTCGAATGCGCGGCGGACCCGCTCGAGCACGACTACGTCGTGAAGTCTCCGGGCTACTCACCGGCCTCTGGCGCCGTCACGCACGACACGCCCGAGTCGCGCCGCTGCGTCGTTCGGCTCGTCAAGGGCGGCGTCATCTCCGGACAAGCCGTGCTCGGTGGCAAGCCAGTCGACAGGGCAAGGGTGCTGCTGCGCGAAACGACCTTGGAGGAGCTGTTCGAGAGTCCCGTCTCGGACGAGACGAGCGCATATCGCTCGTGGCAGGGACCGGAGGATCCGTTCTTCTTGGCGGGTCTTGAGTGGACCGAATGGACCGACGCGTCGGGACGCTTCTCGTTCGACTCGATCGAGCCCGGGGATTACAGGCTGGAGATCACGACGGACGCTGGCGCGCGCCGATCGCTCGAACCGATCCGCTTGCCATCGAGAGAAGCGCCGAATCTCGGAACGATCGAGCTTGTTCCTGCGGCGGTACTCGAGGGAAGACTGGTGGCGCCGGTCGGGACCTCACCCGCTGACATCCAACTCAAGGCCGTCGTTCTCGACGTCTGGCGTTCCACGACAACCGACGCCGACGGTGCGTTTCGTTTCGAGCTTCCGGCGGGAAGCGCCTGGGTCTACGTGCATGAGAAGCCGGGCGCGATCCAAGCCGCATCGAGGCTGGAGCACGGACTTGCTCCCGGTCAGATTCGGCGCGAGGTGATCGACGTGAGCCACCGTGCGGGAGCGTGGATCTCGGTCGCGGCGAGGATCGACGGCACGCCGACGTCCTCGATCTCGATGAGTCTGGAATCAACTTCCAACCGCAAGCTGCACGATGGGCTTGGACCGATTCAGCTGGATGGGACACGACGATTCTGGGTTGAGGCCCTTGGGGAGGCCGATGCCGAGTTCAGGGGCCCGAGCAGGATGCTTGCGGCATCGTTGCCGAAAGCGGCGCGGCTCACGCCCAGTGCCGACGTCCGCATCGACGTCGACCTCGCCGTCGGTCGACTCGCGTTCGAGTGGCCCACGTTGCCGGCCGGAGAGACGCTCGACATGGTCGAGATCACGGGCCGTCGCGAGGACCGGGTCGATCCGGTCAACGTCGTCGTTTTCTGGGCCCGCGGACCGTCCGACGCGGACGTCATTCGAGTCAGTGCTCAACGCTGCGAGTTCCGCTGGGTCCAACCCGGTGAGTGGACGTGGACGGTCCGGGTGCGGTCCAACCAACGCCAAGGTGGGGAAGCGAGTCGCTGGTACCGCCGCTCCGCGACCGTCGTGGCGGGCGCGCTGGCCGAGTGCCGGCTTCTGCCCGAGGACCAGATCGAGGTGCCGGGGGATCGGCGCTGACCCGGGGCCACGGCCACGGCAAACGCCATACACGCCAAATCTGACGCATTGGCTTGATTTTCGACGCCAATGCGCCGATATTGGCATCTATGGCAGCGCACGGGAGCGGCTGGGACGGGGACGCCGAGGCCCTGAGGGGGCTCGGGGAGCGGCTGGCGGCGCGGAGGCTGGAGCGCAACCAGACCCAGGCGCAGCTCGCGAAAGTCGCGGGCGTGTCGCTGCGGACGGTCGTGCGGCTCGAGAGCGGCGAGTCGTCGCAGCTCACCAACCTCGTGCGCGTGCTGCGGGCGCTCGAGCTGCTGGGGCCGCTGATGGAGAGCCTCGCGACGCTCGCTCCGGCGCCGCAATCGCGCCCGCTCGTCCAGCTGCGCAGCCGCGCGCGCGTGCGCCAGCGGGCGTCGCCGCAACGCGACGAACCCGCGGCCGGCGCGCCCGCGAAGTGGACTTGGGGTGACGAGCCCGAGGACGAGCGTCGATGACCGTCGCCGAAGTTCGCCTGTGGGGCAGCACGATCGCCGCCGTCTCGGTCGAGCGCGCGGGCGAGGCGGCCGCGTTCGAATTCACGCCCGAGTTCGCCGCGAGCGGAATCGAGGTCTCGCCGCTCGTGATGCCGCTCTCGCGCCAGGTCTACCGCTTCCCCGCGCTCGGGTCCGCCTTCCACGGCCTGCCCGGCCTGCTTGCGGACTCGTTGCCCGACAAGTTCGGCAACGCCGTCCTCGATGCGTGGCTCGCATCGCAGGGTCGCCTCGCGCAGGACATCAACGCTGTCGAGCGCCTGCTCTACACGGCGGGCCGCGGCATGGGTGCGCTCGAGTTCCGGCCCGCGCTCGGGCCGCGTGGCAACGAGTCGGCGGCGGTCGAGGTCGGCGCGCTCGTCGAGCTCGCCAACGAGGTGCTGCACGGCCGCGAGGCGCTGCGCGAGAGCTTCGGCGATCCCGACAAGGAACGTGCGTTGCGCGAGATCCTGCGCGTCGGATCGTCGGCCGGCGGAGCGCGCGCCAAGGCCGTGATCGCGTGGAATCCGGAGACCAACGAGGTGCGCTCGGGCCAGGTGCGCGCGCCGTCGGGCTTCGGCTACTGGCTGCTCAAGTTCGACGGCGTCAGCGCGAACCGCGACCGCGAGCTCGCCGACCCGCTCGGCTACGGCGCGATCGAATACGCCTACTCGCTGATGGCGCGCGCCGCCGGCATCGACATGAACGAGTGCCGCCTGTTCGAGGAGCACGGCCGCCGCCACTTCATGACGCGCCGCTTCGATCGCCTCGACGGCGGCGAGAAGCTCCACATGCAGTCGCTGGCCGCGCTCGCGCACCTCGACTTCAACCTCGCCGGTGCGCACTCCTACGAGCAGGCGTTGCTCGTCGCTCGCCGCCTCGAGCTGCCACAAGAGAGCGTCGAGGAGCTCTTCCGCCGCATGTGCTTCAACGTCGTAGCGCGCAACCAGGACGACCACGTCAAGAACGTCGCCTTCCTGATGGACAAGCGCGGCCGCTGGTCGCTCGCGCCCGCCTTCGACCTCAATTACAGCTTCAACCCCAACGGCGCCTGGACCTCGCGCCACCAGATGACGCTGCAGGGCAAGCGCGACGACTTCACGCTCGACGACTTCCGCGCCGTCGCCCGCTCCGCCTCGCTCCAACGCGGCCGTGAGCGCCAGATCCTCGAACAGGTCACCACCGCCGTCTCGCGCTGGCCCGAATTCGCCGCCGCCGCGAATGTGCCCTCCTCCCAAGCCGACCCGATCCGCGCCGCACACCGCCTGAACTTGCTCTCGAGCGATTGAGCCTCGCCCGCCGCACGAAAACAGCGCGGGCCGACAACCGCGAACGGTTGCCGGCCCCAGAGGACGAGCGAAGTCAGCCTGCGCCGACTCGCTCAGGAAATCACGGAACGTACGTCATCTCGACGGCGTCCGAGAGGTTCGTGGCCTTGCCAGCCGGCGGATCCCTGAACCACGCCTGCACCTGCACGGTGTCACCGGAGCTCCAAGGGTTGCCCAGCGCGCTCGGGTTGGCGGTCTGGAAGGCGTTCCAGTCGAGCGAGAGCGTGCCGTCGCAGGCGCTGACCGTGCCACCGGAAGTCTGCGTGGCCGTGCGCTGCGTCGGAGCCTTGACGCACAGGAAGCTCGTCGCGTTCCACGCGCCGGCCTGCTGGCCGGTGATCGAGTAGAAGATCAGGCCCGACTTCTGGCCCTCGACATTGGTGACGGTGATGTTGCAGGCGTTGGCGGCGGTGACGCTCGGGTTCGCGCTCGCGCTGATCGACGCGACGCAGCCGTTCGTGGTCGTGCCAGCGGTGCAGTAGTTCGTCGGAGCGGGCGGACCGCCGCCGCCGACCCAAGTGGCGGCCGAGAACGTGCCGCTCCCGGTGAAGGGCGACGGGACGGTGCCGACCTGCAGGCCCGTGGCGACGTCGAAGACGTAGAAGTTGGCCTGCGTCGTGTTCGGGCCGTCGGAGACGTAGTAGGCGAGGCCGTTGGCGACGGCCAGGCCGTCGATGTCGGTCTCACCGGCCGGATACGGCGCGAGGAACGTCGTGGTCTGCGCGACCGGATCGATCGAGTAGAGGCCGCGCACGAGCGGCGTCGCGGCGGCGTCCGTGAGGCCGTAGAGAATGCCCGTCGAGGCGTCGTGCTCGAGGCCACCGAAGTCGAAGGTCGTCGGATAGGCGTAAAGCAGCGTGCCGACGCGCGTGGCGACGTCGATCTCGTACACGGCTTCCGTGGTGATGTTGCGCGTGCCATAGAGCTTGCCGTTGGCGAAGCTCAGCGAGACGTAGTTGACCGAAGCGCTGTTGTAGGTGAGCGCCCCGAGCAGCGTCGGGACGAGCGGGTTCTGGTACGGCGACGAGTAGAGGTTGCCGCCGTTGTTCCAGTACAGCGTGTTGGTTCCGGCGTCGTAGGCCATGCCCCAAGCCTTGGCCTCGGCTCCGGTGCCGCTGTAGAGCGCGGTCGCGGCGCCCGTGGTGACGTCGATGTGCCAGATGGTGGCGGTGCTGGATTGGTCGTTCGCGACGACGAGCTGCGCCTGCGCGACGCTCGCGAGCAGCGAACCCGCGAGCAAGCTGAGGAACTTGGTGGAAGTCATGAGTTGAGACTCGGCGAGGGTGAGGTGATTCGGAAACTCCCGCCGTGCCCCTGCTGGTCACGGCTCGGCTTGCGACGCCGGCCGCCGGCGATCGCGCGAACCAAGGTAGAGGGAGTGCTCCGGGACGACTACCGGTGAAATGGGCGAGTTCGGGCGGCTTTTCGTGCTTCGAACGCGCGTCCTGGTTCTGGCCGCCTGTCCGCGCGTGCGCTCGGCCCGTGATCCCGGGCGAGGTTCGCACTAGGCTTCCGCTCGATGCACCAGCCTGCACCCGACCTGCGCAGCTTTCTGGACGAGCTCCGGCGCTCGGGTGAGCTCGTCGAAATCGACGCCGAGGTCGATTCGAACCTCGAGGCGGCGGAAATCCATCGGCGCGTGATCGCGGCCGGCGGACCGGCGCTGCTCTTCCGGCGCGTCAAGGGCTGCGACTTCCCGCTCGTCACCAACCTGTTCGGCACGGCCTCGCGCGTCGAGCGCGCCTTCGGGCGCTGGCCGCAGGAGCTGATCGCGGAGGTCGCGCGCCTGCCGCACGAGCTCGTGCCGCCGAGCCTCAGCAAGCTGTGGGCGAAGCGCTCGCTGTTCGGCGCGCTCGCGAAGGTCGGCATGAAGCGCCAGAGCGGTGGCCCGGTCACCGACGTGGTCGATTCGCCGCCGCGCCTCTCGCGCCTGCCCGCGCTCAAGACCTGGGCGCGCGACGGCGGTCGTTTCGTCACGTTGCCGCTCGTCTACACCGAACATCCCGACGGGCTCGGCTCGAACCTCGGCATGTATCGCGTGCAGATTTTCGACGACGCGAGCACCGGCCTGCACGTGCAGATCGGCAAGGGCGGCGGCTACCACTTGAAGCGCGCGGAGGAACTCAACCGCCCGCTGCCGGTCGTCGTGCACGTCGGCGGCCCGCCCGCGCTGATCCTCTCGGCCATCGCACCGTTGCCGGAAAACGTGCCCGAGCTGCTGCTCACGAGTCTGCTGCTGCGCAAGCGCGTCGCGCTCGCGACGCACCGCTCGAGCGCGCTGCCGATCGTCGCCGACGCCGAATTCGCGCTCGTGGGCGAGGTGCGACCGGGCGACCGCCGCGACGAAGGGCCGTTCGGCGACCACTACGGCTACTACTCCGAGACGCACAGTTATCCGCGCTTCACGTGCAAGGCGCTGCTGCGCCGCCGCGACGCGATCTTCCCGGCCACCGTCGTCGGCAAGCCGCGCCAAGAAGACTTCTTCATCGGCGATTACCTGCAGGAGCTGCTCTCGCCGCTCTTCCCGGTCGTGATGCCGGCCGTCACGCAACTGTGGAGCTACGGCGAGACGGGTTACCACGCGCTCGCGGGCGCCGTCGTGCGCAACCGCTACAAGCGCGAGGCGATGGCGAGCGCCTTCCGCATCCTCGGCGAGGGCCAGCTCTCGCTGACGAAGTTCCTGATCGCCACCGACGGCGCCGTCGACGTGCGCGACTTCAAGGCGACCTTCGAGCACATCCTCGCGCGCGCCGACTTCCGCACCGACCTGTTCCTGTTCTCCAACCTCTCGATGGACTCGCTCGACTACGCGGGCCCGCGCATCGACGAGGGCTCGAAGGGCGTGCTGCTCGGCCTGGGCGAAAAACGCCGCGATTTGCCGCGCGAATTCGTGGGCGAGCTGCCTTCGGGCGTCACCGAAGCGCGCGTCTTCTGCGCCGGCTGCCTCGTCGTGAGCGCACCGTCCTACGCGAGCGAACCCGACGCGCCCACGCGCCTCGCGCGCCATCCTGCCTTCGCGAACTGGCCGCTGGTCGTGCTCTCCGACGACGCCGCGCGCGCCACGCGCTCGACCGTCAACTTCCTCTGGACGACCTTCACGCGCTTCAACCCCGCGAGCGACATCACCGCGAGCAAGGTCGAGCTCGTGCACAACCATCCGTCGTTCACGCCGCCGCTCGCGCTCGACGCGCGCATGAAGCCCTGGTATCCGGCCGAGCTTTTCGCCGACGACACGACCTCCGCCCTCGTCGACCGCCGCTGGAAGGAGTACTTCCCCACGGCCAAGGTCGCGATGGGCGACAGCGCGCGCGGCCACCTCGACTGAGATTCCCGGGAACCTCGGACGCCCCTTGTCCGCGGTTTCGGGTTGAAATGGACCCGCACGGTGCGGTGCGTGGCCAAGCCACGGTTCTCGACTCGCCCGGCGGCATCCACGCGACTTCCCTTCGCGGCCGCCTCGGCTTCGCCAAGCTGGATCTGGCCTGGCTTCTCGCACGGAGATTCGCATGCAACTGAATGTCGATGCTGGAGACTGGAGCGAGTTCCGTCGTGCGCTCGAAGTCGCGGCTGCGGACTCGCCCGCGGTTCGGCGCACGCTGGCGCAGGTCGGTGCGTGGCTGTGCGAGCTGGCGAGCGCGGCCGAGACCGCGGCGGCACCCGTCGTGGCCCCGGTGGCGTTCGAGCCCGCGCCGGAGTTCCGCGTCGTCGACGCGCCGGTGCCCGTGCAGGATCGTGATGTCGTGGCCCACGAGCAGGCCGCGGAACGCCTGCGGGACGCGTGGAAGCCGCGCTTCACGACTCAGATTCCGGTCACGGATCTGCGCCCGGTCCTCGCGCCAGCCGTGCTTGCGCCCCGCCTGCGACTCAAGGCCGAGAGCTGCCGCTGGGCCGTCGAACGCCGCGCCGCCGAGCGCGGCACGACGGAGGGCGCCGCGGCGCGCCGCCAGCGCACCGAGGAGCTGCTGCGCCGCGCGCAGACGCTCGGAGGCGTGCCGCTGTGGATGCTCTCGCGCGACCTCGAGCTCCCCACCGACGGTGCCATGGGCGACATCGCTGCGGCGTTCGACAACCTCGCGCACGCGCTCGAGATCGCCGCTTCGCTGGAGCCCGCGGAGTGGGACGAGAGCGAGACTCGCGAGAGCACGCTCTCGCACGCCGCCGAGGCGCAGTCCGCGCTGCGCAAGTCCTTGCGCGACCATGAGCTCCCCTTCGATCTCGATCAGGACGAGACGTTCCACTGGCTGCAGGAACGCACCTCCACGCTGCGTGTCTACGTGCAGCGCCACATGCGCCTCGATGACCCCGCCGATCCGACGACGTGGGACGCACGCGGCCGGCGCTTCGCGGCTTTCGAGGACAACCTGCGGCGCGCGCGCGAACGTCGCGACGCGGAGCTGCAGCTCCGCCGCCGCCTCGAGTACCACGCCAAGCGCATCCGCAACACGCTGCGTGCGAGCGGAGCGGAGGAGCTGTGCCTCGACGACTGGCGCCGCGTGTTCGCGACGGTCGACGAGCTGCTCGAGCTGGGCGTGCGCGCCTCCGATCCGGGCCTGCGCGAGGTGCTCGCACCCCTCGTCGAGGCGCGCCCGCTCGAGCCCGAGGCGCCGTCGAGCTGGGAGCGGGTCGTCGACGAGATCGACCGGGCGCTCGCGCTCAAGGAACAGGACGATCCCGCGGCCAGCGCGACGCGACCGGCGCGCGAGCGCACGCCCGCGATGGAGCGCGTGCGCAGCTGGCTCGCGGGCAAGCGCGTCGTGATCATCGGCGGCGCCCATCGTCCGCTCTCGCGGCAGGCGCTCGTGGAAGCCTTCGAGCTCGGCGAGCTCGAGTGGATCACGACCCGCGCGCACGAGCCGCTCGAGAGCTTCCGCGCCTCGATCGTGCGCCCGCAGACCGAGCTGATCCTGCTGCTCATCCGCTGGTCGTCGCACTCCTTCGGCGAGCTGCGCCACCTCGCCGATGCGCACGGCAAGCGTTTCGTCAGCCTGCCCCGCGGCTACAACCCCGCTCAGGTCGCCGAGGAGATCCTGCGCCAGGTGACGCCGGAGTGAACGCTGCGGATCGGCCCTGCTCGACGAAAACCTACGCTCGTGCGGGCTCTCCGGTCCTCCCCGGCTGCGCACTGCGGCCCGCGCGGCATCGGCGGGGGCGAGTCATGCTGCACTCGGAGGTTTGACCATGAGCCAGGGCAGCGGCGCGATCGTGCGGGGCAAGGGTTGGGTGTTGCGGAGTGCGGTCGAGCAGGACCTGCTGCGCTCGCTGCGGCGCGTGCACGAGCCGATCGAGAGCGAGCTGCGCCGCATCGCGGGCTTCTGCGCGTGCTGCCATCGCAACTTCCGTCCCGAACGCATCGAGCGTTTCGTGTGCGCGAACTGCCGCGAGCACTGCTCGTGCATCGGCTGCGGCCAGCCCGTGAAGCCGAGCGAGGAGAGCTTCGGCCGCGCGTGCGCGACGTGCTGGACGAACGCGACCGAGCCGGGCCAGCTCAGCGGGCGCCTCATCGGCCACACGCGAACGGCCGTGCTGCGCGAGCTGCATCGCCTCGCGTTCGGCGACGGGCCCTGCCACTAGCTCCCTCGAAGCCTGGGCTCGCGGCGAGCGGCTCCAACTGGCGCGGAGACGACCACCGTCCGGTCAGCGTCGCAGCGGGCCCCCAGCGGGTGGCGTGGAACATGGAGCCGCGCCGCCCGCGCTTCGTACCCGGCCGCCGCCGTCGGCCGCACGCGCGCCGCTACACTCGCGCGCATGGCCGACAAGCAAGCCGCGCTCGATCTCGCCGCGTTCCTCGACTCGCCCTTCGGCCGCAGCGTCGGCGGCGTGCCGCGCCCGGTCGTGCGCGAGCTCGCCGAGTTCACGTTCGGCGCCTGCTACGACGAGCTTGGCCTCGCGCCGCGCCTGCTCGATGCCGAGCACGTGCACGAGCTCGTGGTCAGCCGCCTCGGCGCCAAGCTCGCGCGCAAGGACGCGCGGGTCGAGCACGTGCACGAGGTCCTCGACGCCCTGCTCGAATTCGTCGCCGCCACGACGGTCTTCTCGCAGGCCTTCGAGGCCCGCCGTGCGCTCGGCCCCGCCTGTGATGAGCTCGTCGAACTCGTGCGCGCCGGCCGCAACCAGCCCGAGGCGCAGCCCAAGCAGGACCCCTTCGTGCACGGCGCCTCGAAGCTCGGCCGCAACGACCCGTGCTCCTGCGGCAGCGGCAAGAAGTACAAGAAGTGCCACGGCAAGGACGAGTGAGCGGCGAGCCCTCGACCCCGCGCCGCGGCGCTGCGCCCGAGCCCACGCCGACGGACCCCGCGCCGACCTCGAACGCTTCGGCGTCGTCGCGCGCGCCCGTCCCGACCTTCGGCCCTCCCTGCGAGCCGCCCTGGTGGGCGAGCAACGGCCAGCTGCAGACGCTCGCTGGTCACTTGCTCCCCAGCGACGCGCCGCCGCTCTCGCGCGCGCCGCGTTTCGAGGTCGAGCTCGCTGACGGCGACCGCCTCGCCGTCCACGCGCTCGAAGGCACGTCGGACACGCGTGTCGTGCTCGTCCACGGCCTCTCCGGCGACGTCGACTCCGACTACATGCGCCGCACCGCGCTCGTCGCGCAGCGCCTCGGCCACCACGTCTGGGCCGTCAACCTGCGCAACGCCGGTTCCGGCCGCGGCCTCTCGCGCCGTCCGTACCACTCAGGCTGTGTCGCCGACCTGCGCGCGGTGCTCGAGCTGAGCCACGCCCAGTCCCCGCACCTGCGCCGCGTGCTCGTCGGCTTCTCGCTCTCCGGCAACCTCGCCCTGCTGGTAGCCGCCGGCGTCACGCCCCAGCCTTCGCGACAGTTGCCGCCCGTTCGCGAGCCGTCGTCGCCTCACTCGAACTCCCGAGTCGACTCGCTCGCGCCTGCCGCCCCGCACGCGCCCGACTCGCGGATCGCCTCGTTGCCCGCCGAGCCGCCGTCGACTTTGTCGAGCGGCTCCGCATCGTCGCCACTTCACCCAGCGCCCGCGCTCGGATCGGCCTCCGCATTCGCACCCGCCTCGGCGCTCCCACCGGGCTCCTCGCTCGCGCCCACCCCCGCGCTCGCGCCCACCTCCGCGCTCACACCCGCCTCCGCGGTCGCACCGGCATCCGCGGTCGCACCGGCCTCCGCGGTCGCACCGGCCCCCGTTCCCTGCGAGGCCGTGCTCGCCATCAACCCACCCGTCGACCTCGCCTCCGCCGCCGACCGCACCCACCGCGGCTTCAATCGCCTCTACGAGCTGCGTTTCGTCGCCCGCCTGCGCCGCGACATCACCCTGCTCGCCCGCTCCGGCCTGCACCCGACCGCGCCCATCGGCCCCTTCACGACCCTGCGCGACCTCGACGACCGCTTCACCGCGCCCGTCTCCGGCTTCGCCTCCGCCGCCGAGTACTACGAGCGCTGCTCGAGCCTCCCCCACCTCGCCCGCATCCGCGTCCCGACCGTGATCCTCACGTCCCTCGACGACCCGCTCGTCGACGCCACGCCGCTGCTCACGGCGCCGCTCTCCCCGTCCACGCAGCTCCACGCCGAACCCCACGGCGGCCACATGGGCTACCTCTCGCGCCGCGCGCCTCTGCGGTGGCTCGACACCGCGCTGCGGCACTATCTCGCCTGAGCGAGAGCCTCCGACCATCAGCGCCCGAGCGCGGCTGGAGTCCCCGGCCACGCCGATCTCTGCAATTTCGAACGCGCAGGCGCGAATTCGAATCAGGGAAGCATCAACTTCTTCTTGTTGGTGGCGTGCGGCCCCACCTGAATTTCTCCCGCCATCACGCCGGCTCCGTCGAGGATCGCCGTCCACGTGTACTCACCGTTCGGCAATCCATAAAACTCGAGCCGCCCATCCTCGTCGGGCCGTCCACCCTGCGGCGAAACGACCTTGCCTGCACCCAGCCACCCCGCGACCGACGCCTCGAACTCCTTGCTCCGCAACTCGAGCACGTAGCTGCGCACATCCCGCGCACTCGCGCTCTGGATCTCCAGATCCAGCCCGCCCGTCCGCCGCACCTGCAGCGTCGTCCACACCTCTTCCTTGTTGCACTCGAAGTCGACCGCCGCCGGCCAATACCCCGACTGCCCCACCTCCGCGCGATACCTGCCCTCCTGCAACGGCAGCGACCACGCCACCCCCTCCTCATCCGTCATCGCCCTGCCCGCGTTGTACTTCGGATCCAGGAACCTCACCTGCACCCCCGCAATCGCCACCTCCCCATCCCTCACCGCCACCCTCGTGCGCCCCACCGGATTCAGCTCCAGCTCCAGCGTCCTCCCCGCAAGCTCCTTCACATCCACCCTCTCGCTCGGCCTCACGCCGATCTGCGGATGAAAGACGAGCACATCGATCAGATCCCAACCGAGGCCCGACATCACGGCGAACCCGTCGTCACCTGTTCGCGCATCGGGAACCACGCCCGCGTCGCCTTCGGGCCTTCGAACCAGCACACCGGCTCCCGCAATGGGCGCCCCAGTCGAGGTGATCACTTTGAATCGAAGATCACCCGAAGAGCCGATCACGACTACGCCTTCGGCTCTCTCATTGTCTGTCACGGCCCGCCGGGTGACGCGCTGGATGCCAGCCGATTGAATCTCTATCTCCTCCACAACCGCGGGATCCACCGGGACGAGGAACTCATTGGCTCCTCCTGAGGGCCCAAAGGTTGACCTGGCCCAACCATCCTGCGTTCGAAACGAGAACTCGGCGCCCTCCACAATGGCATCTAGCCCGTCCAGAATCCGCACGGCCATTCGCTTGTTCACGACGAGGGGGACATCTATTACCGTTTGCCCTTCTGCCAAATCTAACGTCAGCTTCTCCTCTACACGATCGGCGCGAAGAATCTCGACAGAAACCGGGCCGGGCGCGACAGACCCAAACTCAGCGACGCCATCGACGGAGAACAATGTCTGTGGAGACACTCGGGATCCGCGCACTATTGCGGAGCACCAATCAAGTCGGAGAGGCCCCTCCGGCACGAGACGCAACTTGAGGCTCCCCATTTTTCGCAACCGAATCAACCCGAAATCCGTCGGTCGATCACCCTCTACGTACGCACTAACGACAACTGCTTCGTATCCGGGACGGCCAACCCGAATGCGACCCGTTCCCCTTGTCTGACCAACCCATTCGGCGCGGCCAGACGCATCAGTCAAGGTCGGTACGCCCACACCTCCCACCTCGGAACCTCCGGCAAGAACGAGCACTTCGATCTCTGCATCCGCGAGAGGACCAAGTGACGTGGCATCGACAACCTGGCAGCGACTTGGCCATTTGCCTTCGCTGAGCGCCAACTCGACCGTGGAAGACTCCTTTTCCGACACATCAGTGAATGCGATGTTAGACTGGCCGTGAAATGGGCTGGAAGCCATGACCTCCGTTTTTCCAGCTGGAATTCCATCAATTGTGAAGCGGCCGTCGGCGACATCACAAAATGACATGGATGCCCAATTCCACGACTCCGTCGCGTACCAAATGGTGAAGTCCCGAACGGCCAAGCCATCCCGGGCGACCACACCCGTCAACGCGCCACCACGATCAAGTCGAAGCGTCGTGGGAGTGTCCGTCGGGTATTCAGTCCAAACGTCTACTCGATACTTCTGAAAGTACCCGGGTTTTTCAGCGATGAATGTTGCCGAGCCCTTAGGGATTCCACCAAAATGCACGCGCCCGAATGGATCGGTCATTCGGGCAGTCCATTGAAGGCTACCATCAGGCGACGCCCACTCGCACCTGACTCTAGCAAATGGTATTGGCCGTTCGTCCTGCTCGACAACTCTTACGTTCCACTCCCTCTCGCCGGCCTCCCGCAGCACGAATTCATACGACGAACCTGGCCGTGGCCGAACAATCTCACTCGGCTGAGCAGACCAATCAGCCGACGCGCATGTCACAACGTATCGATAACTGCCAATGTACGGAACCTCCACTTGGGTCGAACCTGCTATTTCGACAAGCTCACCGGACACGAGCAGGAGTGTTCCGTTGCCTACAATCGCATGCACCTCATACTCCGCAACGCTTCGATTCTCCAAAGGACGTCCGTCTGTGAGCCTTACTGTGAAGCAGCTCCTGAGAGCGAGGTTTATGTGCGATTGTGTACCGACCAAACTCACCGCCGATGACCCAAGCGGTCCGCTTGCCTGCAGCCTTGAATCAGCCCAATAGGGCAGTTGGACAAATCCATCGCCGTCAGCTTGATAGCTCAATCGAAAACGCGAGGACAGAATCCGGTCGTCATGAATTACCGCCGCGACGCCATAAACCTGCACTAAGCAGTTCGGCTGATGCTGCCCAATCGAGTCAGTAACAGTCGCGCCAAGACTGCGCGAGCGAAGCGAAATTTCGGGCTGCGGCCGCGAAAGCAATTGATGCAGGCTGTGAAACTGTATTTCGAATCCGGGCTTGGCGATCACGACTATCTGATCCGCTCCGTTGGACGCGCCTACAACGGGTATCCGAACTCTGCCGTCAGTATCTGACTCCGCAGTCCACGCTTCTGACTCTCCGGGATCAGATTCGGTTGACCGTTGAGTTTCGATCGGTATTTGTGGATCTGGCGTCATCGCTTGAACAATAACCCGCTGCTGAGAAATACCGTCCTCGGACCGGATAACTAGAAATCGCGCGCTGGCGCTGGTCAACGGAGCATCGTCCGTGCCATCAATGGCACTCCGCTCCGATGGCTCTGCTGTAACTTCAGCGGGGCTATCACTCCCTTGATCCTCTCGTATTGCGGAGCTCCACGACTGTTGCCGTGGTCTCCATGCGAACACGACGACAGCAATCGCGATGACTGCTATCCCTAACACCGCGAGCAGCTGCTTCATGCTAGGGCTTCGGTGTCGCCGTACCGGCGGATTGAGCGCCCGGCCGCTGTCGCATTTGACTGGGCGGACCGATCTTGCCACCCGCTTGGTTCGTGCCTGAAGCTGATTGCGCGTCGACGCCCACCGACGAGCACGGCCAGAGGAGAATAAGGCAACTCAGACACATCGAAATCCTACGGAATAGCATTTGCCACCTGTCCGATCTCCCAACCGCAATCCCGAGTAGCCAGCGCGAGTCGAGTTCCGGCGCCGGGGGATGGCCGCCAGTCACCGCGTTGCCTGCGCCGCGTCGAACCACTCACAGCCTCCGCTACCTCGCCTTCGCTAGGATTCAGATCTTTCAACTTCTCCACCCACTTCCGAAGTCGCACGTCGTCTTGCGTCTGCGCGGCAATGAGGCATGCGATCACGGCTCGCGCGACCTGGCTCTCCGCAGGCCAGTCGTTCGATTCTGCCGCCTCAAGCGCGGCGTCCAGCCGACCCATTCGCTCATATCCATACACGGCATTCATGGATGTCATGCGTCGCACAGTAGTGTTCTGAGATCGGACCGCTTCGATCAGGCGGACACCTGCGATCGGGTTTCCTTCAAGAATCAAATAAACCGCCGCGTAGCAGCTAGATAGGTCGGACGGTTGCAGTCGAGCCGCTGCCTCCGCAAGTTGAAACGCTGTGGGTCGAAGGGACGGATCTCGCGCGACGCATCGCGTGAGCAGCTGAAGCGGCCCTTCAAACTCTCGGTTACGTGCTTCAAGCTGTAGCGAAGCGGAATGTGCCCGGCGACGAATGGAAGTCGAATTGAGAGTGCCTTCGTGATGGAAGCGATGAAGCCGATGTTGATGTTGTGGGTTGACACTCAATTCCCGGTAGCACGCCACCAGCAGCAGGTAGGCGACTTCTTCGCGCCAGCGGCGGAGGAGTTCGCGTTCGGCGAGGTTGAGGCCGGTGGTGCCGGCGCGGTCGGGGAGGTGGCCGTGGCGGCGGGCGCGGCGGAGGTCGGAGGGCGGGAGGCGCAGGAGCGAGGAGGTGGGGTCGGCGGCGATCTCCCGCAGAAGGCCCTCGACTTCGGGGTTGAGGACGGCGAGGTCAGTCATCGTCGTAGCGCCTCCGGACGCGGATGAGCTCCGGGGGGTCGAGGTCGTCGGGGTGGACCTCGGCGGGCCGGAGGGCGGAGACGGTCGAAAGGGCGCAGCGCAGGCGCCGCTCGAGGGCTTCGGGAGGGCCGTAGCCGGCGTCCGACATCTGCTGGAGGGACTGGCCGGTCAGGATCGCGCCGAAGAAGACGCGCCGGACCGTGAGGGGCAGCTCGTTGAAAGCGGTCGAGGCGTCGACGATCAGGCCCGCTTCCATGCCCAGGCGCACCGCGAGCGCGCGCAGGAACTCGCCGGGCATGGTTGGGATGCCGTTGGCGGCCTGGCGCCGCTGGTCGTCGGCTTCCTCGTCGACGGCGCGTTCGATCCACTCCGGAACGCGCTTGGGAGCTGTGTCCAGCTTGCCGTCGCGCGCGAGCTCGAAGGCGGCGCGGGCGGCGGCCTTCGAGGTCACGTGGTAGGGCTCGACGAGCAGCGCGAGCTCGTGGATGCGGGCCAGTGCCGCGGGTTCCAGCTGCAACGGATCGCCGTCGCAGATCTGGTGCAGCAGCTCGCGCCCGGACGGACGCGCGCCGCGGAAACCCCAGCGCCGCAAGGGCGACGGGGTGTCGATGTGGGTCTCAGCGATGCGCTGAGCGTCAGGATCGAACGCGAGCTCAGGGCGCTCCGTGGAGCCAGGCTCCACTCGCGCCTTGCGACGATCACGGCGGGGAGGGGGCCGGCGTCCCAAGGGGTCATTTCTCCTTCGCGACGGACCGTAGCGCGCGCTCTCGAAAACGGTCAATGGAGGAAACGCGGATTCTGCTTGGACGATCCCGAAAGCGAACCTCGGCGAGCCCCTCGGCCTCACAATTCCCCACTTTGGTCCACGGAGTCGCGCGGGCTCCGCGACGGCCCCCGGATGGCGAAGGCCGCCCAAGGGGAACGGTGGGCGCTGCTAGCATCCGGCGCGTGCGGGAAAGTGGTTGGGACGCAGGCGGGAGCGGGAGGGACGCGTGAGCGGAGCGCAGCTGTATCAGGGGCCGGAGGGCGACTACCTCGCGAGGTGGAAGCGCATCCACCAGATCGATGCGCTGGTGCGCAAGGGGGACTTTCCGAGCGCGAGCCGGCTGGCGCGGGCCTGCGGGGTGAGCACGAAGTCGATCTACCGCGACATCGAGGCGATGCGCAGCGAGCTGCGGGCGCCGCTGGAGTACGACTCGAGCCGCAAGGGATTCCGCTATGCGGGCGCGGGGTACCAGATCCCGGCCACGGCGCTGTCGGAGCGGGACCTGTTCGCGCTGATGGTGACGGAGAACGCGGTGACGCAGTACGAGGGCACGCCGCTGGCGGCGGAGCTGCGCGACGCGTTCGACCGGGTGCTCGCGACGCTGCCGAGCGACCTGCGCGCGCGGCACACGGTGGCGGCGCGGGCGGTGCACTTCGCGGGGCTGCCGCCGACGCCGATCGCGCCGGTGGTGTGGAACGGGCTCGTCGAGGGGATCCTCGGGCGGCGGCGGATCGAGATCGAGTACTTCACGCCGTCGCGGGGGAAGAGCGAGGCGCGCACGATCGATCCGTACCTGCTGGTGGTGCGCGACCGCGAGTGGTTCCTGGTCGGGCGCACGCAGCAGAACCGCCACTACGCGCTGTTCTACGTGCCGCGCATCCGGCGCCTGAAGGCGCTCGCCGACTCCTACGAGCCCGACCCGCAGTTCTCGCCGGAGCGCTACTTCGAGTACGGCTTCAACGCGATGCACGGCGAGGGCAAGCCGAAGGAGGTCGAGCTGCGCTTCGAGCGCGAGCACGCGCACATCGTGGAAGAGCGCGCGTGGGCGGCGAAGCAGACGGTCACGAAGCTGCGCACGGGCGCGGTGCTGGTGCGCTTCCAGTCGAACACGCTGTTCGAGGTGGCGCGGCAGGTGCTGCGTTTTGGCGGGGCGGTCGAGGTGCGCAAGCCAGCGGAGCTGCGGCGCGAGGTGCTCGCGCAAGCGGAACGCATGGCGGAGCAGCACCGCGGCAAGGTCAGCCGCTAGCGCGCGCAGCAGAGCCGTGTGAGGCGCGTTGCCGCAGGTGCTCGCGCTCGCGGCGCAACCGGCGAGGCGTGACGCATCGCGAGCGGAGTGTCGCGCGGGACGCGGCATCGAACTCGTTGCGGGGTGCCGCGCGAGGAGCGGCGCGAGCGCTGCAGCGGGCGTGTGGACAAGCGGCGTCGCGGACCAAAACCACACTTCGCGCTTGCACACTTGCAAGAACCGTTAGGCGAACGCGGCGCTTGGGCCCGTGCGGGGCGTTTTCCGGCCGGACGCCGGCGCGACGAGAATCGCGACCGTGGACAGTGGCTGTCCACGGTCGTCGCGGATCTTGGCTCGCGCTCGTCGTGACCCGACCTCGCCGCGTGCGCGCCGCCTGTGGCCGCACGAAGGCGGTCGGGAGCCGAGCTCCGCGAGACACGCCATGACCGAACTTCCCCGCCTCTTCCCGCCGCAGCGCTCGCCCGCCGTGCTCAGCACGAGCGGCACCACCGACCACCTGATCCAGCGCGCGATCCTCGACGCGCCCGCGCTCGACGGCGGCTTCGTGCTGCGCATCGACGGCGTCGAGATCGAGCACGACTCCGCCGGCCACGAGACGTTCCGCTTCCGGCTGCTCGATGGCCTCGTGCAACGCGGCTGGAAAGTGCAGGCCGACGTGCACGGGCGCGTCTCGAGCGAGCTCGTGCTGCACGGCGCGAGCGGAGGAGCGCTGCACCTGCGGATCGACACCGACGATGCGCTGTGCGGCGTGTTCGCGCCGGATGCGGCGAGCGCCGAGGTCGGGCTGCGCGACTTCCGCGAGCTCGCGACGCGGCTCGGCGGCCTGCGGCGGCGCGGCGAGTTCGTGCCGGTGCGCGTGTGGTCGCTCACGAGGAACGGACCGACGTCGCGGCTGCGCCGAATGCGCTGCCCACGCTGGACGGAGGTCGCGCGCAACTATCCGGCCATCGAGCGCGAGCTCTCGTGGCTGATGGGCCTCGAGCGGCCGTTCGACTTCGGGCGCGTGATCTTCTGGCACGGCGCGGCGGGCACGGGCAAGAGCTGGGCGGTGCGCGCGCTGCTGCGCGAGTGGCGCACGCTGCAGCTCGAGCTCGTCAGCGACCCGGCCGCGTTCCTCGCCTCGCCGGAGCTCGCGCACGAGCTCCTGTGCGACCCGCCGTTCCGGCCGGGCGACGGTTCGCTCGGCGGGCGCGGCAAGCGCGGGCGCCTGCTCGTGTTCGAGGACGCGCCGGAGCTGCAGCTCGGCGAGCAAGGCTCCGCGCTGCAGGGCACGCTGTCGCGCCTGCTCAACACGACCGACGGGCTGCTCGACGGCCCAGTGCCGACGGTGGTGCTCGCGACGACGCACGAGCCGCTGCCCGCGCACGAGACCGCGCTCCTGCGGCCGGGGCGTTGCCTGCAAGTGCAGCATTTCCCGCTGTTTTCGCCGTGCCAAGCGCGCAGCTGGCTCGAGGGCACGCTCGCTGCGGTGCGCGCGCCGAGGGGCGAAGCGAGCCTCGCGGAGCTCTACGCCTGCCGCCGCGACGATCAGGTGCGCCCGCCGGCCCCGCCCCCGCGCGTCGGCTTCCAGCAGGTGACCGGAACCTGAGACCTCGGCCACTCCCTGTCCGAGGTCGGCCGCCACGCTGCCCGCCTCAACCCCGTTTTCCCACCCCGCGCAACGAAGGAGGACCTCATGTTGGAACGACTGTTCAAGCACCCGCTGTTCTGGGTCTCGTGGGCCGCGCTGCTCTGCTGGCTCGCGCCCTGAGGACGCCGGCGCCCCGGTCTCGCGAAAAACAGAGCGGGGGGCGCGGCGCACGGCGGCCGGGCAAGCTCGCAACTCGCCCGGACGACGCGTGTCGCGTCCCCCGCTCCCTCTCTGCCCTTCGGGTGCCGTGAGGCCCCCTCTGGATGCAACCGGAACGCGCTCTCCGTCAGAACGTCGTGCCGCAGGCGGCGACGAGCCACTCGGGAAAGAGCGTGAAGTTCGCTGAGCGCGAGGTGCGGCCGAGCGAGAGCGCCGGGGCGCGGCTCAGCATCATCCCCAGGCCCTCGATCGCGGCCGCGCGGGCGGCGACGTCGAGTTTCTCACTCGCGACGAGGCTCGCGAGCTTCGTCACGGCCTCGCCCGAGCCGTGGAAGGCGATCGCCGTCGCGACTTGGCTCTGCAACACGGGTTCCGACACGGAGTCGAGCGCGGCGACGATCGCGTCGAGGTCCTCGCGCGCGCCGAGCACGCCGAGGGCGAGTGCGATCTGCGAGCGCGCCAGCGGCGAACGTTCGGTGTCGAGTCGTGCCGAGAGCGCGCGCCGGCCTTCGTCGGAGCCGTGGATCGCGAGAGCCTGGGCCGCGTACATGCGCGCGCGCGGCTCGGCGGCACGCTGCAGCGCGTCGATCAGCACGCTGGTCGCGCGCGGGTCACGCGTGAGCCCGAGCGCGAGCCACAACGCCGTGCGAGTCTCGGCAGAAGGCTCCTTCGCGAGCGCGGCGAGCAGCGCGGTCGCGACGTCGGCGTCCGCGTGTTCGTGCGCGAGCATGCCGAGGCCGAGCGCGGCCCACGGGCGGCGCTGCGAATCGGCGAGCGCGCCGATCAGGTGCTCGCGCGCGGCATCGCCGCCGCGGCCACCGAGCGAGA
>JAPLOE010000112.1:30409-59534 GCA_026692705.1 Planctomycetota bacterium
TTGGCGACGGGCTCCTTCTCGAGATCCTGTGCGGTGCGCAGGCCGGCGGAGGCGAGCGGGTGCTCGAACTCGCCGAGCGTGAGCGCCGCGGAACGGCGCAGCTCGAGGCGCGCGCCCGAGGCGAGGTGCTGGAGCTCCGCAAGCGTCGCCGAGTCCGAACGCGCACGCAGCACTTCCAGCGCACGCGAGCGCAGCGGCATGGGCAGGCCCTTGTCGTTCGCGAGCTTCTCCGCGAGCTCGACCAGCTTGTCGCTGGGCGCGAGCAGCGCGCAGGACATCGCCGCGATCCCGAGCTCGTGCCGGTCCGAGGGCGTGCCCTGCGTCGCGACCGCGAGCGCGACCTCGTCCGCCGAAGCGTCGAAGCCGCACGAGCGACCGAGCCCGAGCGCAACCACGGCCAGCGCACGGGTGCGGCGGCCGATCTCCTTGCCGTCGAAGCGTCCCTTGCTCGCGATCTCCATCAGCGGGAGCTGCGCCTCACGCGTGCCCGAAGCGCCGAGGCCGAGCAACGCGGCGTCGCGCACTTCCGGGTTCGCGTCGAGCACGAGCGGCAGCAGCTGCTCGACGTTGCGCTCGCCGCCGAAACGACCGAGCGCTCCTGCGGCGGCCGCGCGCAGCCGAGCGTCGGGGTGATCGATCAGGCGCTCGACGACGGGCTCGATCGTGCGCCGCAGGAAATCGAGCTGCGACGTGAACGTGCGGCCGACGTCGTCGTCGCGGCGCGTCTCGAGCGCGAAGCGGTTGGGCCGCAGGAACTCGAGCTTGTTGTATTCCCACCACAGCCACCAGCTCGCGTCGGCGTCGGAGAAGCTGAACGGGCCGAAGGGTTGTTGCTGCGGCGTCGTGCTTGCGGGTGCGGGAGTGCCGGCGGCAGGAACGGAGCCACCGGGCGTGCCAGCGCCGGGCGCGGGACGAGCGGGGGCGTCCGGTGCGGGGCTCGAGGGCGTGCTCGGCCCGGACGGAGTCGGCACGACGTCGGAAGGACCGTTGTAGACCGGCGGCAGCGCACGCGGCGGCTCGGGCATCGACGGACCCTGGATGCGGGCCGCTTCGTCGAGCGTGAGGCCGTTGCGGTCGAGCCAACCGAGGAAACGGGTATCGCCGGAGAGTTCGGCGATCCACGCGGTGTTGTTCGCGCGCGCGACGGCGAGGATGAGCTCGTCCTCGCCGGTCGAATGCAGCAACTCGGCCATGGCGCAACGGCGCCCGTCGGCGTCGACGAACTGCGGCACGCGCGCAGCGAGCTCGAAGTCCTGAACGCCGAAGTCAGCGCGCTCGACGTAGGCCTCGAGCACCTCGAGCAGGCGCGCGCGGGCCGCACGCTGTTCGGGCGAGAGCGTGTCGAGGCGCGTTCGCGTGAGCTCGAGCTCGACCTTCTGGTAGCGGGCGCGCGCTTCGGCGCGGGCGGCGGCCAGCGGGTCGATCGGACTCTGGTGCGCGCTCTGGAAAAACAACAGGGACGCAGCGAGCAGGATAGTCATGGCGAGTTCCTCTTCGGGGGAGTGACTGCGCTCGAGGAGCAATGCGCGTGCCGTCCGCGCGACCGCGGTTGGATCAGGCCATGGCGCGGGCTCTGCCGAGTTCGTGTTCCGACCTCGTAGCGCCCGCGCGCGTGCGGAAGCGCTCTCGCCCCAGAGCGTCAGCGCGCAGCGAGCACGTCGCGGGCGATCGCGAGGTGGTGGCGCGTGTGGATCGTCGCGAAGCGCACCCACTGCACCGCCGAGAGCGGCCCGAGCACTTGGTGCGGGATGCGGCAGGTCGCGCGTTCGAGCGCCTCGAGCTGCGCCTCGGCCTCGGCGAAACCCTGGCGATTCGCGGCGAGCCATTCGATGAGGTACGCGCGTTCGACGACGTCCGGCGGGCGCACCATGCGCGGCGCCTGCGCCTGGCCGCGCGGCACCGTGCCCGACAGAAGAATCTCGAGCGCGCCCGGCACCGGCTCGCCCGACGTGAGCACGAGCGGCCCCGAGCCGCGGATCAGGCTCTTCAGGTTGCGCGTGATGAGCTCGTTGGCGAGCGAGACGTGCGCGATGTGCTGCTCGGAGTTCCAGCCGGAAACCGCGGGTGCGACGCGCAGCAGCTCCTCGCGCGGGCGCGCGAGCCAGCGGTCGATCTCGTCGTGGAGCTCGCGCAGCAGCGCAAAGTCCGCGCGCGGGTCGAGCGTTCCCGTGCTCACGCCTCGCCTCGCGCGAAGCCGTAGAACTCGGGCCGCGAGAGCGCGGGCGCGGCCTCGCGCGGGATCTGCAGCGTGCGCACGGCCCACAGGTCGCGGAAGATGCGGTAGGAGAGCGCGGTTGCGTCGAGGTAGTCGACGCCGGCCGAACCGCCGGTGCCCGTGCGGCGCCCGATGACGCGCTCGACCATGCGCGCGTGGCGCTGGCGGAACATCACGAACAGCTGCTCGAGCTCGACCAGCGCGTCGAGCACCTCGCGCGGCCAGGCGAGCAGCGGCAGCTCGCGGTAGGTCTCGATGAAGATCATCGCGCAGCGGATGCGGCGCGTGCGCGGGTCGGCGGGCTCGAGGAATTCGCGCGTCTGGCGCTTCTCGGCCTCGTAGCGCTCCGCGAGCCGGCCGCGATCCGCGTCGCCCCAGTCGAGCGACAGCGCGCGCGTCTTCGCCGCATCGACGCACTTCGCGTGCGCCCCAAGGAACGCTTCCGCAAAACGCGACAGCGCGGGCTCGGCGTCGAGCGCATGCGGCCCGACGCCGTCGATCGGCGTGCGCCACAGCCACTCCTCGATGGCGAGCTTGAGCGTCGGCATGTCGGCCAGCGAGGCTTCGACGCGGCCGAGCGCCGGCGACTCGCCGCCGCCGAAGTTGCGCAGCGCCTTCTTGTAGTCGCCGTCGACGCCGAGCGGGATGCGCGACGTGTCGTCGAGGCCGAACAGGATCTCGACCTGCCGCAGCTGCGCGCTCTGGAAGCCCGACGCGCCCATCAGCTTGTCGCGGAAGGCGAGGTATTCGCGCGTGGTGAGCGTCTCCATCACCTCGAAGTGGTCGCAGGCGATGCGAAAGATCGTCGTCATGCGCTTCATGCTGCGCACGGCGCCGGAGAGCTCCTGCTCGGCCACCGTCGGGCGCTTGAACAGGTCGCGCGCGCTGCGCATCTCGCGCAGGACGAGCTTGAACCACAGCTCGTAGACCTGATGGACGGTGATGAACATCACCTCGTCGTTGGCGAGGCTCGCGTCGCTCGACTCGAGGCCCCGCTGCAGCGAGAGCAGCTCCTCGACCTTGATGTAATCCCAGTAGTTCGTCGGGCGTTGCGCGGACATCTGCGGCCTTCCTGGCGTTGGCGGAGGGCCACCCAAGGTAGCGCCGCGGCCCCACATTTTCCTGCAACCTCGGGAGGCCGTCGCACGGTAGGACAGGGACGTGGCCCCGCGCAGCATGACCGCCGTCCCTCGCCCGGATCTGTCGAACCGCCTCGTGGCGGAGCTGCCGGCGTTGCGCGAGTGGCTGCGTCGCGCGGCCGGAGCCGATGGCGAGGACCTGGCGCAGGAGGCGATCGCGCGAGCGCTCAAGTACGGTGGGAGCCACGACGGCGAGCGCGAGCTCGGACCGTGGCTGCGCGGCATCGCGCTGCGGCTGCTCGCGGACCACCGCGCGCGTCGGGCGCGGGCGCCGCAGCCGCTCGAGGGTGATGAGCACGCGCAGCCGAGTCGGCCGCAAGAGTTCGACGAGCGTGAGGCGCTCGAGCGCAGGCTCGCGGGGCTGAGCGAGATCGAGCGCGACGTGCTGCGGCGTTTTCACGCGCGAGCGGAGAGCGTGCGCGAGATCGCGAAGTCGCTCGGGGTGCCGGAAGGAACCGTCAAGTCGCATTTGCACCGCGCGCGCCAGAAGCTCGCGCAAGGAACGAGGCCGTCATGAATCGAATCGACAGGACTGGCGAGTTCTGGGAGCGCGTCAACGCGGCGCTCGATGAACGCCGGGATCCGTACGCGGATCCGCGCGTCGCGGGAGAGCTCGCGCAGCGTCCGGAGCTGCTGGAGCCGCTCGCGGAGCTGTTGCATTCGCTCGAGGCGCTCGAAAGAAGGCCTGAGATCGTCGTGCAAGCTCGCGCGCGGCGCCCGATGGCTCGTCTTGCTGCGGCTGCGGTCGTGCTCGCGACCGCCGGCGCCGTCGGCGTGCTCGTGATGCGTCGCGAGCGTGCTCCGCAGTTCACGTTCGAGCTTTCGCGCGGGACGGTGCTCTCGCTGCAGGCCGAATTCGTGCGTTTCGACGGGCTTTCGTGGCATTCGAAAAGTGTCGACATGCTCGAAGGCTGGCGCGGGAGCCGCTCGGTGCTCCCCGTGCCGCAGACCGAATCCCAGTTTCCGTCCGTGGCCGTGCTCGCCACGCAATCCATCCAGCTCGGAGTCCACTGATGCTTGCCGCTCTGATTCTTTCGTTCGTCTCGGTCTTCCCGTCGCAAGAGAGCGTCAACCGAACCGATCCGGCGCTGAAGCTCAACCTCTACGAGATTCGCGACCTCGCCGAACGCGTCGGCCCGGACTTCCCGTCGCGCAAGATCGGAGCCGCACGTCCCGTCGGTCCCAAGGGTTCCGTGGAACACGCGGTGCCGGTCCTGTCGGACATTCCCGTGCTGAGCTCGATGTTCACGAAGCCCGAGACGGGGGCGGAAGGCTCTGACCCGGCCGCCAGGCTCGCCGCGGGCGCGCGCGTGATCGAATCGGCGATCTCGAGGCTGATCCTGCCGAAGGTCAAGGATTCGCAGCATTTCGTCCGTTGCACGAACGCGCAGACGCTGTTGGTCAACGGTTCGCCCGCGCAGCTCGAATGGGTCGACTCGTTTCTGCAGCATCTGCGCGGGTACGACAAGCTGGTCGAGGTTCACGCGCATTTCGTGCGGGTGCCGAACGAGCGCCTGAAGGAGCTCGGCATCGAAGGCACTTCGGTGTTCCCCAAGCCCGAAGACGTGCCGACGCTGCTGGAGGCGCTCAAAGCCACGCCCAAGGTCGAATTCCTGAGCGCACCGCGCGTGATGGCCCTTCCCCTGCAGCGCGCGAGCATCAGCGTGCTCGATCAGGTTCGCTATATCGGGGATTGGCGCGTCGAGACGGTCGAGCCGGGCGCACAGGAAGTGCTGGTTCCGTCGATCGAGGAGCTCGAGACCGGGCTCGCGCTCGACGTGCGCGCGGTGCCGCTGCCGGGAGAGAAGTTTGCGCTGACCCTCGAGGCGCAGGACGCGCGCCTGGCGCGACCGCTGGTGTCATTGACGCAGAAGCTCAAGACGAAGCAGGGCGAGGTCCCGGTCACGCTTGCGCTGCCGGAAGTGGACATCCAGCGTGTCCAGACCGAGCTGCTCCTGCAGGACGGCTCGACGGCCGTGCTGGTCGTCGATCCTTCGAGCTCCAAGGATCGGCTGGTGATCCTCGTGACGGTGCGCTCGGTCGCTGCGAAATAGATTCGGCCCCTTACCGGGGGACCGGGATCGGCGTACCGTTGGGGAAGTCCGCGTGCGGCCACCGTGAGGCCTCCTGCGGCAAGTATCTCCCAGCCCCTTTCTTCAGGAGGGACCCCCAGCCATGTGGAAGCAGCTTCTTTCCGTGGTCCTCGCCGCCGCCGTCTCCCAGACCGCGGTCGCGCAGACCTTCACCGCCACGTGCGGCTCCCAGACGGCCACGTTCAACGGTGCCACGCGCGGTTACTGGTTCATCGCACCGGCCGATTTCACGATCACCGGCGTGCAGGCCCAGCTCCAGACCGGCTCGACCAGCACGTTCCAGAATTTCGCGATCATCAAATTCGACAACCAGATTCCGCCGCCGACCTTCCCGACGGTCACGCAGGCCTTCACGCACCAGGCGCTCGGATTCGACATTCCGCAGAACGTCTTCCAGTCGGTCAACGTGAGCGTGCAGACCGGTGACGTGATCGGCATCTACGGCAACTGCATGGCCGCGGCCGGCGGTACGACCGGTCAGAACTCGTACGCGGGCATCTCGCAGCAGACGATCACCATCGGCAGCAACGTCGTGAACATCAACCGTTCCGGCATGCAGTTCCACCTGGGGTCGGCGACTTCGCCGCAGGGCATGCACGACGTGTGGCAGGAGCCGGGGAGCTTCAACATTACGCGCGTCGACTTCCAGTACACGATCGGTCCCGCGCTCCCCGTCGCCTACTGCACGGCGGGCACGACGACCAACGGCTGCACCGCGTCGATCGGCGCCAACGCGAACCCCAGCGTTTCGGCCGCGAACCCGTGCAACATCACGATCTCCGGGGTTGAAGGCCAGAAGACGGGCATCGTCTTCTACGGCCTGGGCTCGCTCCCGCAGCCTTGGTGCGTCTCCGGTGGCACGAGCTTCCTGTGCGTGAAGTCGCCGACTTTCCGCTCCGGCGCGCAAGCCACCGGCGGCACTGTCGCCGCGTGCGACGGCACGCTCTCGCTCGACTGGAACGCCTTCCAGGCCGCCAACCCCGGCTCGCTCGGCTCGCCCTTCAGCTCCGGCCAGAAGGTCTACGTGCAGGGCTGGTTCAGGGATCCGCCGGCCTGCAAGTCGACGAGCTTGTCGAACGCGCTCGAAATGACGTACGTGCCGTGATCTCACGGGGGCCGCGGGCTCCCTGTGTTCCGAATCGGCCGGCTGCCCTCGCGGGTGGCCGGCCGTTCTTGTTCTTCCTATCCCCGCCGGTTTGCGCACACCCGCAGTTGGCGAATACGGAGAGCGGAGGAAGCGGAGGCAGAAGCGGAGCGGGCGCGAATAGGCGTGGGAGACACGACCTGAAGCGTAGAAAGGGCGTCGGCGCACGCGGGCCGGACCGCAGGCGCAATCATGAGCCGCGCTCAGCGCGAGTGACGGCGCGCGCTCAACGCGAACAAGATCCACGCGAGGATCAACGCGGCGCCGCCGATCGGCGTGATCGCACCGAACCAGCGCGGGGCACCGAGCGCCATCGCGTACAGCGTGCCGCTGAAGAGCGTGATGCCGAGCAGGAACAGCGCTCCGGCGAGTCCGCCGGAGCGGCCGCGCTCGCTGGCGATGCCGAACAGCACGAGCGCGAGCGCGTGGCTCATGTGGTACTGCACGCCGGTCGTCCACCAGGCGAGCTGCTCGGCGTCGAGGCGGTCCTTGAGCGCGTGTGCGCCAAAGGCTCCGAGGATGACGGCGAGGGCTCCGAGTGCGGCGCCGATCGAGGTCCAGAATCTCATGCGTTCCTTTCGGGACCCTCGGCCCCAGCTGTCAGCGCGCGGTAGATTTCCCCGGGAAAGCCGCCGGGATTGGTGGAAGCGAGCAGGTCGGGCGATTGCAGCGCACGCTCGAGCTCGCGCCGCGCGGCGATGCGCGAAACGAGCAGCTCCTCGAGCCGCTTGCGCAGCCGGCGCTCCGACAGTCCGTGCAGGCCGAGCTCGACCCACTGCTGCTCGGGCAGCACGCGCTCGACGAGCTGCGCGAGCGCGGGCGGCAGCTCGTGGATCGTGTCGTGGATGCGATCGTTCTCGTGTTCGATGCTCGCATGCGTTCGCCACGCGAGTCCGGTGACGCACAGCGCGAATCCAGCGGCCCACAGCGCGAGCGACGGCGCGAAATCGAGGCCAGCGGGCGGGAAACCGAGCTCGCGCGGCGTGAATTCGCCCAGTTGCACGGACTGGATCGGCGCGAGGAACTCGAACGGCAGCGACGACAGCACGGGTACGTCGAGACTCATCAGCTGCCAGCGGTGCTGGCTGCCCTGGTAGCTGATCCACAGCCGGAACAGCAGCATCACCGCGAGCAGCGCGATCGCAGGGCGCGTGAGCGGCTCACGGCGCGTCGCCGCACGCGAGAGCACGAACAGCAGCACGAGCACCTCGAAGAACATCCAGCCGCCACCGGGCGCGAGCACGCCCGACACGAGGAACGCGAGGCCAAAGAAGCCCGAAAGCGCGGACAGCGTGGTCAGCGGATCGCGCGGGAGCTGCGGCTCCTTCCACGCGGCGAAGATCAGCGCTCCGAGCGCCACGACCGCGCCGACACCGAGCGAAGTGAAGCCGGTGCCGACCAAGTCGCCGTTGCCGTCGATCTGCAGCCCGAGCAGCACGCCACCGAGCGCGATCAGCGCGCAAGCGAGCGCGAGCTGGCGCGCGGCGAGGCTCGTGGGCGCGGAGTTCACTTGCACTCTCCGTCGAGACCGGGAAACAGGCGTTCCGCCAGCGCGTCGAGTCCCGCGAGCGGGTTGTCGCGTTCGTCGAGACCCGTCAACGCCGCCGGATGCGCCGCGCGAATCGTGCGGGCGAGCGCCGTCGCCTGTCCCTGCGCGTCGCGAAGCTGCTGCGCGAGAAAGGCCGTCGCGGCCGCATCGAGCGACTCGTCGCGGCCGATCACGCGCTTGCCGGCGACCTGCGTCGCGCGGGCGTAGAGCGCCGTCGCGGCGATCGCGGGCTCGCTCAGCAACGAATCCGTCGCTGCACGGTCCGACCAGGCTCGCAACCAGTCCGCCACGAGCCGCGAGAGGCGCTCGGCTGCGGGATTCTTGCGCAGGATTCCCTGCGTCCATTCGGTGCGGCGCGCGAGCTCGGTCGTGAGCGTGAGTGCCGCGAGCGCTTCCTCGCGCGATCCGCGGCGCAATTCGCCGAGCGTGCGCTCGAACGCCTGTCCCTCCGGTCCGTCCAGCCAATCGCCGAGCTTGGGGCAGCCCTGCAGCTCGAACACGCGCCGCCGCGTCGTGAGCCACGTGTCGCGCCGGCTGTCGCTCACGAGCGCATCGAGCTCCGCCACGCGCAACGACGCCGAGCGACCGAGCAGCTGCATCGGCTCGCGCAGCTCGCGCTCCTCTTTCGGGCGATCCTGCGGCGCGAGCGGGCGCTGCCCGGGAATCGCGCGCACGCCGAGGGCGACGATCAGGAGCGCCACCGTCGCCCCCATCGCCACTCGTGTCGCCGTCGAGCTCCCGTTTGCCTGTGCCATCGCGGCCAACGTGCAACCTGCGGGCCCACGATTCAAGGGAGCGTTCGGCGAACCTCGCGCACGAAGTCGCGGGCGAGCGGTTCCCGTTCCGGACCGCTCGCCCGCGAGGCGAACCACAACGTCGTGACGTCCCCTACTTGCCGCTGCGGTCCCGCTCGGCCTGCATGAGCTTCTCGAGCAGCTCGATCACGCGCCGCTGCAGCTGGACGTTGTCCGCCTGCAGCCGCTCGATCGTCGCCTTGTCGAGCTTCGCTTCCGCACCGGCGACCTGCGTCTCGAGCTGGGCCACCTGCCTGCGCAGTTCCTCGATTTCGCCCTGCTCCCGCTGCGCATCGCGCTGCTCCCCGCTCCGCCGCTGCAGGTCCTCGATCTGCTGCCGCAGGAAGCGATTGTGGCGCAGGACATCGCCGCAGTCGTCGACCCAGTCGCGCCGGCGCTGCTCGGCGAGCACGAGCTCGCGGCTCTTCTGCACCATCGAGACGAACTCGCTGAAGTCGGGATCGCGCAGCTCCTTGTCGAGCTTCTGCGCCTCGGCGATCAGGCGATCGAGCGAATCGGTGCGCGCATGCACGCTGCGCCGCAGGAATTCCGCGAACTGCCCGACGAGCACCGAACGCCGGTAACCGGCCGTCGCCTGCATGTAGCCGCCGATCGCGTCGCGTGCGGTGAGGCGCGTCTCCAGCTCCTGCTCGCTCTCGTTGCTCTCCGCGTCGGCGACGCCGTTTGCGTACGGCGCCTTCCAGCGCACGCGCGCCACTGCGAGCGGGCCGTCGGCATTGCGCGTCGGCGTGCGGACGATCTCGTACAGCGCGACGACCTGGTGCCCCGCGCCGATCTCGGCCGCGTCGACCTTCGCGTTGCGGAAGTCGGCGTCGGCGACGGCACGGTTCTCGTACCCGAGCAGGCGATAGCGCTCGACCTGCGCCGGATCGAACTCGACCTGCAGCTTCGTGTCGCGCGCGATCGCCTGGAACGCGCCGGTGAAGTTGTCGACGAGCGCTCGCCGCACCTCGGCCTCGTCATCGACGTAGTTGCACAGGCCGTCGCCCTTGTCGGCGAGCTGCTCGAGCAGGTTGTCGTTGTGGTTGTCCATGCCGACACCGATCGTGTTGAGCATCACGCCCTGGCGACGGCTCGTCTCGACCAGCGCGACGAGCGCGTTGGGGTCGGTGATGCCGACGTTCGCCACGCCGTCGGTGAGCAGCACGACGCGGTTCTGCGCACCCTTGGTGAGCGCCGCGGACGCCTGCGCATAGCCCACGCGCAGGCCGGACTCGGTGTTGGTCGAGCCTTCGGGCTGCAGCGGATGGATCGCCGACTCGATCAGGTCGCGATGGCGCGCCGAGGTCGGCGGCAGCACGACGGCAGCGTCGTTGGAGAACTTCACGATCGAAATCGTGTCGTTCGAGTCGAGCTGGCCCACGAGCAGCCGCAGCGCGTGCTTCACGAGCTCGAGCCGGCTCTCCTCGCGCATCGAGCCCGACACGTCGATCACGAACGTCAGCGCGAGCGGAGCGCGCTCCTGCTTCGTGATCTCCTTGCCTCGCAGCGCCACGCGCAGCATCCAGGTGTCGTTCGAATCGCCGAACAGGCTCGGCGCGAGCTCCATCTGCAGCCGGAACGTGCCTTCGCTCGGCGGCGCGACGTCGCCCTTGAAGTAGTTGACGAATTCCTCGGTGCGGACCTGCGCCTTCGTCGGCAGGTGGCCGTCGACGAGGTAGCGGCGCGCGAGCGCGTAACTCGCCGTGTCGACGTCGGTCGAGAAGGTCGAGAGGCGATCGAGCGCCGTCAGCTCGAACGGATTGTCGCCCCAGAAGCGGAAGTACATGTCGCGCGGCGATTCGTTCGGCCGCGGGTAGCAGTCCTGCTCGATCTGTCGCAGGCGCTCGAGCCGGTCGCGCTGCAGGAGCGCCGTTTCGTCGGCGAAGTCGAGCCCACCGAGGCTCGGCAGGTCCGCGTCTTCGCCATCCTTGTCCGCCAGCCGCTTGCGTTCCTTCGCGACCTCGTCGCCGCGGTCGAAGCGCTCGAGCTTCTCGCCGCGCCCCATGAAGAAGTCGTCCGAGGCGGGTGCGGCCTCGTTGGCCTTGGACTTGCTCTCACCTGCCGGCTTGCCGCGGCTCCCTTCGGCGCGAGCGCCGCTGCTCAGACTGCCGGAAGCGCTGCGGAACATCGGCACCCCGAAGGAATCGAGATCGACGTCACCACCCCCACCACCGCCCGTCGTCGCGCCACCCGGCGCCGCAGGCCGAGCCGTAGCCGCAACCTGCGCCGGCACACCCAGCTCCGCCACAGGCTCGGGCGCGGGTTCGAGGTGCCGAACGCTTCCTGCCGCAGGCGCCCCACCGGCGCCGAGGAGGACGAGTTCGTCGACCGACTGCTCGCCCGCGTTGGCTTCGATCTGCTTCAGCATCCGCTCGGCGTCTTCGCTCTTCCTGCCGAGCGCGAGTCGCTCCTCTTCCTCGAGGAAATCCTCGCCGGTCATCTCGCCCAGGGTCTTCGGCTGCCCCGCGCTCGTGTCCGCCGGCGGCTGGCCAGGAATGGCGAGTCCACGCGTGCTCGAATCGGGCGACGTGAATCCGTAGGTGGCGCCGGGTTCGCCGTCACCCTTCGCGGCGTCCTTGAACTTCTCGCCGCTTTCGGCCGGCTTGGCCGCGGGCGCGCCCGAGTGGTCGACGTAGCCGAGCGCGAGCAGCTCGCGCATCTCCTCTGCGTCCGGCTCCTGCGCCCGCTTCGCCTTCGCGTCGAGCGTGTCCTGAACCTTGTTCTCGCGCACGGCCGACGCGAACTCGATCTCGCTCTGGCTGCGCTTCACGAGCAGCACGCCACCGGTCACGAGCGCCACCGCCGCCGCCGCGCGCACCCACGTCCTGCGGTACCAGGCGATCGGCGCGTGGCCCGCCTTCGCGAGCGCCGCATCGAGCGACTCCGCCGCCCCTTTCGACAAGCTCGCCGGCTGCGCCTGCGCGAGCGCCCCGCTGACGACGCCGATCGTGGCCTCGAAACGCGCCTTTTCCGCGCGCAATTCTGGCTGCTGCTCGAGCGCCGCCTCGACCTCGGCGCGTTCCGCCTCGTCGAGCTCGCCCAGCACGTACGCGCACACCAGCGCCTGCAGGCGCTGCGCCTCGCTCAGTCCCAGTTCGTTGAATTCGTTCTTCATCGCTTTGCCCTCCGCGCCCTAGGCGCGTCCCCCACGTTCCGCCACCGCACCCTCGACCAGCGGCGCGAGCTCCTTCGACAGCCGCTTCAATCCCTCGCTCATGAGCCAGCCGACCGTTCCGATTTTCTTGCCCGTGATCTCCGCGATCTCCTTGTAGGAGCGCTCGCCGAGCAACCTGAGCACGAGCACCTCGCGCTGGTCGTCGGGCAACTTCGCGAGTTCACGCTCGACCTTTGCGCGCGTGTCGCGCTGCTCGACCGTCGCGCTCGCCGCCTGCAACTCAGGCGCCGCCGCCATTTCCTCGCGACTGCGTCGCCGCGTCTCGGATCGGATCGTGTCCATGCAGCAATTCCTCGTCACCTTGTGCAACCACGAGCGCAGGTGCGCTCGCTCGGCCTCCGGGTCGCCCGCGACGTGCTCGGGCAACTGGGGGGGACGCTGGAGCAGGCGCAGGAAGGCCTCCTGGACCGCATCCTCGAACGGGCCGCCGTCACCGACGATCGCCCGTGCATGCCCGAGCAGCACTCGCTGGTGCCGCTCGACCAGGCTCGCCAGCGCCGACCGGTCGCCGCGTGCCAGCGCCCCGAGCAGGGCGCCGTCCGAAGTTTGATCCATGGGGTCTCGATCCCGCCGTCTCGTGTTCCCACAAGCTGGAACGGCGCACCCCGGGGGCTTCTTGGGGAATTTTCCGGGCGCGCACGGCCGAGCATGCCCGATCGCGCTCCGCGGGGGAATCCCGCGGGGTTTTCGCGGCGAAATCAGGCCCCGAACACGGTCCGGGCGAGCACCACGTAGGCGTTGCTCCAGGCGTTCGGGCGCAGAAAGCTCGGCGAGAGACCCGGCGCACCGACGAACGGGCGCAGCACCCACGCGAGCTGGATCGTGACGAACCAGTACAGGACGAGCCAGGCCGTGCGCGGCACGAGGTGGCGACGGTTGCGTGCGACGAGCGGCCGGTAATGGCGCGCGAGCGTCCACTGGCCCGCGAGCGAGGCCGCGAGGAACAGCATTCCATCGAGCAGCACCGCGCCTCGATAGCTGACTCCGCTCGCTTGGAAGAACACGACGACGGGCACGAAGCTCGCGAGCACGACCGCGACGACCGCCTGCGCGCACAACACGCCGCGCAAGGCCGCGCTGAAGTCCTGACGCAGTCCGAGCACCGCGTTGAGCGCGTAGAAGCTCGGGCAGCACAACGCGGTCGACAGCGCGAGCAACAGCGGCACTTTCAGGCCCGAGTAGAAGGCCTGTTCCCCGCGCAACGCGAAGAAGCCGAGCGCGAGCCCGTGTGCGCCGCCGCACAGAGCGAGCGTCAGGCCCAGCCTGGCGAGCGGGATCGCGCCCGTTCCCGGCGCGAACTCACGCTCGCCACGCAGCACATGCTCGAGCGTCGCGCTCACTGTCCGAGGAGGAACTGGCCGAGCGCGCGGAAAAAGCCCTCGAAGAAGCTGCCTTCTCGCTGGCGGAAGAGCTGGAACTCGAGACCCGGCGAGCCGATGAACGGCCGCAGGATCCAGCCCATCTGGCTGCCGACGAGGCCGTAGATCGCGAACCACGCGGCGAAGATGCGCCGCGGGCGATTGCCCTCGGAACGAGCGCGCGCCCACTCCGCACGCGCAGCCTCGGCGCGCCGCACCGTCTCCACGTCCGCTCCGGCAGGCGCCGGATCGGGACAACGGCCGAGCGAGTCGCTCGCGAACACCTCACGCAGCGCGCGGCGCAGGATGCCGAGGCCGATCGCGCCGCTCAGGCCGAAGAACACGCAGTTGAGCAGCACCATGAACGGGTAGCTGTTCGTGCTCACCGTGAAGAACGCGGTCACCGGCGCGAAGCTCGCGAGCAGCACGAGGTTCACGGCCACGGCGACGAGCAGCAGCTTCAGCGTGTCCCCGAAGCGCAGCTTTGAGTTCGCGAGCGCGCTGAAGGCGTACAGCGACGGGAACGCGACCACGAGCGTCAGCAGGAACAGGAGCGGCACCTTCGCCGCGTCGGCGAGCACCTGCTTCCACGTCGCGTGCCCCGGCCGCAGGAGGCCGTACAGCCCCATCGAGCAGCCGTAAATCGCACCGGCCGCCATTCCGATCGCAGCGAGCAGGCTCGCGCTGGTCGAGATGCGCCCCGCGCCGAGCTCCTCCTTCGCCCGCCACCGCCCCCGCAGGAGCCCATCCGCCGCCGTCAGCAACTGCGCCATGCACTGTCCTTGGTTCGTGGAAAAGGAACCCGCCGGAGGCGGCCGGTGCGGCCAATCCGCTAACCGACATCCCCCGGCGGGTCGCTGCGAGCACCCCCAGGCATTCCTTTCTTGGATTGCACAAGCCCGCGGCGATGAACTGATCCGACCATGCGGAAAACGCCGCGAAAAGCCCTGTTCTGGCGTCGGTTGCGAGCGGTGGCGGCGGTGGAGCGAACGGTCGTTCGCCGCGCGTGAACGGTCGAGGCGCTTATCCGAGCCGTTCGCGCAGCAGGGCCGTGCGGGTGCGGCTCACGGGCAGCCAGGTGTCCTTGCCGACGAGCACGCGGCCGGTGCCGGCGGGCTCGCGCTCGAAGCGCCGCACGTGCGGGAGCGCAACGATCGCGGAGCGGTGGATGCGCACGAATCGCGCGGGATCGAGGCGTTCCTCGAGCTCGGCCATCGACTCGCGCATCAGGTGCTGCGCCTTGTCGGTGTGGATCAGCACGTACTGGTCCGCGGCCTCGACCCACACGATGTCGGCGATTTCGACGAGCGTCGTCGCGCCGGCCTGCGTGATCGTGAGCCGCTCCGGGCGCGCGCTGCTCGCGACGGGCGCGGGCTGCGTCGCCATCGCGCCGCGCAACGTGCCGAGCAATGCGGTGAGCTGCGTCGAGAGCTCCGCGACCTTCGCCGCGCGCCGGCGGTGCTTCGCGCGCTCCATCGCCTAGCGGAAGCGCTCGTCGTCGAAGGGTTTCAGCAGGTAGTCGACCGCGTGCACGTCGAAAGCCTTCAGCGCGAAACGGTCGTAGGCGGTGGCGAAGACGTACAGCGGCGGCTGCGCGGCGTCCTTGAGCGCCTCGACGACGCCGAAACCGTCGAGGCCGGGCATCTGCACGTCGAGCACGACGATGTCGGGCGCGTGCGAGCGCACGGAATCGACCGCGGCGACGCCGTTGGCGCACTGCGCGACGAGCTCGAGCTCGGGATCCTCGCCGACGAGCTTTGCGAGCGTCGAGCGCGCGAGCGGCTCGTCGTCGACGACGATGCAGCGGAAGCGATCAGCCATGGAGAGCCTTCTGCGTCGCCGGGAAAGCGGACGCCGGACGGAGCGGGACCTCGACGCGCACGCGCGCGCCGCCGCCGTTGCGTTGCTCGAGTGCTAGCGCCTGCTCCGCCCCGTACAGGAGCTCGAGCCGCCGCCGCGTGTTCGCGAGCCCGATGTGGACGCCGCTCGCGTCGGTCGCGCGCTGGCCGGAAATGCGCACTTCCTCGGGAATTCCCGGGCCATCGTCCTCGACGACGATCTCGACCCGCGCGCCGTGCACACGCGCCCGCACCGCGATTGTTCCGCCCTCGACACGCGGCGCGACGCCGTGGCGCACCGCGTTCTCGACCAGCGTCAGCAGGAACAGCGCCGGCACGTTCGCGCCTTCGGCCTCGGCCTCGACCTCGATCTCGACCGCGAGCCGCTCGCCGAAGCGGATGCGCTCGATGTCGAGGTAGCGCCGCGCGAGCTCGATCTCCTCCGCGAGCGTCACCTCCTGCGCCTCGGCGCGGTCGAGCGTCTGCCGCAGCAGCGACGCGATCGACGAGAGCACCGCGAGCGCCCGCTGCTTCTCCTCGGCGCGCACGAGGCCGCCGACCGAATGCAGCGCGTTGAACAGGAAGTGCGGGTGCAGCTGGCTGCGCAGCGTGTCGAGCTGTGCGCGCGACACCTCGCCGGCGAGCTGCGCCTCGCGCAGGCGTGCCTCGGCCGCGCGTCGTTCCTCCTGCTGCGAACGCAGGAACGAGTACACCGCGGCGCCGGTCGCGAGTACGAGCCAGTAGACGAGCAGCTCGCGCGTGAAGCGGAACATCGCCTCCCCGACTTGGCGCGACGGCGCGAGCCACGTGTCCGGGAACACGACATTTGCCAGGACCTCCTCGTAGCGCTTGAAGAGGAACGCGACTGCGACCGACAGCGGCACCTGCAACGCGGCGGCGAACAGCCACGAGCGACGTGCGCGGAAGATCCAGCGCGCGAGGTACACCAGCGGGCCGCCGAGCAGGCCCCACGGCGCCCACAGGCAGACCTGCTGCAGGTAGAGCGCGTCCCACTCGTAGTTGCGGTTGCGCGAGTGCAGCGTCTCGACGACCTGCAGCGTCGTCACGCCTGCGACGAAGGCCGTGAGCAGCGCCGCCACCAACGCGCGCCGCGCCGGGCTGGCGAGCCACAGCTCGACATCCTGCGCGAACTTCGTGCTCTCGACGGCGGGCGCCACGACCCTCCAGACTAACCGCCCGCACGCGCCCGGGCGGACTTGCGCCCGCTCCGCGCGGCTCGCTCAGGAATCGCTTTCCGCCTCGCCCGCGCCCGGCGCGCCCGTCTGCGCCTGCCAGTAGCGCAGCGTCGCCTTGCGCATGCGTTCGGGGCCGAGCTCCTCGTAGGCCTCGCGCAGGCGCTCAAACACGTCCTCGAGGTCGGTCGCGACCTCGTCGAGCGCGTCGGTGCGCTCGTCGATGTCGTCGGGCACCTCGCCGTCGGGAAAACCTGCGATCGCCTTCTCGAGCCACTTCGCCAGCGGCCGCGCCGAGATCGTCTGCAGCGCCTCGACGGTCTGCTCGGCGAAGCGGCCGCTGTCGTTGTAGAAGAAGGAGTCGGGTCCGCCGTTGTCGAGCGCGTTGGCGAAGCTCGCGACGAGGAACACCGTGCGCTCCGGTTCGCTCAGCGCGCGCAGCCCGCCGCGCTGCACCTTCGGCGCGAGCGTCTGGCAGAGCGTGTCGAGTTCGCGGGTGGCGTCCAAGGCGAGCGTCAAGCTTAGGGGATCGACTGACGGCCTTTCAACGCGGCGCCCCGGCCCCCCGTTCACGGGCAGCCGGGGCGCGCGCGGGCTTGCGACCGGGCTAGAACGCCTCGTCGAAGGCGACCTCGCCGGTGACACCCATCTGGTAGGCGCTGACGCGGCGCTCGAAGAAGTTCGAGAGCTCCTGCACGTCCTGCAGCTCCATGAACCCGAAGGGATTCTTCGAGCCGTAGCGCTTCTTCAGGCCCATGTTCTCGAGGCGCTGGTCGGCGACGTACTCGAGGTACTGGCGCATGTCGCGCGAGGAGAGCCCCGGGACGCCGCCCTCGAGCAGGTCCTCGGCGAACTGCGTCTCGCAGGCGACGGCCTCGTCGATCATCTGGTGGATGTCGCGCTCGAGCTGCGCGTCGAACAGCTCCGGCTCCTCGCGCCGCACCGTGTCGGCGACTTCCAGCGCGAAGCTCATGTGCATGCTCTCGTCGCGGAACACCCAGTTGGTGCCGGACGCGAGGCCGTTGAGCAGGCCCTTGGAGCGCATGAAGTAGACGTAGGCGAAGGCCGCGTAGAAGAACAGGCCCTCGACGCAGCACGCGAAGCAGATCAGGTTGAGCAGGAAGCGCTTGCGGTCCTCGGGCGTGTTGAGACGGTCGAGCGACGTCGCCGAATCCATCCACTTGAAGCAGAACTCGCCCTTGCGCGCGATCGACGGGATGTTGTGGATCGCGGCGAAGGCGAGCTCGCGCTCCTTGATGTCGGGCACGTAGTTGTCGAGCAGCGTGAGGTAGAACTGCACGTGCAGCGCTTCCTCGTAGATCTGCCGCGACAGGTACATGCGCGCCTCGGGCGCGTTGATGTGGCGGTAGAGGTTGAGCGCCACGTTGTTGCCGACGATTGAGTCGCCGGTCGCGAAGAACGCGACGAGCCGGTGCACGAGGTGCTTCTCGGACGGCAGCAGGCGGCTGCGCAGGTCGACGAGGTCGGAGGAGAAGTCGACCTCCTCCACCGTCCACGTGTTGCGGATCGCCGACTTGTACATCTCGTAGAAGACGGGATAGCGCATCGGCCTGAGGGTCAGGTCGAGGCCGGGGTTGAGGATCATCTGGCGCGGGGCGACGGCGACGGACATTTCGATTCTGCTTCTGGGGTCGGGGAGAGAGGTTCTGGGCGCGCGCGCCGGGGCTACTGGCAGGCTTCGCAGGACTCGGGGTTCTCGAGCGAGCAGGCGACGGCCTGCGCGTCGGTCACCGGCGCGGCGGCGGCGGCCGTGCTCGACACGGTCGTCTGCCGGATGCGCGTCGCGGGGCGCGAGCGCAGGTAATAGGTCGTCTTGAGGCCGCTCTTCCATGCGTACATGTACATGGACGAGAGCTTGCCGATGACGGGGTTCTCGATGAACAGGTTGAGCGACTGCGACTGGTCGATCCACGGGCCGCGCGCGCGCGCGTGGTCGACGAGCGCCTTCTGCGGCAGCTCCCACGCCGTGCGGTAGAGCATGCGCAGGTCGGCCGGGATCACGTCGATGTCCTGGATCGAGCCTTCGGCGGACTTTATGCGGTTGCGCATGTCCTCGTTCCAGAGGTTGCGCTCCTTCAGTTCCTGCACGAGGTAACGGTTGATCTGGATGAAGTCGCCCGAGAGCGTCTCGCGCTTGAACAGGTTCGAGATCTGCGGCTCGATGCACTCGTAGCAGCCGGCGATCGACGCGATGGTCGCCGTCGGCGCGATCGCGATCAGCAGCGAGTTGCGCAGGCCGTGCACGGCGATGCGCGCCTTGAGGTCGTCCCAGCGCTTCTCGTCGGGCGCGCGGTGGCCCCACAGGTCGTGCTGGAGCTGGCCCTTCGCGGCGCGCGTCTGGTCGAACAGCGGGTGCGGGCCCGACTCCTCGGCGAGCTCGCAGCTGGTGAACAGCGCGTTGAAGTAGATCTCCTCCTGGATGCGCGCGGAGAGCTCGACCGCCGCGTCGCCGTCGAACGGCAGGCGCAGCTTGAAGAACACGTCCTGCAGGCCCATCACGCCCAGGCCCACCGGGCGCCAGGCGAAGTTGGACGTGCGCGCGGTCTCGGTCGGGTAGTAGTTGATGTCGATCACGCGGTCGAGGCGGCGCACCGCGATGCGCGTGATCTCGCCCAGGCGCACGAAATCGAAGGCGCCGTCGCGCACGAGCTTGCCGAGGTTGATCGAGCCGAGGTTGCACACCGCCGTCTCGTCGTTGCTCGTGACCTCGATGATCTCGGTGCACAGGTTCGAGAGGTGCACGGTGCGGCCGGGCGTGCCGGTCTGGTTGCACTTGCCGTTCGAGGAGTCCTTGAACGTCATCCAGCCGTTCCCGGTCTGGGCGAGCGTGCGCATCATGCGCGAGTACAGCTCGCGCGCCTTGACCTGGCGGACGAAGAGCTTCTTCTCCTCGGCCTCGAGGTAGGCGGCCTCGAAATCCGCGCCGTACAGGTCGGTGAAGTGCGGGACGACCTTGGGGTCGAACAGCGACCACGTGCCATCCTGCTCGACCCGCTGCATGAACAGGTCGGGCACCCAGTTGGCGAGGTTGAGGTTGTGCGTGCGGCGCGACTCGTCGCCGGTGTTGTCGCGCAGCTCGAGGAACTCGTCGATGTCGGCGTGCCACGTCTCGAGGTACACGCAGCAGGCGCCCTTGCGGCGACCGCCCTGGTTGACGGCGGCGACCGAGCTGTCGAGCGTCTTGAGCCACGGCACGATGCCGTTGGAGTGGCCGTTGGTGCCGCGGATCAGCGAGCCCTTGGCGCGCACGCGCGTGTAGGAGAGGCCGATGCCGCCGGCGAACTTCGAGAGCTGCGCGACGTCGGCGTACTTGGCGTAGATCGACGCGAGGTCGTCGAGCGGCGAGTCGAGCAGGTAGCAGGACGAGAGCTGCGAGCGCTGCGAGCCGGAGTTGAACAGCGTCGGCGAGCTCGGCAGGTACTCGAGCGAGCTCACGAGCTGGTAGAACTCGATCGCTTCCTTGGGGTTCTGCGACAGGCCGCAGGCGACGCGCAGGAAGAAGTACTGCGGCGTCTCGAGCGCCTGGCGCGTCTGCGGGTTCACGAGCAGGTAGCGGTCGTAGACCGTGCGCAGGCCGAAGTACTCGAACAGGTCCGTGCGGTCGGAGAGCACCGCCTGGTCGAGCTTGCGCGAGTGCAGCGCGACGAAGTCGGCCGTCGCCTTCGACACGAGGCCGTGCTCGTAGGCGGCTCGCACCGACTGCGAGAAGCTCATGATGTCCTGGTTGCGGACCTCCTTCTCGATGAAGGCGCCGAGCAGGCGCGCCGCGAGGCGCGAGTACTGCGGCTCCTCCGCGATCAGCGAGGCGGCGGTCTGGATCGAGAGCTGGTCGAGCTCCTGCGTCGTCGCGCCGTCGTACAGGCCGGAGATCGTGCGCGTCGCGATGCGCATCGCGTCGACCTCGGTCAGGCCCGCCGCGCAGCGCTCGACCGCGCGCACGATCTTCATCACGTCGACCGGCTCGAGATCGCCCGCGCGCTTGCGGACGCGCATGCGCGTCTCGCCAGTGCTCGCTGCGGCGCGGCGCGCGCTCTCGCCGGCCGGGCTCGTCTTGGGCTGCAATTCGATCTGGGACATGCTGGACTGAGTCGGGGTCTGGGACACGGCGACCGTGGAGCCCCATGACGGGGCCCCGGGGCAAGAGACTTGGGGGCGGGGTAGAAGCGCTCGCACACACGGGGGAGCAGGTCAGGTCCGCTCCGATTTCCCCTCGGCTCGCGAACCCCGTCCCCCCCGGGCGAGGCGGGACCATAGCGACGCTAGTTCTGGGGGATCAAGGACGCACCTGCCCCAAGATGTTGTGCCTTGGCCTCCGAAGAGGGGTTGGCTCGGTACAATCCGGTACGGCGGCTCGTCGCGAGGCTGGACGATTTTTCTAAAGCCCTGTCGATCAACGACTTGCGTCGCTCCGGATTCGCCGCTTCCAGCTTGATTCGGCCGCCGGTGGTCGTTCCTGCCGCGGAGGGCCGCCGCGGAATTCTTCTCAGAGGCCCCGCACAGGTCCGGCCGGAGCTGGGCCGACGCGCCGGCCCGACAGCTTCCAGAAGCTCGCTAACCGCCCGCGCACTGGCCTGTAGGGGTCGCCGCCATGCAAGAACCGAGCGATTTCCGCGGCTCTCCCGAAGAGGTGCGTCCGATCGAATCCCAGCACCAGCCCACGGGCGCAGCCAGTTCGGGCCCGAGCCCCGAAAAGCCCGCGGAAATCGACCTTCCGGCCGCGCGCGCCGAGCCCCAGCCCGCCGCCCTCCCGCCGCAGCCGCCGCCGGAGCCCGCCCCCCAGCGCCCCACGCCTCCCCCGCCGCCGCCGCAGAAACCCGAGGAGTTCGCAAATCGTCCCGGCAGTGCGGCGGGTGCGCCGCCACGCGAGCCGCGCACGCTCGACGCGAATGGCGAGCCGCGCCGCAGCTCGGGCTGGGCCGTCGCCTGCCACCTGCTCGGCCTCGTCGACTTCGGCGTTTCCGTGCTGTTCCTCGGCCTGATCGCGACGTTGTGCGCCTGGCTGATCGCGAAGGACAAGGACCCCGAGGCCGACTTCCACGGCAAGGAAGCGCTCAATTTCCAGCTCAACATCCTGTTCTGGCAGGTGCTGGCGGTGCCGCTGTGCTGCTGCCTGATCGGCGGCCCGCTCGCGCTCGTGCTGCCCTTCGCGAAGCTGTTCCTGATGATCGTCGCGGCGGTCAAGGCGGCGAACGGCGAGCGCTGGCGCTACCCGCTGGTGGTGCGCGTGCTGCGCTGAGCGCGGCCCACAGGCCGGGGGCAGTAAGATGCCCCCATGATCGACAGCGAACGGCCGCTCATCGCCATCAACGGCGAGATGAGCTCGGGCGAAAACCCGCAGGTTTCCCTGAAGAACCGCTACGCCGACGCCGTGCTCAAGGCGGGCGGCGTTCCGGTCGTGATCCCGCCGGTGGGCGGGCCGAGCGACATCCGGCGGCTGCTCGAGCGCGTCGACGGGCTCGTGCTGTCGGGCGGCGATGACTTCGACACGGCGCGGCTGGGGCTCGGGCCCACGCACGCGGCCGCGAAGCCGGTGCCGCAGGCGAAGCAGGACTTCGACGTCGCGCTCGCGCAGGCCGCGCTCGAGCTCAAGGTGCCGACGCTCGGCATCTGCTACGGCATGCAGCTGCTCGGCCTCGTCGGCGGCGGCACGCTGTACCAGCACCTGCCCGAGGAATGGAGCGGGAAACAGCTGCATTCCGGCGGTGCGCTGCACGAGGTCGCGCTCGAGCCGGGTTCGCGCATCGCACGCGTCGTCGACCGTGCGACGCTCGAGGTCGTCTCGCGCCACCATCAGGCCGTGCGCGAGGTCGGCGCGGGCTGGCGCGTGGCGGCGCGCGACGCCGAAGGCCTGGTCGAGGCGCTCGAGCTGCCGTCGCATCCGTTCCTGGTCGGCGTGCAGTGGCACCCCGAGCTCGCGCCCGAGGGCACGGCCCACGACCGCCTGTTCCGGGCGCTCGTCTTCGCCGCCGCCGCCCGCGGCATCCAGCGTCGGTACCCCGAGGCCACGGCCGTGGTAGGAGCTTCGAAGGCATGAAGTTCAAGCTCACGCAGACTCCGGGTCCCACCGCGCCCGCCGGCCGCCTGTTCACCGAGAAGGAGCAGCGCAAGTTCATCGCGCTGGCGCTGACCTTCGTGGTGATCAGCGGGGTAATGGTGTGGGGCATCGTCACCTCCCAGTCGGAGCCGAAGAAGCCCGCCGAGGGCGAGCAGGCGAGCGCGCAGGCCGAGTCCTCGCTCGCGACGCCGCAGTTCCGCACGGACGAGCTGCGCAAGCTCGTGCGCGACGGCTCGCGCGAGGAGCGTGCGGACATCGAGACGCCGGCGCTCGCGATCGCGCTCGCCGACGCGCGCCTCTACAACTGGGTGCACTACGACGCGATGGGCGGGCGCGAGCTCGACGCGGGCGTGTCGGCGGAACTGCTCGCCGCACCCGACGCCTCGCGCGGCAGGATCGTGCGCCTGCGCGGCTTCGTCGAGGAGCTCGTCTCCTACGAGGAATCGCCGCTCCTCCCCGCGCATTTCCGCGGCCGGCTGAAGCTCGACGACGGCACGCCGGTGTTCGTGACCTTCCAGACCTGCGTCGACTACGAGTTCGGCGCCGGCGACTACGTGCAGGTCGATGGCCAGTTCGTGAAGGTGCTCGGGCGCGAGGTCGCGGGAGCGTGGCTCGAGGCGCCGCTCGTCGTCGGCCCGCGCGCGCGGAAGTCGTACCCGGCGATGGGCAAGGTGACGTCGCTCGCCAAGCAGGACCTCGACACCAACTTCGGGATCCTCAACGAGCTTGCGAGCGAGGAGCGGATCGAGTACTGGCGGGTCATCAGCTATACGCGCGACGCCGACATGACGAAGGTCGACTGGCGCAGCGCGCCGCTGCTTGACAAGGAGACGATGGGCAAACTCTCGGCCGACCCGGAGTCGTTCCTGGGAGTCCCTCTCCGCATCCCGCCGTGCCGCGTGATGGACATGTGGCCTGAGGCTCAAGGCGAGAACCCCGCTCGGGTGAAGCGGCTCTCCGTCGGCTGGCTCAGCACCGCGGAGTGGATGCGCACGCCCAACCCCGCCATCTTGTTCGCGACGGTACAGCCGGTGCCCGATTACAAGATGGGCTCGGATGTAACGGCACGCGGGTACTTCGTGCACATGCGCCTGTACGAATCGCGGGATCTGGGACAGCGCGAAGCGCCTGTGTTCGTGCTCGCGGGCATGGATCCCTACGAAACGCCGAGGGATGGCGTGTTCACGCGCGTGCTGGCCATCGTGTCGCTCTCGCTGCTCGGCCTCGTAGGACTCTTCTGGATGCTGCTGCGCCGCGATAGCGCGAAGTCGCGCGAGCTCGACGAGGAGCTCAAGCGGCGGCGGCGCGAGCGTCGCACCAAGGCGACGGCGAACGCGTGATCCGGATCGCGGTCGAGCTGCCTGGTCACGCGGCGTACCCCGTCGTGGTCGGTGCGGGCGCGCTCGGCGAGACCGCGCAGCACACGGGCGAGCGGCCGTTCGGCATCGTCGACCTGCCGGTGTACGAGGCGCACGGGGCGTTGACCGCGCCGCTCTGCTCGCTTGTCGTCGCGCCGTCGGGCGAGGAGGCGAAGGACTGGGAGACGCTCGAGCTGATCCTCTCCTGCATGGCGCACGAGAAGCTCGATCGCGCTTCCGTCGCTCTCGCGTTCGGCGGCGGCTCGACGCTCGACGTCGCAGGACTCGCGGCCTCGCTCTACATGCGCGGCATCCGCGTCGTGTACTGCCCGACGACGTTGCTCGCGATGGTCGACGCCTCGGTCGGCGGCAAGACCGCGATCAACCTGGCCGAAGGCAAGAACCTCGTCGGCACGTTCCATCAGCCGAGCGCCGTGCTCGCCGACACGCGCACGCTCGCGACACTTCCGGATGCGGAGTGGCGTTCCGGCCTCGGCGAAGTCGTGAAGGCGGCGCTGGTCGAGGGCGAGGAGCTGCTCGCGCTCGTCGAGCGCAGCGCCAGCGCGCTCGCGGCGCGCGACCTCGCCGCCGTCGAGCCCGTGATCGCCGCCTGCGTGCGCTCCAAGGCGCGCATCGTCGCCTCCGACGAGCGCGAGAGCGGCCCGCGCAAGGCGCTCAACCTCGGCCACACGTTCGCGCACGCGCTCGAGAAAGTGGCCGGTTTTGGCGCCATTCCGCACGGTGTCGCGGTGGCCTGCGGCCTCGCGCTCGCGCTCGAGGCGAGCGAACGTGCGGGCCTGCTCGAGGATGCGTCGCTGCGCGCGCGCGTCGACTCGACTCTGCGCACGCTGCAGCTCCCGCGCTCGCTCGGCGAGCTGCGCAGGACCCACGGCGCCCTGCCCGCGCGCGAGCTCCTCGCCGCGATGCGGCACGACAAGAAAGCGCGCTCCGGCGTGCCGGGCTTCGTGTTGCCGCGGCGCGCCGGAGCGCTGGAACTGTCGGTCGCGCTCGACGAGCGCGCCGTGCTCGAGCTCCTGGCCTAGCAGTCCGTTGAAGAAGTGCTGCGAGCAGGATTCCGACCCGGAAGGGTCAGGGCAAGGAGGCCGACCGGAGGCGAATCCAAGTGGATTCGTTGAGGATCGGCCGACGCAGCCATGACCCTTCCGGGCGCGGAATCCTGCCGCATGACTTCTTCAACGGGCTGCTAAGCCTTTTTCTCGCTGGGCTCGTCGAAGACCGAGAGGCCGGACGTGGCCGGTTCGTTCGTCGGCAGCGCGCTCTTGGGCTCCTCGCCTTCCTTGAGCTTCTGCTCGAGCGCCTCAAGCATCGGCTTGAGGCTCGTCACCATCGACCAGGCCTCGACGACGTGGCTGGAGTGGTGCGAGAGCTTCTCGCGGTAGGTCGCGAGCTCGAGGTTGGCGCGCAGCAGTTCCTGCGTGAGGCGCAGGGCCTCGTTGCGGGTGCTCGCGAGCTCGCCTTCGAGCTTCGTCGACTTCGCCTGCCATTCGCCGAGCTGCTTCTCGAGCTTGCCCACGTTCGTGCGCGTGCTGTCGAGCTCCTGCCCCAGCGTCTCGCGTTCCTTGCGTGCGCTCTCGCGCGTCGTGTCGAGCTCGGCGGAGAGCCGCGTGCATTCGCCGCGCGAGTTCGTGAGTTCGCCCTCGAGCTTCGTCGACTTGGACTGCCACTCGCCGAGCTGCGTCTCGAGCTTGCCCGCGTTCGTGCGCGTGCTCTCGAGCTCGCGGCCGAGCGTCTCGTGCTCGATCTCCGCGCGCTGGCGCGTGTCGACCAGCTCGCCGGCGAGGCGCTCGCTCTCGCGCTGCGCCTTCGTCCACTGCGTCTCGAAGCCCTTGGCGGTCTTGTCGAGTTCCGCCTTGGCGGCCTCGAGTTCGATGACGCGGTCGAGCGCTTCCTTGAGCTCGCCCGAGAGCTTCGTGTTCGAGCTGCCGGTCGAGCTGAGCTCGCTGCGCGCAACCCCAAGCTCGCGCTCGGAGGCCTGCCACTTGCTCTCGAACTCGCTCGCGCGGCCGGTCGCGGTCGCGAGCTGCGTGCGCGCGCTCGCGAGGCTGTCGGTGAGCTCGGTGCAACGCGCTTCGGCGGACATGCAGGCGAGATCACGCTCGCTGCAGCGCGTCTCGAGCTCGCGCGTGCGTTCCTCGAGGCGCTTGGACAGCGTCTCGAGCTCGCCCGCGCGACCCAGAGCCGTCGCGAGGCTGCCACGCGTCGTCGAGAGCTCGCTCTCGAGCTCGCGGATGCGCGAGGTCGTGCTCGTGCGCAGCTCGTCGAGCGAAGTGCGCGCGCTGGCGAGCTCGGACTGCAGCGGCTCGAGCGCACGGACGCGCTGCTCGAGGCCGGAAATCGTCGTGCGGGCCGAACGTTCGGCGTTCGCCGACGCGTCCGTGACCTCGCTGCACTTGCGCTCGGCGCTGGCGGCCGTCTCGCAGGCGTGGGCCACTTCCGTCTCGAGCCGCCCGACCTGCTCCATCAGCTCGACCGTGCGCGCGGTCTGCTTCGAGAGCTGCGCCAGCTGCTCGGCGGCCGTGCGCTGGTACGTGCGCTCCATGTCCCACAGCTCGGGGTTGGTCGAGCGCAGCGGCACGTTCGACACGTCGGCCCAGGTCGGCAGCGGGGCCGGCGCCGCCACGATCACCGGGGCGGGCGCCTGCGCCGGGGCGCTGGCCTTCTCCTCGTCCTGCCGGTCGAAGCGCTGCATCAGGTTGTGCACGCCCTGCTCGAGCGTCTCGTAGACCTCGTAACGCGCCGCCAGCACGCGAGTCATCTGCGACTCGATCGCGCTGCGCTCGCGCTGGAGGCGGCGCTCCTGCAGGTACCAGGTGACGATCGCGCCCGTGGTGAAGCAGGCGACGAGGACGAGGGCGAGCGGGAAGGTGAGGACGGGCATGGCGGGCTCAGGCTGGGGAAAAGGGGCTCCGGGGGTCCGTAGATCGGCCTGTCCGGGCGTCCGCCCGAAGTCCGGCGCTCCAGAAACCCGCTCCCGGTGCCCGGAGAGGTCCCGCCGCGGTCGACAGCGGGCCCCCCAAGTGCTTAAATCTGCCGACTTCGGAGCGGGGCATCGGCCTACGTCGAAGCCCCACCTCCGCCTGGCTCCGCCGCGCCTCCCCATCACCCACCCATGCCGCGACGCGACGACCTCGAGTCGATCCTGATCATCGGAAGCGGGCCGATCGTCATCGGCCAAGCCTGCGAGTTCGACTACTCCGGAACCCAGGCCTGCAAGGCGCTGCGGGAGGAGGGCTACCGGGTCATCCTGGTGAACTCCAACCCGGCGACGATCATGACCGACCCGGAGACGGCCGATGCGACGTACATCGAGCCGATCACCGTCAGCGCGGTCACCAAGATCCTCGAGGCCGAGCGGCCCGACGCGATCCTGCCGACGATGGGTGGCCAGACCGGCCTGAACACGGCGCTCGCGCTCTACGACCAGGGCATCCTCGACCGCCTCGGCGTCGAGATGATCGGCGCGCGCGCGGACGTGATCCGCAAGGCCGAGGACCGCGACATGTTCCGCGCGGCGATGACCAAGATTGGTCTCGGCAGCGCGCGCTCGGGCGTGGCCCACTCGATGGAGGACGCGCGCCGCGTGATGGCCGAGATCGGCCTGCCGAGCGTGATCCGCCCTGGCTTCACGATGGGCGGCTCCGGCGGCGGCATCGCCTACAACGTCGAGGAGTTCGAGGAGATCGCCTCGCGCGGCCTCTCGCTCTCGATGAACTCCGAGATCCTGGTCGAGGAATGCCTCGCCGGGTGGAAGGAGTTCGAGATGGAGGTGATGCGCGACAACAAGGACAACGTCGTCATCATCTGCTCGATCGAGAACCTCGACCCGATGGGCGTGCACACGGGCGACTCGATCACGGTCGCGCCGGCGCAGACGCTCACCGACCGCGAGTACCAGGACATGCGCAACGCCTCGATCCGCATCATGCGCGAGATCGGGATCGAGTGCGGCGGCTCGAACGTGCAGTTCGCGATCAACCCGCAGGACGGGCGCATGATCGTGATCGAGATGAACCCGCGCGTGTCGCGCAGCTCGGCGCTCGCCAGCAAGGCGACCGGCTTCCCGATCGCGAAGTTCGCGGCCAAGCTCGCCGTCGGCTACACGCTCGACGAGATCCGCAACGACATCACCAAGTCGACGCCGGCCTGCTTCGAGCCGACGATCGACTACACCGTGGTCAAGATCCCGCGCTTCGCGTTCGAGAAGTTCCGCGGCGCGGACACGACGCTGACGACGCAGATGAAGTCGGTCGGCGAGACGATGGCGATCGGGCGCACGTTCAAGGAAGCGCTGCAGAAGGCGGTGCGCGGCCTCGAGACCGGGCGATCGGGCATCGGGCTCGACCCGCGCGACCCCGCCGAGGCGCTGGTCGGCGACCGGGAGCAGCTCACGCGCGCGCTGCGCGTGCCCAACCACACGCGCATCCTCGCGCTGCGCGCGGCCTACCGCGCCGGCTGGAGCACCGCGGAGATCTACGAGGCGACCTGGATCGACCCGTGGTTCCTCGAGAACATCCGCGAGCTGTGCGAGTTCGAGCGCGAGCTGTCGGGCGCGCTGCTCACGCCGGAGCTGCTGCGCAAGGCGAAGCAGCTGGGCTACACCGACCGCCAGATCGGCCTCGCCGTCGGCGCCACCCCCGAGCACGTCGCCTCGCTGCGCGAGGAATGGAACATCCAGCGCGTGTACAAGCTGGTCGACACGTGCGCGGCCGAGTTCGAGGCCAAGACGCCCTACTACTACTCGACCTGGGAGGCCGAGGAGAGCGAGGTGCGCCCGAGCGCCGCGAAGAAGATCGCGATCCTCGGCGGCGGCCCCAATCGCATCGGGCAGGGCATCGAGTTCGACTACTGCTGCGTGCACGCGGCCTTCGCGGTGCGCGAGCTCGGGCTCGAGGCGATCATGGTCAACTCGAACCCCGAGACGGTCTCGACCGACTACGACACGAGCGACCACCTGTTCTTCGAGCCGCTGACGCACGAGGACGTGATGGCGATCGTGCGCGCGATCGAGCCCTCGGGCATGATCGTGCAGTTCGGCGGGCAGACGCCGCTCAACCTCGCCCACGGGCTGGAGCTCGCGGGCGTGCCGATCATCGGCACCAGCGTCGACTCGATCGACTTGGCGGAGGACCGCAAGCGCTTCGCCGAGCTGCTCGTGAAGCTCGACATCAA
>JAPLOE010000113.1 GCA_026692705.1 Planctomycetota bacterium
ATGAACCCCTTGATGTCGTGCAGGCCGACTGCGCCGAGGAAGCGGCCGTCGTCGTCGACCACGTAGGCGTAGTTGTGGCGGTGCTGCACGAAGTGCGCGACGAGCTCGGCGAAGCGCGCGTCGCGCCGCACGGTCACCTTCACCGGCCGCACGAGTTCCTCGATCGTCGCGCTCGGCGGCAGCGCGGTGCGCGCGGCCTTCTCGGCGAGCTTCGACGAGTACAGCGAACGCTGGTCGATCGCGCGTGACGTGTAGTAGGCGACGACGCAGGCGAGCATCAGCGGCAGCACGATGCCGTAGTCGCGCGTCATCTCGAACAGCATCAGGATCGCCGTCAGCGGCGCGTGCGTGACGCCGGCGAGGAACGAGCCCATGCCGACGAGCGCGTAGGCGCTGGGGCTGGCGCTGTCGGCGGGCATCAGCCGATGCACGAGCGCACCGAACAGCGTCCCGAAGCTCGAGCCCACGAACAGGCTCGGCGTGAAGACGCCGCCGACCGCGCCGGAGCCGACCGTCGCGAAGGTCGCGAGCAGCTTGCAGCCGAGCACGATGCCGACGAAGCTCCACAGCCACTCGCCCGCGAGGATGTGGTCGATCGCCGCGAAGCCGTTGCCCCATACCTGCGGCACCCAGATCGAGAACAGGCCGACGATCGCGCCACCGGCGGCGAGCCGCAGCGGCAACGGCGTGATCACTCCCATGAAGAGCTTCTCGCTGCTGCGCAGCGAGCGCACGAACCACGGCGCGATGGCGCCCATCAGCATGCCGAGCACCATGTAGGGCCCGAGCTCGAGGTAGCTCGCGAGCTCGAACTGCGGGATCTCGAACAGCGGCTGGCCGCCGAGCAGCGCCCGCGTGGCGAGCGTCGAGACGACCGAGGCGAACACGAGCGGGCCAAAGCTCTCCATCGCGATCGTGCCGAGCACGATCTCCGCGACGAACAGCGCGCCCGCGATCGGCACGTTGTAGGCGCTCGCGATGCCCGCGGCCGCACCGCAGGCGACGAGCAGCTGCAGGCGCGGCCGCGGCAGCGCGCGGCGCCGCCCGAGCCACGACGCGAACATCGACGAGAGCTGCGCCATCGCGCCCTCGCGGCCGATCGAGCCGCCGCTGGCGACGCTCAGCATCGACGCGAAGCTCTTCACGAGGCTGGGACGCACGCGGATCGTGCCGTCGCCGAGCGAGACCGCCTCCATGTAGTCGGTCGAAGGCTGGCCCTTCGCGAACTGGCCGCCGTAGCGGATCACGAGTCCGGCTGCGAGCCCGCCCAGCGCCGGCCACGCCACCCGCTGCCACAACGGAATTCCGTCCGCGATCGCCGCGACCTCGCCGCGCACGCCCCACAGGAGCTCCTGCACGAGCAGCGAGAGCTCGCGGAAACCCACCGAGAGCAGCGCACCGCACAGGCCGACCAGACCGGCCCACAGCAGCGTCAACTGGAGGTCGCTCGGTCGCAGGGCCTCCACCAGGCGCAGTCGAAGGGCTCGTCGCATCTCGGGCGTCGGCCCCAAGTCTAGGCACGAGCGTTCCCCGATTGCGAGCGTTCCCCGTGACGGGTCACGGCGCCGTCACGCGCAGGCGCGACGCGTGCGCCGGAGCGAAGTCAGCTCTGGCTCGAGGCGGGGAAGCGGCGCGTCGGCACGATCTCGCGACGCTCGCGGCAGCGCGCGCACTCGTCGAAGAAGCGCGTCTCGGCGCTGGGCTTGGCGTGCAGCACGAGGCCGTCTTCGCCGGTGTTCCAGGAGATCTTGGGGTTGTCCGTCACCGGAACCCACGTGTGACCAAAGATGCGGCAGAAGAAGTTCATGGCCGTAGGGAGGCCGGGAACACTAGCGAATCGCGGCGGCGCTGGGTAGGGGAGAGTCGAGCCGCGCGAGGCCGGCGAGGCTGGCCCTGTGGCCGGGGCAGGCGGCGAGGGCGCGGCGGTAGAGCTCGGCGGCCTCCGGCACGCGGCCGGTGTGCTCGCAGATCACCGCCAGGTTGTGGGCGGCGGCCCAGGAACCGGCGGCGGCGGAACGTTCGGCGCCCCGGCGGGCCGGGCCGAGCTCGAGGCAGGAGCGGAAGCCCCGCTCGGCGCGCTCGACGTCGCCGCAATCGAGGGCCAGCAGCGCCGCGAGGAACAGCGTGTCGGTGCGCTCGGGCGCGAACGGCAGGGCCGATTCGACCAGCTCCAGCGCCTGCTGCGAGCGTCCGAGCGAACGCAGCGACTCGGCGCCGAGCTCGACGGCGTGCACGGGCCATTCGTCGCCGTCGGAGGCGAGGGCGAGCGCGCGCTCGAGCGCCTCGAGCGCACCGTCGTGGAGCCCACCGAGCTGCAGCGTGCGGCCGAGCTGGTACCAGGAGTAGGCGTCCTCGGGGCGCTCGTTCACTTCGAGTTCGAGCAGCTTCAGGTTGCGCTCGAGCTTCGAGCGCCGCTCGACGAACTCGGGGCTGTACCCGTGGTGCACGACGCGCAGGCCGGTGTCCGCGCGCGCGGGGGTGCTGCCGTCGGCGAGCGTCCAGTGCTCGTGGATGCGACCAGTGAACCCGGCGCCGGCGACGCGGCGGAAGAAGCGCGGGATCTCGGCCTCGCTCGTCTCGCCGGAGCCCGTGCGGTTCTCGATCACGACGCGCCCGACGCAGTCGGGGCTCTCGCTGACGAAGCGTTCGAGGCAGGCACGCGCCTTCGCGCCGGCGTGCAGGCTGCGGTCGAGCTCCTCGTCGGCGTCGAGCACGAGCACCCAGTCGCCGGTCGCTTCCGCGAGCGCCGCGTTGCGGGCCGCGGCGAAGTCGTCGCTCCAGGCGCGTTCGAGGACGCGGGCCCCGAACGTGCGGGCGAGCTCGCGCGTGCCGTCGCGCGAGCCGGTGTCGACGACCACGAGCTCGTCGACGACGTCGCGGACCGAGGTGAGGCAGCTCGCAAGGTGCGCTTCCTCGTCGCGAACGATCATGCAGAGGCTGATGCGGGGCATGCGCTGTTCTTCGCCCTTGGGCGGAGCGAGGTGGAGCCTCCCTTCCGGCCACGTCCCGCATTCAAGACAGGCGCTCCGAAGGCCTCAATTCGCCGCGATGGCCTGCCGCACCAGCTCGCCCAGCCCGCGCCCTCGAAAAGGCTTCACTAGCAGCAGCGGAGCTGGCCCCGGCAAGTCCTTGGGGAGCTCGAGCAAACGCCCGAAACCGGTCGCGACCAGCAGCGGAAAGTTCGCGTCGCGCCGGCGCAGCTCGCGCACGACCGCCTCGCCGTCGAGCAAGGGCATCTGCCAGTCGACGATCGCGGCGACGAGCTCGCTCGCGTGCTGCGCATGCTGCGCCAGCGCCTCGACGCCATCGCGCGCGGTGACGACGCGGAAGCCGTCGCGTTCGAGGAACGCCTGCGCGACCTCGAGCACCAGCGGCTCGTCGTCCGCCACCAGCACGAGCGGCGCCTCGCTCATCGCCCGAAGTAGGTCTTCATCTGGCGCCGCACGTCGGTCGCGGCCTTGGGGTCGACGATGTCGAGCACCGCGAGCTCCTGATCCGCGAGGTCGCAGCGCCCGAGCGCGCAGTGCGCGAGCGCGAGGTTGGTGAGCGCGACGACGTTGCGCGAGTCGAGCCGCAGCGCGTTCTCGTAGAACGGCACGGCGTCGGAGATGCGGCCGGTCTGGTGCAGCGCGTAGGCGAGGTTGATGTTGAGCTCGAGTGAACGCGGCTCGAGGTCGAGCCCCTCGGCGAAGCTCGCGATCGCCTCGTCGAGCCGCCCTTGCTGCGCGCGCACCTTGCCCATCTCGTTCAGGATCTCGGCGCGCGAGCTCTTCTTCGACACCATGCGGTCGCGCGCGATCTCGTCCGCGGCCTCGCTGAGCCCACGCTCGACGTAGGCGAGCTCGAGCGCGGCGAGCGGCGCCTCCGGCAGCGCGCCGAACCACCGACCAGGGAACGCCGCAGCGCGGTCGCGCAGCTCTTCCGGCCGCGCTCCGAGCCGCGCGACGTCCGCGAGCAGCGTGTCGAGCGCCACCGGGCCCTTGTAGATCACCGCGACGCGCCGCTGGGCATCGACGAGGAAGCTCGTCGGCACCGGAGTGCGGCGGCGGCGGTCGAGCACGCTCGCCTGCAGCGCGTCGAGCCCTTCGAGCGCGTC
>JAPLOE010000114.1 GCA_026692705.1 Planctomycetota bacterium
GGAGCGCGCGGATGAGCGCCGACGAACCGACGCCGCGCCGCGCGCGCTGGAGCGAGATCAAGGCCGCGCTGGAGATGGCGGGCTTCCAGCCGTCGCGCAAGCTCGGCCAGAACTTCCTCGTCGACGAGAACATGCTGCGCGCGATCGTGCGCGACGCGAAGGTGGCCGAGGGCGATTTCGTGCTGGAAATCGGGCCGGGTGCGGGCGTGCTGACGGCGCAGCTCGTCGCCGCGGGCGGGCGCGTGCTGGCGGTCGAGATCGACGAGCGGCTCGCGGATTTCGCGCGCGAATTCCTCGGGGAGGAGCGCGTGCAGTGGCTCGTGCGCGACGCGCTCGAGTCCAAGCACGAGCTGGCGCCGGAGCTCGTCGCCGCGCTGCCGGCGAGCGCGCCGTGGAAGCTCGTCAGCAACCTGCCCTACTCTGCGGGGACGCCGATCCTGGCGGCGGTCGCGCGCCTCGCGAATCCGCCGCAGTCCTGCACGGTGCTGCTCCAGAAGGACCTCGCGGTGCGGCTCGCGGCCCGGCCGGGCGGGCGCGAGTGGGGGGCGATCAGCGGGCGGCTGCAGGCGGTGTATTCGGTCGAGCACCGGCGTGACCTCGGACCGCAGCTCTTCTGGCCGAGGCCGCAGGTCGACAGTTCGCTGCTCGTGATGGAGCTGCGTCGCGAGCGCCCGACGCCGGCGGAGCTGGTCGAGCTCGACCGGCTGCTCGACGTGCTCTTCCAGCAGCGCCGCAAGACCGTGCGCAACCGGCTGGTGGACTTCTTCGACTCGTCCGAGCTCGCGCTGGCCGCCTGCGAAGCGGCCGGAATCGACCCCCAGCTGCGGCCCGAGGACGTTCCGGTCGAGCCGTGGGTCGCGGTCGTGCGCTGGGCGGCCCGGCGGGCGGCCGGAAGCGCCTGACGGTTCCGATGGGGTGGCGCGACGCTTCACCAAGAAATTTCTGGACATTTCTAGGTAGCGAACACCCGCGGCACTTGCCCCGGCCCCGGGGCCGGCCTAGACTTCCGCGCTTCGGAAACGCTGGATCCGGCTTTCTTCACGTTTCGCCGCCCACACCCATCGGGCGCGACCCCGCAGCCGACTGATTCTGGCCTCCGAGCGCCCTGCTTCCGGCCCGTGACCCGCCTCGGCGGGGCTCAGACCCGTCTCCCGCGTTCCGTTCCGCCCTGCGCGTCAGGCCGGGACCGAAGTTCGCGAGAGATCCGCGAGCCTGCTCGCGGGCCGCAGTGGCTGTCCGGCCCCCGGGCGACCCTCGCCGCCGTTCCGTGCCTGCGCTCCGTTCCTGCGGATTGCGCCGGCCCAGGAGCGTCGGGCGCGGGCTCATCCGACGGCTTTCGAGCGGTCTCGATGCGAAGCGTGAACCAGAACCTGCGCGACCTCCGTACTTCCGACCCCGCCTGCACGGCGGTTGTAGGATTGCCGGACGGAACGAAGCAGCGGGATCGGCGCTTGGCTCGGACGGCCTCTCGGGGCGGTCGGGTGCGGCGCCCCAGGCTGGGTTGACCGTCCACGCCATCGACTGTCCGCGGCGGCTTCAGGCCGGCGCTCACCCCAACCCCACGCCCCAGATCGTTCCCTTCGTGTCGTCCCTCGACTTCGAGCAGGCCAAGCAGCTCATCAAGGACCGCAGCTCGATCGTAGAGGTCGTGCGCGAGCGGGTCCCGATGCTGCGTCAGGCCGGTCGCCTGTGGGAGGCGTGCTGCCCCTTCCATCAGGAGAAGTCGCCGTCCTTCAAGGTCGACACCAACCGCGGGACGTGGCACTGCTTCGGCGCCTGCAGCACGGGTGGGGACGTGATCGAGTTCGTCAAGCGCCACGACAACGTCGACTTCGTCGAGGCGCTCAAGATCCTCGGCGAGCGCTGCGGCGTCCCGCTGCCCGAGAACCGCGGCGCCGCGCAGGCCAAGGCGCAGCTCGAGCCGCGTTTCGAGCTGCTCAAGCGCGCCGAGGACTTCTACCGCCAGCAGCTGCGCCGCCCCGAGGGCGCGCGCGCGCTCGAGTACCTGCGCGGCCGCGGCCTGAGCGACGCGACGATCGAGGCCTTCGGCATCGGCTACTCGCCCGCCAGCGGTGGCGAGCTCGTGCGCGCCGTCGAGCGCAGCGGCATCGCCATTGAGCGCCTCGTCGAGCTCGGCCTCGCGCGCACCAACGAGCGCGGCCCCTACGACTTCTTCCGCGGCCGCGTGATGTTCCCGGTGCGCGACGAGAAGGGCCGCACGCTCGGCTTCGGCGCGCGCCGCCTGAACGACGACGACCCGTCGAGCCCCAAGTACGTCAACACGCCCGAGACGCCGGTCTTCCACAAGGGCCGCGTGTTCTACGCGCTCGATCAGGCGCTCGCGCACGTCCGTCGCGCGCAGCACCTGATCCTCGTCGAGGGCTACACCGACGTGATGGCCTCGCACCAGGCCGACCTGCGCACCGTCGTCGCCGTGCTCGGCACCGCGACCACCGAGGACCATGCCGCGCTCGTGCGGCGCTCGGGCGCGCGGCGCATCAGCCTCGTGTTCGATGGCGACGAGGCGGGCCGCAAGGCGACCGTGC
>JAPLOE010000115.1 GCA_026692705.1 Planctomycetota bacterium
CCTGCCGCACCACGCTTGTTTCCAAGACGATCGAATCGCAGGCCCGGCTGGGGCCGAACGGGAGCGTCACGCTCGATGCGACGTGGACGGCGCCGCCGCCGCTCAACCTGCGCCTCGACAACCGCGGCCCGGGGCGCGTGACGTTCACCGTCACCGACTCGGCCGGGAAGCAGCTCGAGAGCGGCGAGTGCGCGATCACCGCCCGCGCGTTCGCGTGGAAGCGCGCGGACGGTGCGGTGAAGATCGAGCTCGTGGCCGACGAGAAGGGCGCGATCGTCGACTACCGCTTCGCGACGCAGCAAGGCCTGACGATTCAGGCCGACGTCACGAAGGCGAACTCGCGCTGATCAGCCGAGGTCGGACTCGCGCACCGGACCGGCCGCGGCAATGCAGCAGCGTTCGGGGTGCAGGTGCTTGCGGGCGACGCGCTGGATGTCCTCGCTCGTGACGGCCGCGTAGCGCAGCGGCGCGCTGTGCAGGTTGTCGGCGGGCAGGTTGAAGCGCTCGGCGGCGATCATGTAGCTCGCGCGGCGCGAGGCTCGCTGGAACGAGAGCGCGAAGGAGCCGACGACGTAGTCCTTCGCGACGCCGAGCTCCGCCTCGCCGACCGGCTCGTCCTGGATCCGGCGCATTTCCGCGCGGAAACCCTCGATCGCGGTGCGCACCTTGTCGGGGCTGGTGCCGATGTAGGCCGTGAAGGTGCCCGGGTACGTGCCCGCCGAACCGTGGATGTTGGCGTGCACGGTGTAGGCGAGGCCGAGCTCGTCGCGCAGGCGCATCGCGACGCGGTTGGTGAAGCCGGGGCCCGTGCCGAGCACGTGGTCCATCACGACCAGCGCGTGGTAGTCGGGATCGTTGCGGCGCACGCCGAGGTGGCCGAGGAACACGTGCACCTGCTCGCGCTTGGCGTGAAAGACGCCACGGCGCGGAGCGAGCGGCGGGAGCACGGGATCGGGATAGGGCAGGTCCTCGCCGGAAGTCCAGTGCGCGAGCGCGCGGTCGAGCACCTTGTGCACGGCCTTGGGGTCGACGTCGCCGCAGACCGCGATCACGGCGCGGCGCGCGACCCAGTGCTCGCGGTGGAAGCGCCCGAGGTGCTCACGTTCGATCGCGCCGACGCTCTCGACCGTGCCACTCGCGTTGCGGCCGAGCCAGTACGTGCCGTACACGAGCTTCTTGAAGACGATGTCGCCCTGCGCGCGCGGTTCGTCGCGCTCGACGGTCAGGCGATCGAGCAGGCGCTGCTTCTGGCGCCGGAATTCCGCGCGCGGGTAGGTCGGCTCGGTGACGAGCTCGGCGAACATCTCGAGCAGGAGCTTCCAGTGCGGCGAGGCGATCGAGCCCGACGCGCCGTTGGATTCGCCGGAGAGCGAGCCGCCGTGCGTCTCGAGCGTGTCGGCGATCTCCTCCTCGGTGTGGTGCGCCGTGCCCTGGTCGATCAGGCCGCCGGCGAGGTACGCGGTGCCCTCGCGGCCCTTGTCGTCGAGCGAATGGCCACCGCGCAAGTGCATCTGGATCGCGGTGACGGGCGCGCCCGGACGCGGCGAGACGAGCAGCCGCGCCCCGCAGCGCAGGTCGAAAGTCACGACACCGAGGTCGACGGCGAGGGCGGCCATCAGCGACCGCCTCCCTTGCGCGACTTGCCGGACTTCTTGTGCTGCGCGGCCTTTTCCTTGGCGGCGTGCGTCGAGCGGCGCAGCGCGACGCCGATTCGGCGCAGGTTCGAGCGGCGCTCCTCTTCCTTCGCGGGCAGGCACCAGCCGAGCACGCGGCGCTCGCGCGCGAGCACACGCTTGGCGCAGTCGCGCAGGCGCGTCGCGTCGACCTTGAGCGCGTTGGGGAGCGACTCGAAAGCGAGCCGCCAGTGCGCGTCGACCGCGGCCTCGCCGATCTGCTCGGCGACGTCGCTGGTGGTCTCGTGGTCGTAGGCCTCGGCGGCCTCGAGCAGCGAGCGCACGCGCGCGAGCTCGCGCGCGGGAACCTTCTCCTGCATGACGAGCTCGAGCTCGCCATCGAGCGCCGCCTCGAGCGCACGCGGCTCCACGCCCTGCGCGCACTCGGCGAAGATCCAGAACACGCCACCTTCGACGCGCGTGTCATTGAACGACGAGACGCTCGTCGCGAGCTCCTCGTCGATCACGAGGCGCCTGTGCAGGCGCGAGAGGCGCCCGCCGGTGAGCAGCGTCGAGAGCACGTCCAGCGCCGCATCGTCGGGCGTGCCGACGGGTGCCGACGGCCAGGCGATGCACAGGCGCTTGCCCTCGTCGTCCCACGTGAGCTGCACGCGGCGCTCGCCGCCGACGGGCTCTTCCGCGGGCCGGAACGGATCCGCCTGCTCGTAGGGAATTCCCGCGGGAATCGCGGCGAAATGCTGCTTCACGCGCGCCAGCGCGTCGGCCATGTCGATGTCGCCGCACACGACGACGGTCGCGTTGCCGGGGTGGTAGAAGCGCCGGTGGTAGTCGCGCATCTCGTCGACCGAGAGGCGCTTGAGCGCGTCCGCGTGGCCGATCACCGGCCGCCGGTAGGGATGGCGCAGGAACAGCGTGCCCTGCACGAGGTCCGAGATGCGCCGCCACGGGTCGTCGAGGCCCATCGAGAGCTCCTCGAGCACGACCGCACGCTCGCTGGCGAACTCGCGCGCATCGAGGTTGAGTCCGCGCATGCGGTCGGCCTCGATCTCGAGCGCCTTCTCCCAGCGGTCGCTGGCGAGCTCGAACCAGTAGGCCGTGTGGTCGGAACTGGTGAAGGCGTTGTTGCTGCCGCCGAGCGTGGTCGTCAGCCGATCGATCTCGCCCTTGGCGAAGCGCTCGGAGCCCTTGAACATCATGTGTTCGAGAAAGTGCGAGACGCCGGCCTCGTGCTCGCGCTCATTGCGCGCGCCGACCTTGTACCAGACCATCACGGCGACGACGGGGTCGGCGTGGCGCTCGACGAGCAGCACCTTCAGGCCGTTGTCGAGCTGGTGTTCTTCGATCGACAGCGCCCCGTGGGTCGCGTTGCCGAGCGGTTGCACGGTCTCGCTCATGCGTTCCTCCCGCGACCGCGCGCACCGCCCCGCTGTCCGCCACGTTCGGGGCCGCGCGCACCGCCTCGCTGGCCACCCCGCTGGGGAGCGCGAGCGCCCGTGCCATCGCCACCACGTTCGCCGCGCGCGCCACCGCGCTCAGGCCCACGCGGTCCGCCACGCTCGCCCTTGGGGCCACCGAACTTGCCGCCGCGCGGCGGGCCCTTCTTGGCGCCAAAGGCCTTGGGAGCGCCGAAACCCTTCGGAGCCCCGAATTTCCCGGCCCTTTTCGGAGCCTCGGCCTTGTCGACGCCCATGTTCTCGAGCTTGCGGCGGCGCTCGGAGCGCCCGCGGCGGCCCTGCGGTTCCTGCTGCACGCGCTCGATGCTGCGCCGGCGGTCGCGCCGGTACTTCTCGCCTGAGCGCACGCCGCGCCGCTCCGGGCCGGGGCCCTGCGGCGGCTGCTCACGGAAGAAGCGCACGCGCGGATCCTCGCGCCGGTCCTCGACGCCCGCGGCGCCGCTTTTCGTCTTCGACTGGTCGAGCATCTCTGTCACTTCCGCGCGCAGGAGCGGCCGCCACTTGCCTTCCTTGAGCGTGCGGTCCGACAGCGTCCCGATGTGCGTGCGGCGCAGGTCGAGCACGTTGTGGCCGACCGCGGCGAAGATGCGGCGCACCTCGCGGTTCTTGCCTTCGTTGAGCGTGCAGGTGACGAGCGACCACTCGTTCGTGCGCTTGAGCACCTTGACGTAGGCCGGCGCCGTCCAGCCTTCCGAGAGGCGCACGCCCTTCTGCACGCGCTCGATCGACTCGCCCTCGATGCGGCCGCGCAGGCGCACCGAATAGGTCTTCGTCACGCCGTAGCGCGGGTGCGCGATGCGATTGGCGAATTCGCCGTCGTTGGTGAGCAGGATCAGGCCGGTCGAGTCCTCGTCGAGGCGCCCGACGGTGTAGATGCGGCCCTTGGCGGGGTCGGTGATCAGGTCGATCGCGCGCATGCGCGCCTCGCGGCGCTCGTTGGTGCAGACGACGCCCCGCGGCTTGTGCAGCAGGTAGTACTTCGGCTCGGTGCGCTCGGGGCGCAGCACGACGCCGTCGACGTCGACTTCCTGGGTCGCGGGATCGATCCGGGTGCCGAGCTCGGTGCAGATCGCTCCGTCGATCGTGACCTTGCCCTTGGCGATCAGCTCGTCGCACTTGCGGCGCGAGGCGATGCCGTGGTCGGCGAGGTACTTGTTGAGGCGCACGAGGCGGCCTTCGTCGGGCGTCTCGTCCTCGGGGAGGGTGAATTCTTCGTCTTCGGTCTTCATGCGGGGCGGAAAGCGTAGCGTTCGGCGTCGCCGAGCGGCGGAAGGAGCCCCGGCGGGCTCCCGGGGCGCTATTGTGGGCGGCAACTTCAAGTGGCGCCGCTCCGGCGCCCGAACCACGAAATCCCATGCGCATCTTCCACAAGCTCATCCTTGGCCTCGCCGTCCTCGGCGCGGTCGCCCTGAGCGCGCCCGCGCGCGCCCAGGCGGTGGGCAGCAAGCTGCCGCCGGTGGAGCTCGAAGGTCTCGCCCAGACGGGCGCCAAGACCTTCGACGACTTCCTCGGCCGCGCTGTGCTGCTCGAGTTCTTCGCCTACTGGTGAGGCCCTTGCGGCGCTCAGGTCCCCCACCTCAACGAGCTGCAGAGCTCGTGGGGCGAAAAGGGCCTGACCATCGTTGGCGTGACCAGCGAAGGTGAAGCGGACACGGTCAAGTGGGTCCAGTCGAAGGGCGCCAAGTACGCCTACGGCTACGACAAGGGCGGGAAGCTCTCGAGCTTCTTCGGCATCAGCGGGATTCCCGCGGCGGTGCTGATCGACGCGAAGGGCGTCGTCGTGTGGCAAGGTCACCCGGGCAGCCTGCCCGAGACCGCGCTCGCGAAAGCCTGCGAAGGAGCGTTGCCCAAGCCCCTGTGGGAATGGGCGCCCGCGACCAAGTCCGTGAAGGCGGCGTTGCTCAAGCGCCAGTACAAGACGGCGCTCGACGAGGCGGCCAAGCTGACGGAGGCCGACGGCGGCCCGCAGATCCTGCAGGCGATCCAGCAGGTCGTCGGCGGTCGCGTGAGCGGACTCGAGGACGCCTATTCGAAGGGCGACTACCTCGGCACGGAGACGGCGGGAGCCGCGCTCGTGAAGGAACTCGCCGGCCTGCCCGAGAAGGACAAGGTCGACGCGGTGCTCGCCAAGCTCGCGGCCAACAAGGAAGCGGGCCCGATCCTCAAGGCGCAGAAGCAGGTCGCCAAGCTGCGCGCGGCCGAGCTCTCCAAGCGCAAGGAACGCGAGGCTGCGGTCGAGGACCTCGCCAAGATCGAGAAGCAGTTCCCCGGCACGTTCGTCGCGACGGAAGCCGCGGAACTCGCCAAGGCGATCAAGGCACGCAAGTGACGGCGCTCCGGCGCAGGCCGGAAAAGCCCGAGAAAACACGCGGGGCGGCGCGACCGATCGAAGGTCGCGCCGCCCCGCGGTGTTCGAACGGACTAGCGGCCCTGCTTGGCCTTCACGCGCGCGATCGACACGACGTACATGTCGACGGGCATGTCGCTCGTGAGGCGGTTGGCGGTCTCGAAGTGCGCGAGCGCGAGCGGCAGGTCACCCGACATCTCGAGCGCGATGCCCAGGCCAAAGTGCGAGCCGGCGTCTTCGGCGTCGTCGATCAGCGCCTGACGGAAGCCGGTTGCGGCGAGCGCCCAGTCTTCCTTCTGCAGCGCGCGCACGCCGGCCTCGGCGTGGGAGTTCGCCGACGCGGTCACGATGTACTGCTCCAGCTGGCCCGGAGTCGCGCTCGTCACCGTCACGACGGCCTCGACGGGCCCGAGCACGACGTTCTTCACGGTGTGGCAGGCGGGGGCGACGAAGAGCGGGCTCGAGAGCAGGACGAAGGCGAGGGTGCGGCCGAGGTGGGGCTTCATGGGTGTTCCGGAGGACGGGAGACCTGAGGTTTCGTGGCCCAAGTAGATAACGATTCGCGCCCCCACGTGCCAGAACCGACGCGCGGGCGAGGGCTCACAGGCGGCCGGAGCGCTTGATCTCGAGGTACTGCTCGGCCAGCGCGACCTGCAGGTCGGCCGGGGCGACGTCGAGAGGGATCACGCCCCGCCCGCGGTGGCGTTCGAGCGCGCGCTGGCGGGCCTGGACGTAGTCGAGCGCGCTGGCCCGGGCGAGGGCCGACTCGAAGCTCTCGACGTCGCGCTCGAGCAGGGCCTCGACGCGCATCTCGCGCAGGCTGGCGAGCACGACCAGATGGCGGCGGCGCAGCAGCTCGAGCGCGGGCCCGAGCTCGTCCTCGTCCTCGTCGCGCTGGTTGGTGATCACGATCACGAGCGCGCGGCGGCGCTGGAAGGCCTTGAGGCGCGCGGCGGCCTCGAGGTAGTCGGGCGGCTCGAGCGTCGTCTCGAGGTCGTACACGGCGTTGAGCAGCGCCGTCATGCTCTGGCGGCCCTTGACCGGCGGCAGGCGGCGGTCGACGCCCCCGAAGGTCGCGAGCGAGACCGAGTCGCCCTGCCGCAAGGCGACGTAGGCGACGAGCAGCAGCGCGTTGAGGCAGTGGTCGAAATGCGACAGGTCGCCATCGACGGCGCGCATGCGGCGGCTGCAGTCGACGAGGAACAGCACCTGCTGGTCGCGCTCCTCCTGGTATTCGCGCGAGATCGTGCGCTGGCGCCGCGAGGTCGCCTTCCAGTCGATCTGGCGCAGCGCGTCCCCGGCCTGGTAGTCGCGCATCTGGCGGAACTCGAGGCCTTCGCCGCGGCGCTGGCGGCGGCGGATGCCCATCAGCTGGATGCGGCTCTCGAGCGCGTGCAGCGTGAACCCCGCGACCGACGTGAAGTTCGGATAGATGCGCACGCTCGACTCGCAGCTCACGCGCTCGCGCACGTCCCACAGCCGCAGCGGTGAGCTCCGCAGCAGCTCGCAGGGCCGGAACTTGCCTTCGCCGCGGCGCAGGCCGCGCAGGCGGTACTCGAACTCGACGCCCTTGCCCGCGGGTGCGAGCACCGCGCGCGGGAGGCCTTCGAACTCCGTGCGTTCGGGGTAACCGTCGAACACGAGCACGTTCTCGTCGCTGCCACCTTCGTTGAGCACGCGCACGCGCACCGCGGTCCAAGCGCCGAGCGCGAGCGAATGCGCGTGGACCCGCTCGACCCGCAGCGGCGCGCGCCGAACGCCAAGCACCGCGTCGACGAGCAGCACGAGCCCCGCGACGGCGCCGCCCCAGCTCCACGCGGGGACGAGCACCGGCCAGAAGGCCGCCGCCAGTCCCAGCGCGGCCCACAGGCCCGCCAGCGCGAGGGTCGAGCCGCGCGGCTTCATTCGCGCGGGGCTTCCACCTTCGAGAGGATCGAGCGCAGCACGTCGTCGGTCGACACGCCTTCGAGCTCGAGCTCGGGCGCGAGCGTCAGGCGGTGGCGCAGCACCGGCAGCGCGACGGCCTTGATGTCGTCGGGCGTCACGAAGCCGCGGCCCTCGAGCAGCGCCTTCGCGCGCGCCACGCGGATCAGCGCGATGCCGCCGCGCGGGCCGGCTCCCATCGCGACGCCGCGCCACGCGCGCGTCTCGCGCACGACACGCACGGCGTACTCGCGCACGCGCTCGAGCACGACGAGGCGCGCGACGGTGCGCTGCAGCTCGAGCACCTCCGCGACCGTGCACACGCGCTCGACCGCCGCGACGTCGAGCTGGTCCCCCACGCGCCCGCTGGTCACGAGGCCGACGATGCGCGCCTCCTCCTCGAGGCTCGGATAGTCGACGAGCACCTTGAGCAGGAAGCGGTCGAGCTGCGCCTCGGGCAGCGGGTACGTGCCCTCCTGCTCGATCGGGTTCTGCGTCGCGAGCGTCATGAACGGCGGGTCGAGCCGCGAGGCCTCGCCCTCGATCGTGATCTGCCCTTCCTGCATCACCTCGAGCAGCGCCGACTGCGTCTTCGCGGACGCGCGGTTGATCTCGTCGGCGAGCAGCAGGTTCGTGAACGCCGGGCCCTTGCGCAGCCGGAACGTGCTCGACGTGCCGTCGTACATCACGTGCCCCGTGACGTCGCTCGGCATCAGGTCGGGCGTGAACTGCACGCGCGCGAACTTGCCGCCGAACGTGCGCGCGAGCGCCAGCACGAGCAGCGTCTTGCCCAGGCCCGGAACGCCTTCGACCAGCACGTGCCCACCGGCGAGGAACGCCAGCAGCACCTGCTCGATCTCGTGCGACTGCCCGATCACGACCTTGCCGACCTCGGCCCGCATGCGCGCGACCTTGTCGCTCGCGAGCGCGAGTTCCGCCTCGGACACCGCAGTTTCCTGCATCTCGTTCATAGGGATCTCCTGATCGTCTCCAGATCGCGCACCACGGTCTCGAACTCGGCCGGGTCACGGGTTTCTTCGGTCGCGAGCGCACCTTCGACGCGCGTGGCGTCGAGGCCGCTCGCGAGCGCGAGCTGCTCACACAGTTCCTTGCGCTCGAGCGCCGCGAGGTCGGGGCGCACGAGCGCGAGCCGGCGCCGCAGTTCCTCGTGGGGCGCCGCCAGCAGGTGGCGTGACGCGCCGACACGCCACAGGAACTCGCCCGCGGCGCCGACGTGCTCGGAGAAGTCGCGGCGATCGCGCTCGAGCTCCGGCTCGCGCGGGCCGAGCGCCAGCGCGCGCCGCCACAGCACGAGCGCGACGAACGCGGCGAACCCGCAGATCGCGGTCCAGCCGTGCTCCCACATCAGCGTCAGCAGCCCCGGCGGATCCTCCGCGAACACGAGCAGCGTGCGGCGCGAGCCGTTGGCGAGCACGAGGTCCTCGAGCACGCGCGCGTGCTCGTGCCGGCCGAGATTGCGGTTCGACAGCCACGAATCCCCGGCGAAAACCGTCACGCGGCCCTCGCCGTAACCAAAATCGATCGCGCGCGCGTCCAGCGCGTCGCCAGCGAGCGCGTCCGCGTGCCCGTAGACGTCCATCAGGTTGACGGCGCCTTCGACCTCGAGCTCGCGCGGTCCGCGGCCGAGGTCGAGCGTCTGAAGGCCCAGTCGCCCGTCGCGCTTGGTGATCGCGATGTCGAAGGCCTCGAGCAGCGGCAATTCCGCGCGATTCTGCTCGATGTCGTCGCCGAGCTGCTCCGCGAAGGCCTCGTCCTCGGGCAGGAGCAGCACGAGGTGGCCGCCCGCATCGACCCACTCGACCAGCCGCTCGACGTCAAACGGCGACAGGAAACGCGACGACTGCCGCAGCACCACGAGCGAATCCGTGCCCGGAAGCGCGCCGAGCAGCGGACGGCTCTCCGCCTCGTACCCCAGCCGCCCGAGCGTGCGTTGCGCCGCGAGCAGCGGGTTGCGCCGCGCCTCGCCGCGGAAGCCGACGTCGACCTCGATCTCCTTCCAGTCGAGCGCCGCGAGCAGGCTGCCGAACACCGCGAGCAGCGCGACCACGACTCCGCCGACGATCCAGCGCTTCTGCGTGCGCGTCAGTTCGCGGGAGCTCACGCGGGGCGCTCCTCGAACACGCCGCTCCAGCGGTCGCACAGCTCGAGCGCCACTTCGTCCGCCGGCTTCGCGCGTGAGTAGGCGCACACCAGCCACGCGCGCGTGACGCGCTCGAAGAACTCCGCCGTCGTGAGCACGCCCTTGCGCCGCACGCGCTCGACGCAATCGCGTTCGGTGTCGCCCGGCTCGACCTCGAGGCCCGCGCGCGCGATCAGACGCGAAAGCGCCGCTCGGTACAGGAGCCCCATCGCCTCCGTCGCCTGTCCCGCGAGCCACAGCTCCCGCGCGCGCGCCCCGACGTCGTCGGGCAGCGACTGCGGCCGCACGTCGAGCCCGAACACGTGCGTCACCGGCTCCGCCGCGGCTTCGGTCTTGCGCTTGCGCCACTGGACCCAGCCGAACGTGCGCGCGAGAACGAGCACGAGCACGGCGAGCAGCACGATCAGCGCTCCGATCATCACGGCCTGGATCAGCGCGCCGACCACGCCCAGGTTCATCTGCAGGTTCGGATCCCGATTCGACTCCGGCCACAGCTTGCGCCGCATCTCCTTGGTGTCGAATTCCTCGGTGGCGAGCACCTCGCGCGCGACCTCGACGGGATCCTTCTCCGTCTCGACCGGGGCCTCGACCTGCACCGGCTCCTGCGCGCTCTCCTGCAACGCCGCGCGCGCCTCGCCTGCGCCGCCGACGAGCGTGAAAACCACCAGCAAGAGCGGCGCGACACGCTGCAGCAGCTTCGCAGCCCGCCGCGCGAGGTTGCGGAACACGAGTTCGATGTCCCAACCTTCGAGCAGCGTGCGCCGGTCGATGTACAGCGCGAAACCGCACAGCGCGTTCAGGATTCCGAGCAGCGTGTAGCTCGCGAGCCACGCGCCGCGCACCGCCCACTCGAACCAGCCCAGCGACGCGAGCAGCCGCGAGGCGCCGTTCTCGAACTCGAACTCCGGCAGCAGCTCCGAAGGCGTGAAGAAGTAGACCGCGAGCACGAGCTGCGCCCACAGCAGGAATTCTAGCGCCAGGCACGTTCCCGAGGTGAGCCACGCCGGCCCGCGCGCCTGCGCCGCGATGTCGGCCTCGCGTCGGCTGCGCCGCGCGCCCCGCTCGCGTTCGAGCAGCGCGACGGGCTGGATCGCCGAGCGCCACGGC
>JAPLOE010000116.1 GCA_026692705.1 Planctomycetota bacterium
CGTCGCCGACGATCACCTCGATCGTCTCCAGCGGCGACTGCGCGACGACCTGCACGAACAGCACGGAATCGCCGGCGGCTTCGGCCGCGGGCAGCACCTCGCCCATGCGCGCGCGGCCGACGGCGAAGCGCAGCAGCATGCGCGGGCCGCTCGTGGCGTAGACGCGCCGGTGCCGGAACGCGTCGAGCACGCTCGCGGGAGTGAGCTCGTCAGCGAGCACCGCGACGAGACCGCCGGTCGGATAGTGCGGGCCCTTCCACGCGAGGCCCGCGTGCCCGTCGTGGCCATCGCCGGAGCCGATGAACCCGAGCTTGTAGCCCTTTTTCAGCGCGTCGCGGCCGAAATGCCCGGGGCGCGGCGAGTGCAGCACGCGCGGGCTGTCGAGCGCTTCGCTCGAACCGTGCGCAGAGCAGATCTCGACCACCGGCTCGACCGCGAGGTCGGGCGCGATGCGCCAGTCGGTCGCCATCGGGCCGCCGGCGGGATGGTGGGGGATCGAGAGCGCCTCGAGCGCGCGCAGGCCTTCGCGCAGTTCCTGCGGGGTGTCGAAGCGCTCGTCCATGCTCGACAACAGCGGCGCCTCGCCGCCGAAGTACACGACGTGGCGATGCCCGTAGAGCCAGCTCGTCCACTCGAAGCCCGGCAGCGCGAGGAAACGGCCCGGTTCGTTCGCCGCGCGCGCGGCGCCGACGAGCTCGCCCCACAGCGCGGGATTCTCGTCGAGGAACAGCATGCCCCAGTGGTCGTGGTCGGTGAGCGCGGCGAGGTCGAGCGCGGCGACGTTGCGCGCGTAGTCGAACCAGGCCTGCGGGGTGCCGCTGCCATCGGAGTACGAGCTGTGCCCGTGCAGGTCGCCCCACCAGATGCGCGGGCCGCCGCCGACCGAGAGCGGATTGGTGCGTGTCTCGAGCACACGCGAGCCCAGCGTGACGCGCACGTCGATGCGGTAGACGCCATCGGCCGTCGCTCGGCCTTCGATCGTTCGGCGTCCGCGCTCGGAGGGCGCGAGCTCGACTTTTTGCGGCAATTCCAGGCCGTTTCCGACGCCTTCGAGCTCTACGGTGGCCTCGCACGGGCCGACGGCGTTCGCTCTGGCGTCGAGCAGCGCGATCGTGAAGCGCACGGCCTCGCCTGCCCGCGCCGTCGAGGTCAGCGTCGCGACCGCGAGCGCCGGCTCGCCCGGAAGCACGTCGACGCCGGGCGAGTCGGCGAGCACCTTGCGCACGCCGTCGCCGTCGCCGTCGACCGCGAACCAGAAGCGCGAGTTTGTCTCCGCGTAGGGATCGCTGCGCGCGCCCGCGGGGCCCGCGCCGTACTCGATCACGATGCGCTCTCCCGCGCGCAACGCGCGGCCCGCGATCTCGATGCCGAGCAGCTGCTGGTCGAGCGTGCGCGCCTCGAGCTCGACACCGTCCGCTTTCGTGCTCACGCGCGTGAACCCGACGGCGCTCTCGCGGTCGACCTGTGGCGTGCTCCACTCGAAGAACGGCGAGACCTGGAAGTACAGCGCGCCACCCTTCGCGATGCCGAGCTCGCCCGCTTCGTACACGAGCGTCCAGCTTCCGCTCGTGCTCGCCTCGACTGCGCCCGACTCGCCCTGCGCGAGCTCGACCCACGCGCGCCCGCCGCCGTCGCTCGCGTGGTGCACGGCGTTGCGCGCCGCGACGAAGGCCGCGTGCACGTCGCGTCGCGCCACGTCTTCCGGATCGCGCGTTTCCGCCTCTGTTTTCGCGGGTTCCGGCGTCGTCGCGTCCGGCTTGCACGCGCCGCAGAACGCGAGCGCAAGCAGAAGCGCGCGCTTCACGTGCCGCTCCGCTGCGGACGGAAGGTGAGCTTGACCCACGCGAACGCGAGACCGCCGTAGAGGAAGTAGAGCAGGTGCAGCGCAAACGCCGCGAGCGCGAAGAACGGCCCGCGCTTGCGCAAGAACAGCGCGTACAGGTCGCGGTTGATGGCGAGGATCGGCAGCAGCAGCACGAGCGGCAGCCACAGCGGCGCCCACAGCTCGCGCAAGGCCGGCACGAAGGCGCTCGCGACGCTCGCGAGCGGCATCAGGAACACGCACACGACGCACAGCTTCTGCCCGACCTCGAGGTTGAGGTCACCGCCGGTGCCCGGGCGCTCGATCAGGAGCTTCGTCCACGGCATCGCGCGGCGCGTGACGTCGATTTCGATCATCTGGCCGAGCCGCCAGCGCTTGAGGTGCTTGGCCTGGATGTGCGGCAGGAGCAGGATGCGGCGGCCGGAGCCCTTGAGACGCATGCCGAGCTCGATGTCCTCGATCGACGGATGGCGGAAGCTCGCGTCGAAACCGCCGACGGCCTCGAAGTCGACCTTGCGCACGGCTCCGCAGCCGGCCCAGAACGTGCTCGCCTCGCGCGGCCCGCGGTGGTGCACGTGGTGGTGCAGCAGGTTGCGGTAGAAGCTCACCGTGCTGCGGTCGGCGGGCTCGTCGTCGTAGGAACCGAACAGCGCCGCCGCGTCCGGCTCCTCGCGCAGCGCCGCGAGCATCAGCGCGAGCGTGTCGGGCCGCACGACGACGTCGGAGTCGATGAACGCGATCACCGAGCCGCTCGCGACCTTCACGCCCTCGTTGCGCGCGACCGCGGGCCCGCTGTTGCGCTCGAGCGTGACCACCCGATTCGCCGCCGTGCGCGCGAGCTCCGGCGCCTCGCGCCCCTTCGACGCGTCGTCGACCATCACGAGCTCGAACGGCACCGTCGAGGCCTTGAGCCCCGCGATGCACTGGGCGAGCTGCCCGGGGTTGTCGTGGAAGGGCACGACGACGGTGAGCGATTCGGGCGCACGAGCCTGCGACATGCTCCGCACAGCCTACGCGTTCGCGCGCCCGCTTCCCACGTTCGCGCGCGGGCCAGCGGCCGGGGACGTGCGCCCTTGCGCTTGGTAGCCTCGCGGCCGAAAGGTCGTATCGATGAAGCTCCTCGCCGCCCTCGCGTTGCTCCTTGCGCCTTCCTTCGTGGTCCCGAGTCCTGTCGGAGTTCCGCCGACCGCTGCCTCCGCCGCCCAGGACAAGCCCTGGTCGGAGATCCTCGGCCCCGCGCAGGGTGCGTCGCCGAAGCCGTTCGCGAAGGTCGAATGGCGCGGCGACGTGCGCAAGGCGCTCGAGGAGGCGCAGAAGTCCGGGCGCCCGCTGTTCGTGACGATCCGCTGCCTGCCGTGCAAGCAGTGCTCGGGCTTCGATGCGGCGGTGCTCGAAGGTGGCGACGGGCTCGAAGGCGTGCTGTCGCAGTTCGTGACGGTGCGCATCACGAGCGCGAGCGACCTCGACCTGCGGCTCTTCCCCGTCGAAGGCTGGCAGGACCTCGACCTGTCGTGGTGGGGCTGGATCTTCTCGCCCGAGGGCCGCATCTATTCGATTTTCGGCGGGAAAGACCAGGTTTCCGATGCCACGCGCATCTCGCCGGCGGCGCTGAAGAAGACGCTCGAGCGCGTGCTCGCGCACCACTACGACCCGCGCCGCGCCGCGTGGGACATCGACGGTCCGGCGCCGGAGCTCGCGGGCAAGGCGCCGACCCCGATGGGCCTGCCCGGGCTCGAGTCGTGGAAGAAGCGCGGCGCCGCGTCGCTCTTCAAGGACGGCTGCCTGCACTGCCATCAGGTGAACGAGGTGCTGCGCCAGCCCGCGCTCGACGCGCGCAAGTTCGACAAGCGCAAGGACCTCGAGGTCTGGCCGCTGCCGGAGAACGTCGGGCTCGTGCTCGACCGCGACGACGGCCTGCTCGTCAAGAAGGTCGAGCCCAAGAGCGCGGCCGAACGCGCCGGGATCAAGGCTGGCGATCGCCTCGCGGCGGCCGGCGACCGCAAGCTCTTCGGTCAGGCGGATTTCCGCGGCGTGCTGCACCGCGGGCCGAAGGGCGCGGGCAAGCTCGACGTGCGCTACTGGCGTGGCGAGACGCTGCAACGCGCGGAGCTCGAGTTCCGCGACGGCTGGCGCGCGACCGAGCTCGGCTGGCGCAAGTCGATCGCCGACGGGAACATCGGCGCCCACCCCGGCTTCGCGTGGCCGATGGAGGTCAAGCCCGACCAGCGCAAGAAGCTCGGGATCGCGAGCGGCTCGATGGCCGTCAAGCCGTGGTTCGGCAAGGAAGCCGAGAGCTGGCCGTCGTACAAGGCCGGCCTGCGCGAGGACGACACGATCGTCGCCGTCGGGGGCAAGTCCCCGGACCTCACCAAGGCCGACTTCATGGCCTGGTTCCGCATGCAGTACGAGCCCGGCGACTCGATCCAGCTCACCGTGCGCGATGCGCGCGGCCGCGAGCGCCAGGTGCGCTACGAGGCGCCGGCTCCGGGCGGGCACTGAGCCCGCGGCGAATTCCATTCGCTGGACGGAACCTTCGCGAGCTTCGACGGTTCCAACTGGCCGAGCTGCTCCCCGCGGGGCTTCACTCCTGTCTCTCCGCGGTCCAAGGTCGCTGCCGTGCCTGACTCACGGTTTGCCGATCGGTTCAGCTCGAAGGGCCCGCGGCGCGCCGACGCCGCGGGCCACTTTTGTGTCTGCCCGCACGCAGCGCGCCGGAATACGGAGCCAGAGCAATTTTTTCGGCAAACAGCGGCCTGCGTCGATGGCAACGCCGTCGACGCAGGCCGCTGTTTGCCGGAAAAATTGCTCTGGCTCCGTATTCCGGCGCGCTACGCGCGCGTCACGCCCGGCGTCGGGATCGGGTAGCGGCCTTCGCCGTCGGGGAGCGTCGGCGGATCCGTCGTCCACGTGAGCTCGCCCGGTGCGGCGGGCCAGAGCGCGAGCGGCGAGGCGAGCGCCTCGTCGTAGGTGAGCTCGCGGCCCGAGTAGGTCGCCATGCGGCCGAGGATCGCGCTCATGGTCGAGCTCGCGCCGTAGAAGGCCTCGTTGTGCTCCGCGCCCTCGCGGATCGCGCGGAAGAGCACGTCGTGCTCGACCTGGTAAGGATCGCCGCCTTCGGACTTCGCGCGCCAGCGCGTGCCGTCGGCGAGCGTGATCGAGCCGCCCGCGATGTTCGCGGTGCCCTTGGAGCCGTGCGCGTGCTCGCTCACACTCGACCACGTGTTCGACTGGTGACGGCACTGCGAGAGGCACACGCTGCCGTCCGCGTAGGTGAACTCGACCGCGTGGTGGTCGAAGATCTCGCCGAACTCGACGCCCGTGCGCACCTGGCGGCCGCCCATGCCCTGCGCACGCACCGGCGGGCCCTTCTTGAGCCAGTTGATGACGTCGATGTTGTGGATGTGCTGCTCGACGATGTGGTCGCCGCACAGCCAGTTGAAGTAGTACCAGTTGCGCATCTGGTACTCCATCTCGCTCTGGTGCGGCTGGCGCGGGTTGACCCACACGCCCGACGAGTTCCAGTAGCAGCGCGTGAAGTTGACCTCGCCGATCGCGCCTTCCCACAGGCGCTGCATCGTCTCGACGTAGCGCGCGTCGTGGTGGCGCTGCAGGCCGACGCCGACCTTGAGCTGCTTCTTCTTGGCTTCTTCCGCCGCCGCGAGCACCTTGCGCACGCCCGACGCATCGACCGCGACCGGCTTCTCCATGAACACGTGGCGCCCGCGCGAGACCGCGTACTCGAAATGCCACGGCCGGAAACCCGGCTGCGTGCAGAGCAGCACGACGTCGCAGTCAACGTCGATCGCCTTCTTGTAGGCGTCGAAGCCGAGGAAGCGCCGGTCCTTCGGCACGTCGACCTGCCCCGGCCGCGCGCGCTCGATCTCCGCGAGGCTGCCCTCGAGCCGGTCCGCGAACGCGTCCGCCATCGCCACGAGCTTCACCGGCCCCGCCGTCGACAGCGCCTGCACCGCCGCTCCCGTGCCACGCCCGCCGCAACCGACGAGCACGATCCGCAGCTCCGGCTCGCCGAGGCTCCGCGCCAGCGCCGGCTTCGCCAGCGTCGCTCCCGCGATCACCGCCGACGACCCGACCAGGAACTGACGACGACCGACACTCGCTTCGCGCTGCGCTTCCATCCGTGGCTCCTTGGGCTGCACCGTGCAGGGGAGACAGAGGCTCCGTCGAACGCCTCCGGATGTCAACGCGCCGGAGAGTGCTTCGGCGAAATCTCCAGCAATCGCCGTCGCGTCCGCGAAAGTCTCAGAAGAGCGCCTTCTGGGGCGTGAAGCGGGAGAGGTAGGAGTCGAGGTCGAGCTTGCGGGCGGTGGAGTCGGAGGTCATGCAGCGGATCGTGCCGAAGACCTTGCGCTCGGGCCAGGGGCGGTCGAAGCGGCCGAGCGTCCAGAAGATGCCGCTCCAGGAATTGGGGTTGCGGCCGTCGAGGGCGAGGCGGTTGTTGAGTTCGATCAGGTGCGCGAGCGCGAGTTCAGGCGTCGCGGACCACTCGAGGATCTTCTTGCCCCACAGCATGCGCAGGTAGTTGTGGATGGTGCCTTCGCGCAGGAGCTGGGTCTGCGCGGCGTTCCAGATGCGGTCGTGCGTGCGCGCGTGGAGCAGGTCGTCGAGCGAGTAGACGTGCGGGCGCGGGTCGGAGGCGTGCTCGGCCAGCGTGGCGCGGGCCCAGTCGGGCAGGGACTCGAAGCGCTCGTAGTCGGGGCGGTGAAAGCAGAAGACGTAACCGAGCTCGCGCCAGGTGACGAGCTCGTCGAGGAAGGCCTCGGCGGGCTGGCTCATGTTCCACCAGCCTTCGCGGCGGCCGGTGGCCTTGGTCGCGAGGCGCGCGGGCGTCCAGCTCTCGCGCAGGGTGAGCTGCTGCAGCACGTCGTGCACGGAGATGTGCCCGAAGTGCAGGTAGGGCGAGAGACGGCTCGCGACTTCGGGCTCGGGCTGGCTGCGCTTGTCGGCGTAATCGACGAGCTTGCGGTCGAGGAAGAGCGTGAGAGCACGCTGCGCGGCTTCGGGACCGCCGCGCGTGGCGACGACACCGACGGTTGCGTCGATGGGGAGCGCGCGCAGCGCGTCTGCATCGCCGTCGAGCAACTTCGCGCTCGCCGCGGGCCACTTCTTGGCGATTTTGGCGGGGATTTCGGGCCTTGGCAGCTTCACGCCCGCGAGCGGATCCTCGAGCGGCAATTCGCCCAGGTGCGGCGCGAGCTCCTTCTGCAGGAAACGCCGGAACGCGTAGGCGGTCGGGAAATCCTGCGGCGCGGCGCGCAGCGGCAGGAGGCCGTTGGAGTCGACGCTCTCGACGCAAGCCGGGCTCGCGGCGGCGAAGGCCTCGAGCATGCGCGGCAGGAAGAAGCACGGGAATTCGTCGGTGACGATCGTGCAGGCGCGTTCGGCGAGCGCGGCGACGAGGCCCTTGCCCGCGCCCTTCTCGGGCTCGACGTAGGCGTGGTACGCGACGCCCCGCTCGGCGAACCAGCGCTGGTTGTCGCGCATGCCATCGAGCACGAAGCGGTGCAGGCGCGCGCTCGCCCAGCGGTAGTCGCAGCGCAAGGCCTCGAGCACGACGAGCGGCACGCCGAACTGCGCCGCACGCGCGACGGCGTGCTGCAGGCCGAAGTTGAAGCGCCCGCGGCGTGCGCTCGTCATCCAATACAGGACGTGGTCGCCCTTCGAGCGCAGCGCGCGCGAGTTGCGGACGGCGACACGTTGCGCCGGAGCGGGCGGCGGAGGCTTCACGACGCGAGCGGTTCGGCGCGGAAGCGCATCCGCATCGCGACGGTGCGGTAGCCGAAGATCGACTTGAGCTTCGGCGCGACGAACAGCGAGTTCGCGAGGCGGCCGATGGGCCCGAGCGGCGGCGCGTACCAGACGCGGTCGACCATCACGGTGCCTTGGCCGTCGCGCTCGAAGAAGTGCTCGTGGTACCACGACGAGTAGGGGCCGACCTCCTGTCCGTCGGCGAAGTGCTCGCCGGGTTTCCACGGGTCGATGCGCGAGCGCCAGTCGAGCGTGATCGGACCGACGGTGACGCCGTAGTCGATCGTCTGGCCGGAGAACATCTCGATCGGCGCGGGCGTGCGGATCACGAAGGCCATCGAGGGCGGCGTGATCGCGCCGAGGTTTTCCGCACGCGAGAAGAACTCGAACACCTGCTCGAGCGGAGCGTCGAGGCGCATGCGCGAGGAGAGCAGGTACCGCGGCTTGCGCTTGGACGTGTAGTCGTTCCGCGGAGCGTCGGAGCTCGGCGTGATCGAGACGCCGACGGGATCCTTCACGAGCTCGGCGAGCGCGGCATCGATCGTGGGGTACTGGAAGTGGAAGCCGAGTGCCGCCGCGCGCGCGGGCACGACACGCTGGCCGGTGAGCAGCAGCGCGGACACGTCGCCGAGCGCGAGCTTGAGCGCGAACGCGGGCGCAGGGAACGGCGTCGGACGGCCGAGCGCGCGGCCGAGTGCCTTGGTGAAGTCCGCGTTGGTCACGGGATTGGGCGCGGTGGCGTTGAAGGCGCCCGCATAACGCTCGTCCGTCACCATCTTCAGCACGAGCTCGATCCAGTCCTCGACGTGGATCCAGGGCATCCACTGCTTGCCGCTGCCGAGCTTGCCACCGAGGCCGAACTGGAACGGCGGGAGCATCTTCTCGAGCGCGCCACCGCCACGGCCGATCACGATGCCGGTGCGGATCCAGCAGGTGCGCACGCCGGCGTCGACGGCCGGTTGCGCGGCGTTCTCCCAGTCGCGGCAGAGCGTGGAGAGGAAGTCGGAGCCGGGCGTGCTGCCTTCGTCGACGAGCTCGTCCGCGCGCGGGCCGTAGAGGCCGACGGCGCTGCCGACGACGAAGGCGGAGGGCTTGGTTCGGGCGCTCGCGATGGCGAGCGCGAGGCGGCGCGTCGTGTCGATGCGGCTCGAGCGCAGCACCTCGCGGCGGCGCTCGCTCCAGCGCGGCCCGAAGAGCGGCTCGCCCGCGAGGTGGACCACGGCGTGGACGTGGGCGAGCTCGGCCCGCAGGCCGGCGTCGGAGATGTCGGTCGGGACGAGGCGCACGCTCGGGCCCAGCGCCGACCGCGCGCGCTCGGGCGAGCGCACCCAGGCGGCCACTTCGAAGCCTTCGCGAGCGAGGCGGAGGGCGAGCAGGCGGCCGAGGAAGCCGGTGGCACCGGTCAGGAAAATCGTCCGGGAGTGGCTCATGGGGTTCCTTTAAGGGCCGGACTTGACGGATTCTAGGGGCACGTGGACGATTCTGGCTTGAGCCCCGGACGTTTTTCGGCCATAGGGCTCTCACCATGGACGAATTCATGACCAGTGCCGAGGTCGCCCGCCTGCTCGGAGTCGGGCCGACCAGTGTCAAGCGGTGGGCCGATTCCGGCCTCCTGCCCTGCCTTCGCACCCCCGGCCGCCACCGCCGCTTCGCGCGGCCGGAGGTCGAGAAATTCCGCCTGCGCCAGCACGAGGTCCAAGAACCCGACCCGGCGCAGATCGACGCGTGGATCAAGCTGATCGACTCCGAATGCGGGCCCTACGAGGTCCACAGCGCGCTCCTGTTCGACCGCTCGCGCCTGAGCGCGTGGTGGCGCGTGTCGGAGCTCGTGGCCGCCGTGCTGGCCGAGCTCGGCCGGCGCTGGGAGAAGGGCCAGCTCTCGATCCTGCAGGAGCACCTCGCGAGCGAACGCCTCGCGCGGGGCCTCGCCCGCTGCACCGAATCGATCGCCGTCGCGCCCGGTGGGCCGCGCGCGCTGCTCGTCGGTGCGGAAGGCGACGAGCACACGCTCGGGCTGCAGCTCGCCGAACTGGTGTTCCGCGAGCGCGGCTGGACCGTGCTGTGGGGCGGGCGCTCGATGCCGTCGCGCGAGCTCGTCGCGCGCGTCGAGAAGGGCGACTGCGACCTCGTCGCGGTCTCCGCGGCCGGGAGCTTCACCGACCGGACCAAGCTCACCGAGCAATTGCGCATCGTCGGCTCGGCCTGCGCAGAGCATGATGTGCAGCTCCTCCTCGGCGGCCGCGGCGCCTGGCCGGAGCATTCGCCCGACCTGCCGCGCTTCCACCGCGTCGAGAACTTCCGCGAGCTCCACGAGCTGCTCGGAACCCTGCATGGCTGAAACCGAGTCGACCACTAGCACGCCCGCGCGTCCCTTGCGCGTGGGCGTCAGCTCGTGCCTGCTCGGCTCGACGGTGCGCTTCGACGGCGGCCACAAGCGCGATCACTTCCTCGTCGAGGACCTCGGTCCCTACGTCGAGTTCGTGCCCGTCTGCCCCGAGGTCGAGAGCGGCCTGCCGATCCCGCGGCCGACGTTGCGGCTCACGGGCGAGGTCGAATCGCCGCGCCTGGTGTTCGGCGACAGCGGCGAGGACTACACGGACCGGCTCGAGGCCTGGTCCAAGGTCAAGCTCGACGCGATCGCCGGGATCGAACTGTGTGGCTACGTGCTGAAGTCCGACAGCCCGAGCTGCGGGCTCGAGCGCGTCAAGGTCTACAACCCGCACGGAATGCCGTCGAAGAAGGGCCGCGGGATCTTCGCGGCGGCGCTCAAGCGGCGTTTCCCGCTCCTGCCGGTCGAGGAAGAGGGGCGCCTGCACGACGCGAAGCTGCGCGAGACGTTCGTCGAGAGCATCTTCGCCTACCGGCGCTGGCGCGACCTCGTCGACGAGGGCGTGACGGTGGCGCGGCTCGTCGACTTCCACCGCGTGCACAAGTACCTGCTGCTCGCGCACAGCCCTGAGCATTACTCGTCGCTGGGGCGGCTGGTCGCCGGCGGCAAGAAGCTCGGGCGGGCGGAGCTCACGGAGCGTTACGGCACGGGCTTCATGGAGGCCTTCGCGCGTCAGGCGAGCCGCGGGCGGCACTTCAACGTGCTCCAGCACATGGCCGGCTACTTCAAGGACGACCTCGACGCCGCGTCGCGCGAGGAGCTGCACCGCACCCTCGAGGACTACCGCACCGGGCTCCTGCCGCTGGTCGTGCCGATGACGCTGATCCGCCACCACGTGCGCGTGCTCGAGGTCACGTATCTTCGCGATCAGATCTACCTCTCGCCGCATCCGAAGGAGCTGATGCTGCGAAACCACGTCTAGCCGGCCAACACGGCCGGAGTGGACGATGGAACGCACACGCAACAGCCCCGCGCGGGCCACGGAAGGTCGGTCGTGAGCCTCGGGCAGGTGCTCGAGCTCTCCGGGCTGGGCTGGGCCCTCGCCGCGGGCGTGATGCTGGTGCTGTGGGGGATCCAGCTGCGCACGAAGGACGCGACCGAGGTCGACGTCGCGTGGGCGGCGAACCTGGGCGCGCTGGCGGTGCTCTACTCGGTTCTGGGGAGTGGCAACCCCGCGCGCAGGGTGCTGGTGGCGGTGCTGGTCGCGCTCGCGACCTGGCGGCTCGCGCTGCACCTCTACCTCGACCGCGGGCGCAAGGGCGTCGAAGACGGTCGTTACGCCGCGCTGCGGGCAAAATGGGGCGCGGCCGCGCCGCGGAATTTCTTCTGGTTCTTCCAGGCGCAGGCGCTGCTCGACGTCGTGCTCGCCCTGCCGTTTCTGTTAGCCTGCACCTCTCAGGCTGAGCTCGGGACGCTCGACTACGCCGCCGTGAGCCTGTTCGCGGTCGGTGTCGTCGGGGAAAGCGTTGCGGACCGGCAACTGGCACGTTTCCGCCGCGACCCTGCCAACCGCGGCCGAACCTGCCGGGTCGGGCTGTGGCGCACGTCGCGCCACCCCAACTACTTCTTCCAGTGGCTCCTGTGGTGCGCCTACGCGCTGTTCGCGTTCGCCGCGCCGTGGGGCTGGATCGGGCTCGGCAGCCCGCTCCTGATGCTCGTCCTGATCCTGTTCGTCACCGGGATCCCTCCGACGGAAGAGCAGGCGCTGCGCTCGCGCGGCGACGACTACCGCGAGTACCAGCGCACGACGAGCGCGTTCGTTCCGTGGTTCCCGCGTGCGGCCGTCCGCGCGCCAGCGAGGTGAAGGCATGGCACTCCAGTCCCTGATCGAGTCGGGCAAGGTTCCGGATTTCGCGATCCGCATGGGCATCCGGCGGCTCCTGGCGCAGCGCCTGCGCGACGAGGCGCAAGGTGGCGAGGCGGCGGTCGCGCGGCGCCGGGCGGAGCTCGTGGCGAGCATGCGCGCGAGCGACATCGCGCTGCACACGGCGGAGGCGAACGAGCAGCACTACGAGGTGCCGACGCGCTTCTACCAGCTCGCGCTGGGGCCGCACCTCAAGTACTCGGGCGCGCTGTGGTCGCAGGGCGTGACGACGCTGGAGCAGGCCGAGCGGGCGATGCTCGAGCTGTACTGCGAGCGCGCGCAGCTCGTCGACGGCCAGGAGGTGCTCGAGCTCGGCTGCGGCTGGGGCTCGCTCAGCCTGTTCATGGCCGCCAAGTACCCCAAGTCCCGGATCCTCGGCGTGTCGAACTCGCGCACGCAGCGCGAGCACATCCTCGGGCAGGCGCGCGAGCGCGGGCTCACGAACCTCGAGATCGAGACCTGCGACATCAACCGCTGGAGCACGGCCCGGCGCTTCGATCGCGTGGTGTCGGTCGAGATGTTCGAGCACCTGCGCAACTGGGAGAAGCTCTTCGCGCTGATCGCGGGCGTCCTGAAGGACGACGGGAAGCTCTTCTTCCACATCTTCACGCACCAGCGCTACGCCTACCTGTTCGAGACCGAGGGCGAGGACAACTGGCTCGGCCGCAACTTCTTCACTGGCGGGATCATGCCCTCGGACGATCTTCCGCTGGAATTCCAGCGTGATCTCGCCTGCGAGCGGCGCTGGCAGGTCGACGGCACGCACTACGGCCGCACGGCGGAAGCGTGGCTCGCCAACATGGACCGCAACCGCAACGAGGTGCGCGAGATCTTCCGCGCGACCTACGGCGCCGGCCGCGAGCGCGCGTGGATCGAGAACTGGCGCGTGTTCTTCATGGCCTGCGCGGAGCTGTGGAACTTCCGCGGCGGTTCGGAGTGGATCGTGTCGCACTACCTGTTCCGCAAGGGAACCGGACAGGGCGCACGATGAGCTCCGCGAAGGTGGAGAGCGGGCGCGGAATCGGGCTCGCCGTGCGGCGCTGGTTCGACTCGTGGGCCGGCATCGACGACCCGCGCGAGGCCACGGGGCCGACGGTCAAGCGCGTCGACTGGCCGCGCATCCTGCCGTTCGCGCTGCTGCACGTGGCGTGCCTCGCGGTGATCTGGGTGGGCTGGAGCCCCGTCGCCGTCGGCGTCGCGATCGCCCTGTATTTCGTGCGCATGTTCGCGATCACGGCCTTCTACCACCGCTACTTCTCGCACCGCACGTTCCGCACGTCGCGCGCGATGCAGTTCCTGTTCGCGGCGCTCGGCAACAGCTCGGTGCAGCGCGGGCCCCTGTGGTGGGCGGCGCACCACCGCGAGCACCACCAGAACTCCGACACCGAGGACGATCCGCACTCGCCGACGCGCCACGGCCTGTTCTGGAGTCACATCGGCTGGGTCACCGCCAAGGGCAACTTCCTGACGCGGCGCGAGCGCGTGCGCGACCTGCTGCGCTTCCCGGAGCTGTGCTTCCTCGATCGTTTCGACGTCCTCGTGCCGATCCTGATGTTCGGCGCGCTGTACGGTTTCGGGGCGTTTCTGGCCGCGTTCTGGCCCGAGCTGGGCACGACCGGCAGCCAGATGCTCGTGTGGGGAGTGATCTCGACCGTGGTGCTGTTCCACGCGACGTTCACGATCAACTCGCTCGCGCACGTGTGGGGAACGCGCTCCTACGAGACGCGCGACACCAGCCGCAACAACGCGCTGCTCGCGCTGATCACGCTCGGCGAGGGCTGGCACAACAACCATCACCACTACCAGGGCTCGGTGCGGCAGGGCTTCGTGTGGTGGGAGCTCGACATCAGCTACCTCGTGCTGCGCACGATGGAGAAGCTCGGGCTCGTGTGGCAGCTCAACCCCGTGCCGCAGGCGGTCCTCGATCGCCGCGGGCAGGACAAGCGAGGCTGAGATGCGCGTCGCGATCATCGGGAGCGGGATCTCGGGCCTCGTGGCCGCGCACCACCTTGCGCGCGAGCACGAGATCGAGCTGTACGAGGCCGGCGCGCACGTCGGCGGGCACACGCACACGCACCAGCTCGAGCTGGGCGGGCGCGAAGTCACCGTCGACACCGGCTTCATCGTCTTCAACCGCAAGACGTACCCGAACTTCTGTCGCCTGCTGGAAGAGCTTGGCGTCGCCTCGAAGGAGAGCGACATGAGCTTCAGCGTGCGCGAGGAGGCGACCGGCATCGAGTGGAACGGCCGCAACCTCGACAGCGTGTACGCGCAGCGATCGAACGTGCTGCGCCCGAGCTTCCACCGCATGTTCGGCGCGTTACGTCGAGGCCCTTATCCAACCGTTCCGCGAGCGTGTCCACGTGCGCACGCCGGTGCGCTCCGTGCGGCGGCGGACTGACCACGTCGAGGTCGAGCTCGCGCGCGGCGACGTCGAGCGCTTCGACGAAGTCGTGATCGCGACGCACAGCGACACGGCGCTCGCGATGCTCGCGGACCCGACGCCTGCGGAACGTTCGGTGCTCGGCGCGATCCGCTACCAGGAAAACGACGCGGCGCTGCACACCGACGAGCGCCTGCTGCCCAAGCGCCGCAAGGTGTGGGCGAGCTGGAACTACCACCTGCTCGACGCGGGAAGTCGCGAGCACGCGCACCGCGCGACGCTGACCTACTGGATGAACCGCCTGCAGGGCCTCGACTTGCCCGAGCAGCTGTGCGTGACGCTCAACCACACGGCCGCGATCGACCCGAGCAAGATCGTGCGCCGCATGACCTACCACCATCCGCACTTCGACCTCGCGGCCGTGGCGGCGCAGCGCCGCTGGCACGAGGTCAACGGCCAGTGCCGCACGTGGTTCGCCGGCGCCTACTGGCGCTACGGCTTCCACGAGGACGGCGTGCTGAGCGGCCTGCGGGTCGTCGAGGCGCTGACGGGCGCGCAGGTGCTCGCGGAGGCGAGCGCGTGAACAGCGCGCTGTACCTCGGTCGCGTGACGCACCGCCGCATCGGCGGCGTCGAGCACGCGTTCGGGTACCGCCATGCGCTGCTCGCGCTCGACCTCGCGGAGCTCGAGCACGTGTTCGACGGCCGCTGGTTCTGGTCGGTGGAGCGCCCCAACCTCGCGAGCTTCCGGCGCGCCGACTGCCTCGGCGCCGACAGCGGAAAAACGCTCGAAAACGCCGTGCGCGAGCGCGTTCGCACGGAACTGGGCCGCGAACCGCGCGGACGGATCGTGCTGCTCACCCAGCCGCGCCTGTTCGGCTTCGTGTTCAATCCGGTGAGCTTCTACTACGTGCACGACGAGGCTGGCGAGCTCGACGCGATCGTCGCCGAGATCACCAACACGCCCTGGAACGAGCGCCACGCCTACGTGCTCGACGCACGCGGCGGCGGCGCGAACGCGAGCTTCGCCAAGGAGTTCCACGTCTCGCCGTTCCAGCCCTTCGAGCAGCGCTACCACTGGACGTTCGGCGCGCTCGGGCAGGACCTGCGCGTGCAGATGACCAACAGCGAGGCCGGACGCGCGGTGTTCCAGGCCGAGCTCACGATGCAGCGGCACGCGCTCGACGGCGCGGGCCTCGCCAAGGCGCTCGTGCTCTGCCCCGGCTTCTCGCTGCGTTCGGTCGCGGCGATCTACTGGCAGGCGCTGCGCCTCAAGCTCAAGGGCGCGCCGTTGTTCGAGCATCCTCGCCACCGCACTCCCAGCCCCAAGGTGTCGACCCAATGAATCCCGCCTTCACCCAGCAGGTGCGCCCCGCGGACGCCCCGGTCGCGACGCGGCGCGCGGAATCCTTCGGTTATCTCGAGCGTTTCGCGCGTTCGCAGCTCCACCTGCGCCTGGCGAAGCTGGCTTGGGGTCGGCTCGTGCTGCGCGACGAGCTCGGCTCCGCCGTGTTCGGCGGCGGCGAGGGCCCGAGCGCGACGATCGAGGTGCACGACGGCTCGATGTACATGGACGTGGCGACGCAGGGCAGCGTCGGCGCCGGCGAGGCCTACGCGCGCGGCCTGTGGTCCACCGACGATCTCGTGGCGGTGATCCGCATCCTCGTGCGCAACCGCGACGTGCTGCAGGGCATGGAGAGCGGGCTCGCGCGCCTGGGCGGCGCCGCGCTGCGCTTCTGGCACCTGCGGCGCGACAACACGCGCGACGGCTCGCGCGCGAACATCGCGGCGCACTACGACCTCGGCAACGACTTCTACGCGCTGTGGCTCGACGAGACGATGATGTACTCGTGCGCGGCCTGGGAGCGCGACGACATGACGCTGCATCAGGCGCAGGTCGCGCGCCTCGAGCGCATCTGCCGCAAGCTCGACCTGAAGCCCGGCGAGCACCTGCTCGAGATCGGCACCGGCTGGGGCGGCATGGCGATCCACGCGGCGCGCGAGTTCGGCTGCCGCGTGACGACGACGACGATCTCGCGGCGCCAGCACGAGCTCGCGACGGAGCGCGTGGCGCGCGCGGGGCTCTCCGGCCGCGTGACGGTGCTGCTCGAGGACTACCGCGACCTGACGGGCCAGTACGACAAGCTCGTCTCGCTCGAGATGATCGAGGCGGTCGGCGAGCGCTGGTACGACACGTACTTCAAGAAATGCTCGGACCTGCTCAAGCCCGAGGGGCTGATGCTGCTGCAGGCGATCACGATCCGCGACTCGCAGTACGCGGAGGCGCTGCGCTCGGTCGACTTCATCCAGCGCTTCATCTTCCCCGGCAGCTGCATCCCGTCCTCGGCCGCGATCCTCGACCGCGTCGCGCGCGTGACCGACTTCAACCTGTTCCAGCTCGAGGACATCGGGCCGCACTACGCGCGCACGCTGCGCTCGTGGCGCGAGAACCTCGCGGCGCGCCTCGACGACGTGCGCAAGCTCGGGTACTCGGAGGAGTTCCTGCGGCTGTGGGAGTTCTACTTCTGCTACTGCGAAGGCGGCTTCGAGGAGCGCTCGATCCAGGATGTGCAGATGCTGCTCGCCAAGCCGCTCTGCCGCCGCGCGCCGCTCCTTCCGGCGCTGGCGTGACGGGGGCGTGGGCAAGCTCGCGAATTTCGTCGGCTTCCAGGCCTGCTGGTTCGCCTGCGTGCTCGGCGCCGCGCGCGGGGCGGAGTGGGTGGGGCCGGTGGTGGTGCTCGCGTTCGCCGCGCTCTCGCTGCGCGGGCGCCTGAGCGTTCCCAAGGAACTGCTCGCGCTCGGTGCGGCGGCGGCGATCGGTCTGGGCGTCGACTCGCTCGAGGTCGCGTGCGGCTGGCTCAGCTTCGCCGGCACTCCGCTCGCGGGACGGCTCGCTCCGCCGTGGATCGTCGCCCTGTGGGTGGCCTTCGCGCTGACCTTCGACTCCTCGCTCGCGTGGCTGGCCGGGCGCCGGATGTGGTTTGCGCTGTTCGGCTTCTTCGGGGCTCCGCTGTCCTACTGGGGCGGAGTGCGCATGGGAGCGCTCGAGTTCGGGGAGCCGCTTTTCCCGGCACTTCTCGGTATCGGCGTGGCCTGGGGCGTGGCGTTGCCTCTCGTGAGCTGGGTGGTCGAGC
>JAPLOE010000117.1 GCA_026692705.1 Planctomycetota bacterium
CTGGACGACCTACCGCGGCGGCGACCCTGACAAGTCGCGCACGCAGTTCGCCGAGCTCAACGACGTGCGGCGTTCGCTGCCCGAGAGCGATCCGTTCCGCGTCTACGCGCTGGCGCAGATGGCGCGCATCGAGGACCACACGAGCAAGGTCGTGTGGAGCGACACGTTCGAGCGCCTCGCGCTGAAGAACGAGTGGGAAGTCGAGGAGGCCGCGGGCCCGACGGCGCAGGTCGTCGACGGCGCGCTGCACCTCGAGGGCACGTTCAACCAGAACGGCACCGCGCGCGTGTTCCGCAACTACGCCGCGGCCGAGTTCCTCGCCTTCGAGCTCGACATCACCGCACCGGCCGACAGCAACGCCAAGGTCGGCGTTTTCATCTCGAAGGAACGCCGCGTCGGCGTCGGCCAGACGCAGGTGCAGTCGAAGTTCGCGATCGCGCGCCGGCGCGACGGCGGGCTCGTCGTGCTCCTGATGGACGCGGCGACGGCCGAGGAGAACTGGATCGACATTCCCTCGGTCGGCGGCCAGCCCTGGTGGCCCGCGGGCAAGAGCGTGCGCGTGCGCTTCGAGCGCATCGGCGAAGGCAACGAGGCGACCGGACGGCTGTCGATCGACGGCATCCCGGTGCGCGAAGGCTTCAAGCTGCCGCGGCTGGCCGCGTCGACGCAGGACGTGCGCGTCGGCGTGTTCCTCGAGAGCCAGTCGGGGCTGACGGGCAAGGTCGTGGTCGACAACGTCGACGTGACGCGGCGGACGCGCAAGTGAGCCCGCGACGCGGGCCGAGCGAGGAACAAGCGATGCAGCACAACGGGCTTCGGACGCGGCGCGGCGGCTTCACGCTGGTCGAGCTGCTCGCCGTGATCGTGATCCTCGGCATCCTCGCGGCGTTCCTCGTGCCCAAGCTGGTCGAGGTCGTGCGCTCGGTCGACGTGACGGTCACGAAGCTGACGGCGCAGAAGATCGGCGCCGCGCTGTCGGAACTTTCCGACGACACGGGCGACTTCGCGCCGTCGACGCTGCCGACCGACATGGGCGCGCCGCCGAATGCGGAAAACCTCGGAGCGGAAGGGCTCTACGTCGCGCTGATGGGCGAGAACCGGCCCGGTTTCGACGTGCTCGAGGAGCACCTGTCGAACTCCGACGAGGATTCCTTCGGCAAGCGCCCGCCGGGCTTCGAGAGCTCGTCGGCGATGGAGCTGTGCGACCAGTGGGGCAACCCCTACGCGTACTTCCACTGGCGCGACTACGGCCGCGAGGATTCCTACGTCACGCTGCATCCGGAGACCGGCGAGAAGCTGATCTCGATCGCGCGCGCGAAGAAGGACCCGCAGACGCAGCGCTACTACCAGCCGCGCAGCTACCAGATCCACTCCGCCGGCCCCGACGGCGAGTTCGGCACCGACGACGACATCGCGGGCTTCGCGGTGAAGGACTGACCATGGCACGCTGGCGCACGAGCGGTTCGCGTACGAGCGGCATGACGCTGCTCGAGCTGCTGCTCGTCATGGGGCTGATCGGCGTCCTGATGGGAGCGGGCGCGGGCCTGCTCGCTTCCGTCGATCTCGGTCCGCGCGCGGCGAAGGGCATGGTGCAGGGCGTGATTCGGGCCGCGCGCAACTCCGCGGTCGCACGCGGGGCGTCGTCGCTTGTCTTCATCGATCGCAACGCCCGCTCGATCCGCGCCGAGGCGCTCGAAGTCGTCGGCACGTGGCACTTCGAGGGCCAGGGCGAGGTCGTGCGCGGCGCGTTCGAGATCGACGGCACGAACCTGGGCGCCGTTTCGGTCGAGGACGGGTACGCCGGCCGTGCGCTCGCGTTCCCGCGCAACTCGCACGCGCGCGCCGAGGTGCCGCTGCAGCTGTATTCGGCCTTCGACCTGTCGCAGGGCTTCCGCATCGAGCTCGCGCTGCGCCTCGACGGCGGCGGCGGTGGGCGCGTGCTCGCGCTGGGCGAGGCGGTCGGCATCGACGTCAACGACGAAGGTGCGCTCTCCTGCTGGTTCGCTCCGCTCGTGCTCGACAGCACCGAACGCGAGATGAAGGGTGGGCGCCAGCGCTTCATCGCGCCCGCGGGCTCGCTCGTGCCGGGCACGTGGCGGCGGATCGCGTTCCAGTACGACCGCCGCGAGGTCTCGGTCGAGCTCGACGGCGTGCGCATCGAATCCACCGAAGAACTGCAGCCCGACGGAGCGCCCGTGTGGCGGCTCGAGAGCCCGATGGTGATCGGCGACACCCAGCGCGGCTTCACCGGAGCGATCGACGCGTTGCGGCTTTCGGCGGTGACGGCGAGCGAGACGGCGTTCCTGCCCGAGAGCGTCGAGTTCGCGGCGGACGCGCCCAAGCAGGTCTGCTTCGACGCCGGCGGCAACCTCGACCGCGGCGTGCACCGCGAGCCCGCGATCGTGACGATCGTCTACAAGGACGGCCGCACCGCCGCGATCAAGGTCGGCCTGTACGGGACGGTGGAGTGAGATGAAGCTCCCGGCCCACATCCGCGCCTCGCGCGACCGCGGCGGCTTCGCGCTGATCACGGTGCTGCTCGTGCTGCTCGCGATGCTCGTGCTGTGCGCGCCGTTCCTGCTGAACTCGCGCAACGCCTCGCGCGCGGGCACGCAGCTCGCCGACCGTGCGCAGGCGCGGCTCGCGCTCGACTCCGCGATGCGCCACGCGCGCGGCACGCTCGGCGGCTCGCACACGGCGCTCGACACGACGCCCTACTGGGACACGGAAGAGGAGCTCGAGACGCTGCCGGAGCTCGACCCGCGCTTCTTCGACGCGCGCAACGACCTCGGCACGATCTGGAACGCGCAGGTCACCGACGTCGCGGGCAAGATCGACCTGAACAGCGCGCCGCCGCAGCTGCTCGCCAACCTGCTCGGCGCGACCAACCGCCTGCTCGAGCCGATGAAGGAAGGCGATCGCGAGCTCACGCTGTCCTCGACGGCCGGTTTTGCGCCGACGGGGTACGTGTGGGTCGATCGCGAGCTGATCCGCTACGGCCGCATCGAAGGCTCGAAGCTGCTCGACCTGCAGCGCGGCGTCGGTGGCGTCGGCGCATCGAACGGCGTCACGCCCGAGGCCGGGCCGACGCCGCCCGTCGCGCACGCCATCAGCGCGCCGGTGATCGACCAGCGCGCGTTCGCGCCGGTGCTGTGGCGCACGAAGACGCCCGACGGCAGCCTGCGGCGCCTCGACGCGCCTGAGCAGCTGCGCGACACGGCGCAGCTCGCGCTCGCGATCGCGCAGGCGGCGGCCGAGGAGAACGACGAGGAGCGCCAGTCGCGCACCGCGGCCACCGAGGCGCTCGTGGCGCCGCTCGTCGCGCACGGCACCACGTACGGTCACCTGCACGCGGGCCACGAGTGGCAGCGCTCCGTGCGCGTGCTCAACGCGATCGTCGCGGGCCAGACGGGCATCCTGCGCGTCGACGAGCTGCGCTGGTTCAGCCCGGGCACGACGATCGAGATCACCGACGGCACGAACCGCGAGCTCGCGATCGTGCAGGGACTGGTCGACAGCGGCGTGCGGCTGATGGAGCCGCTGCAGCACGATTACTTCGCGTTCATGGCCGAGGCGCGCCCGCAGGTGCGCCGGCCGGTCAACATCAACGTCGCCGAGCCCGAGCTGCTCGAGGCGGTCTTCGCCAACCTCCAGCTGCACCAGAAGAACGAGCGCGTCACGCGCGACGAGGCGCGCGCGCTGGCGGCGTTGATCGTCGAGTCGCGGCCCTTCGACGGCATGGAGGATTTCCTGCGGCGCGTGCTGCTGCCGGCGGCGGGGCTCGAGGCGCTGCCGGAGAACGCGCCGGTCCAGCCGTCGTCGATCGCCGGCGGCGGATCGCTGATCGATTCGCTCGACGCCGAGGCCATCTTCCGCAACGCGCTCAACGCCAACGACAGCTACCTGCGCGTGTCGACGGTGCCGTTCAGCTTCACCTCGCGCGACGTGTTCGAGCTCGACCTGCGTGCGTTCGTCAATGCGCAGAGTGGCGTCGAGCGAGTGGCGCTCGTGCGCGAGCAAGTCGAGCTCGTCGTCCCGCAGGAACCGCTGCTGCAGGCTTGGGTGCGGCAGGAGGACCTCGACGAGGCCTTCCGGCTCGACCGCGAGGCGCCCTTCTGGGTGACCGGCCCCAACTCGCTGCAGCGCTGGGACAACGGCGCGACGCCGCCGTCGAACTTCGTGCCGCACTTCGGCACGCTCGGCGGTCAGGCCTTCGTCGCGGGCGTCACGCAGACCGCCAACGCCGCGCAGGGCCAGGGCACGGAAACGCCGGTTCCGCAGCATGTTTTCGCCTCGCGCGAGGACGACGGCTGGGCGCAGCTGTGGGCTTCGCGCGACCCCGACAACGTGCAGGGGCTCAACAACCGCCAGGTGATGCACTTCGACCACGAGACCGGCGACGCCGAGGGCCGCTACGTCGCCTCGAATCCGGTCTCGCGCACGGCGCAGGAGCTGGGCTGGATCAACACGCAGAACTCGATGCTGCGCGCGTTCCATGCGCAGCTGTGGTTCAAGCCGCGTGCGCTGGGTCAGGGCACGCTGTTCGACGTCGGCCGCTCGTCGATCGAGACCGACCGCGTCAAGGTCGGCATCGATGGACAGGACCTCGTCGTGCGCGTGTACGACGGCTCGGGTGATCACCCCGGCTCTGTCGGTTACACCGAAGTGGGCGAGATGCGTTTCGCGCTCACGCCGGGCAAGGGGCCGGGCCTCGCGGCGCAGACCTGGTCGCACCTCGCGTTCGAGGTGCACGGCAACAAGCCGAGCCAGATGTCGCTGCTCGTCGACGGCCGCAGCTTCGGCGTGCGCAAGCCGGGCCAGACGCGGCTCACCGGCGGGCTGTCGCAGGGCGCGACGACGCTCGTGGTCGAGAGCCTCGAGGGTTTCCCCAATCCGTGCGTCGTGCGCATCGGCAACGAGCTGATCGAGTGCGTGCACTCCGGCGGCAATTCGCTGAGCGCGACGCCGGCGCTCACGGGCGCGAACACGGGCTTCGGCGGGCGCCTCGCGCGCGTTCCGTTCGTCGGGGGCGAGGTGGGCGTGCCGTCGGCGCTCAACGTCGACGTCGATCACCCCGCAGGCGCGACGGTCGAGCTCTACGGTTACGCCTCGATCCTCGGCTCGAACGTTCCCGCCGGTTCCGCGCGGTTGCCCGGCACGCTGGGTGCGTGGACCGTGGCGCGCGCGATCGGCGTCGTCGGCGGCTCGGGCTCGCTCGGCGATCCGATCTCGCACGCGCAGATCCTCGCTTCGATGGGCTACGGCATCGAGGGCAACTCGTCGGCCTCGGGTCTGCGCCTGGGCGTGTGCGATCCCAACGAGCAGATCGCCGACGTGATGAAGGCCTTCAGCCAGCAGGGTGGTTACGCGCTGCTCGTGCAGCTCACGCCGGGCACGATCCGCTACTTCCCCAACGGCCAGCCGCAGCAGAACTCGACGCAGCACACGACCGCCGCGAACACGCCGCTCTTCGGCTACGAGATCATTCGCTACTCGGGCTGGAGCGGAGACACGCTGCAGATCTCCGGTCGCGCGGCGCTGCCGACCGGCGACCCGGCGCAGGTGCCGCACGCGTTCGTCGTCAACTGGGATCCCAACTGGCAGCTCGGCGCCGCGGGCGTGCCGATCGCGGGCGTGCTCAACTGGCAGACCTACGTCGTGCCGATCTCCGTGCCGGCGCCGGGGGCGAGCGGATTGACGGGCTTCCTGCCGGCGAACAACGGCTCGGAGTTCGCGCAGCTCACGCGCATCGCCGACGCGCAGTTCACCGAGTGGCTGCGCTACGACACGATCTCGAGCGACGGTCACCTCGTGCGCAACGAGCCGGTGGCGCTGCAGGCGCTGCGGCAGGTGCTCACGCTCGGCCAGGACGGCGCGGACGTGCAGGGTGGCGTGCCCAACGGTGGTGGCGGCGGCGGCGGCGGTGGGGGCCCGACTTCTCCGACGATTCCCGGTGGAACGCCGGGTGGCACTCCGGGCGGGCCTGCGGGCAGCTTGAGCCTCGATCCTTCGGCGCCGGAAGCGTCGTCGAGCGCCGGTTCCGCATTGCTCGCCTCGCCCGAACCCGAGCCGCAACCCGTTGCAGCTCAAAGCGTCGCGCTGTGGCAGGCGTGGTGGGGCACGAGCGAGGACACCAACCTGCCGCTGACGCACGCGGCGCGCACGACGTTCCAGTTCCGCGGCGTGTGCGGCACGTACAGCCACGACCATCCGGCGGGCACCGAGGTGCTGCCGGTGTGGCGCGTGCAGCGCAACGGCGTCGACGGCGGCGAGCCGGGCCGCTTCGACTACGTGATGCTGATGGACGACACGCGCACGTCGCTCGGCTGGCCGGCGCGCGTGCACCGCTCGTACCGCCCGCTCGACCGCACGGTCGCGTCGTGGAAGCTCGATCCGACGAACACGCTGCAGCCGCAGGCCGACACGAGCACGCTCGTCGCCGAGGACGGCACCGTGCTCGCGCGCAACGCCGTGATGGTCGCGCTCGACGCGCAGGCGCGCGCGCCGGTGCCGATGACCGTGCAGAACACCGGCACGGGCGCGACGCTCGAGTCGCGTTCGCTCGCGCGCATGAACAAGCATCCCTCGGGCGAGCTGCCGCGCGACGCCGCCTCGGTCGTCGTGGGCCAGTCGATCCGCGGCGCCGAGAATTTCGATGCGCTCGCCGACGAGCTCGTCTTCCACACGACGTCCTTCGGCGACCAGCAGGGTGCACCGACGCAGGGTGGCCTGCTCGTGCTCACCGCGGACCTCGCCGACGGCGGCGGCCAGATGACTGTCGCGCCGCAGGCCGTGCGCATCGCGTGGGGCAACTACGGGCAGACGCAGAGCTTCCTCACGTCGCTGCCGCAGGACGCGGGCCTGATGCTCGTGGGCGACGAGATCGTCTGCTACGACGGCTACGACTCCGCCAACGGCACGCTCAACATTCCGCAGGGCGGTCGCGGCCTGCTCGGCACGCTGCAGGGCACGCACGAGGCCGGCTCGACGGCGATGTTCCTCGAGCACTTCATCGTCGGCACGCTGTCGGGCGGCATCGGCCCGGGCGACTCGACTCTGCCGCTCGTCGACACCACGGGCTTCCCGCCGAGCGGGACCGTGCTCGTCGGCACCGAGCTGATCCACTACACGCGCCTCGCGGGCTCGGGCCTCGACATGCCGCGGCGCTCGACCGAACCGGGCAAGAAGGACGGGCGCGGCGACGGCCTGTTCCGCGGGCGCTTCGGCACCGTGCCCAACTCGCACGCGGCGGGCACGCCGGTGATCCTGTTCCCGTACCGCTACTCCGACCGCTGGACCGAGAAGTCCGATGCGCCGGAGCTCGGCTACTTCGGCCTCACGCTCGACCAGCCCAACGCCCACTGGCGCACGAGCTTCTTCTCGGTCGAGGAACCTTCGAGCGGACTCGTGAAGGTCGAGACGCTGCAGCGCCTGTCGAGCGACGGCGAGCAGCTCGCGCCCTGGGACGGCGAACCGGGCGTGACGAAGGGGCTCGCGCTCCTGCGCGAAGGCATGCCGCAGGGTGTCGGCCACCGCATCGGCAAGCAGTCCGACCGCGTCGAGTGGCGCGTGCACGTGCGCTACCAGCGCGGTGCCTTCGACGAGCAGAACGGCCTCGCGCACGGCTGGAAGCAGACGCCGCGCCTGCGCGCGCTGGGCGCCGAGTTCACGGCGCCGAGCCTCGTGCTGCGGAGGGTCGACGAATGAAGCTGCGCGCGCTCCGAGCGACGCACGGGCGTCGTGGCCTCACGCTGGTCGAGCTGCTGCTCTCGGCGGGGCTGCTAGCGCTGCTCGTCGCGGCCGTGTTCGTGCTCGTGCGGCAGTTCATGACCGTGTGGGACAAGAGCGAAGTGCGCCGCATGCAGGTCGAGGAGGCCTCGGGCGTCGCCGAGCTGTGCGCGGCGGACCTCGCGGCGCTCGAGCCCGGCCCCCGCGGCGATTTCCTCGCGGAATGGGCCTTCTTCGACCACGACGGCGACGGCGTGGCCGAGACCAAGTGGCCGCGCGTGCGCCTCGTGCGCCACGCGTCGGTCGCGGAGCTCGCGCGCCTGCAGGCCGGCGAGAACCGCGCCGACCGCATCGCGGGCGAAGGCCTGATCGAAGTGATCTGGGCCGTGCTCCCGCTCGAACCGGGCACACGCGACATCTCCAAACGCGCGCTCGGTGCGCTGTGGCGTGGCGAGCGCATCTACGGGCCTGCACGCGGCGCCGACGTCTCGTTCTTCGACGAGAAGTACCTGAGCGCCGGCGGAGTCCCGCGGCCGACTTCGGCGCAGGAAGTGTCGGGCGGCGTGCTGTGGATCGGGATGCAGTTCGCGACGCAGACTTCGATCCTGCGCGAGAGCTGGAAGCTCGGGAGGTCGCCCGCGGACACGGTCGCGTGCTGGGACGCGTGGCAACGCGGCCGCCCGAACGCGCAGCGCCACATCTGGAACGATCCGTCGGATTTCCTGCCCAAGGCCGGCGACACTCCGCTCCTGCCGCGCCGCGTGCGGCTCGAGTTCGAGTTCGAGCATCCTGCCGACCTCAAGCGCCGCACGCGCATGTCGATGTACCTCGCGCAGCAGGACGGCGCCTTCGAGGTCGACGATCCGGCCAAGCTGCCCGAGCCGGGTGGGCACGTGCTCGTCGACTCGGAGTGGATGCGCGTCGAGAGCGTGGCGGGGCGCTGGGTCAACGTGCGCCGTGGCGAGCGCGGCACCGCGCCGACCGCGCACGAGAACGGTTCGGTGATCCACTACGGCCGCACGCTCGTGCGCGACGTGCCGATCGCCGTGCACCGGGAGGACTGGGACCTGTGAGACGCTCCGCACCCCAGGGCCGCCGCGGCGGCTTCACGATCCTCGAGGTGCTCATCGCCATGGGCATCCTGCTCATCGGCATGAGCGCCGTGCTCGGCCTGCTCACGTTCGGCGCCTCGATGACGCGCAACGCCGCGCTCAAGTGCGCGAGCGCGAGCGCGGTCGAGGCGGTCGTCGCCGATCTCGAGGAAGGCTTCTTCCCGATCGTGCGCGACGAGGCCACCGGCGAGACGAGCGTCGGCGCTCCGCCGCCGGTCGAGAACCGTCCGGTCCCGGGCCACCCGGGGCTGACTTACTCCGCTCGCGGGACGCCCGATCCCAAGGACAACCGTGCTGGCGGCGCGCTGCGCTGGCGCGTCGACGTCGAGATCCGCTGGGTGACGTCCGGCCGCTCGCGCTCGAGAACTTTCACCACGCTGCTCCTGCGGCAGGTCCCGTTCGGTGAGCGCCTGCGGCGCGAGCTGATCGAGAGCCCGTCGCCCAAGGCAGGGAACCAGACGCCATGAAGCATCTTTTCGCCGTGCTGTTGCTCGCCCCGACCGTGTTCGCGACCCGCGCGCAGGCGCCCGCCCAAGCCGCGCCGGCATCCGCGAGCGCGGAGCTCTCGATGTTGCGCCTGTACGACGGCGGCATCCTGTGGGGCCAAATCACGGGCCACGACGCGCAGACGCTGCACGTGCTGCGGCTCGACAACGGCGGTGCGGTGCGCCTGCCGTGGACGCGGCTCGATCCGTCGCTCGCCGACGAGCTGCTCGCGAAGTACGGCTACGTCGACCGCTCGGGCGACGAGGTGTTCGTCGAGGCCGACCGCCTGTTCCTGCAGGACGGCACGGACGTGATCGGGCAGATCGTCAACCGCACGGCGAGCGAGCTGTGGGTCAAGACCGCGCAGCGCACGTTCCCCGTTGCGATGAAGCAGCTGCGCGGCGCGGCCGTGCGCGTGCAGGCGCCGGCGCTCGACATCTACACGCGCGACGAGCTGTACCAGTCCGAGCTCGTGCGTCTCGACGCGACCAGCGCGCAGTCGCTGTGGGATTTCTCGGTGTATTGCGAGCGCATCTACGACTTCGCGCACGCCGTCGAGCAGCTGGAAGCGCTCGCCAAGCTCGAGCCGGGCTTCAAGACCAACGAGGTCGCCAACGCGCTCACGCGCAACCGCTGCAAGGCGCAGAACCAGGCGGCGCTCGACACGCTGCGCGAGATCGACCAGGACCGCGCGCGCGGCTACTTCGATCGCGCGCTCGCCAAGATCGAGGCCTTCGTCGCCGCGAATCCGAACAGCGGCTTCGTGCAGGACGCGCAGAAGAAGAAGGCCTCGGTCGAGAAGGCGCGCGAGGCCAAGCTGCGCGAGCGCGCGAGCGAGGCGTGGATCTCGTGGACGAGCCGCCTGATCGCCGCCAAGGCGCGCGACCCGCAGCTCACGCAGGAAGCGGCGATCGAGTGGCTCGAGGAGGGCCTCGACAAGTCGCTGGTCGACGCGGTCGCGGGCGAGCTCACGCGCTCGGTCTCGGCCAGCATCACCCCGGAACTCGTCACGCGCTTCTGGAAGGAACGCGCGGGCGGCCGCTGGCGCCGCGCGAGCTACGGGCAGGGCACGTTCCTGCTCGGCGACGCCGAGGCGCGCAAGGGCCTGAACGGCACGACGACGCCCGAGTCGCAGGCGGCGCCTACCAGCGAGACCGACAGCGCGCGGCGCGAGCTCGAGGAGCGCCTCAAGCGCTACGTCGCGGCGCAGGAAACGGCGCGTGCGGCGCGCGCGGCGACCGCCGAGGGCGAGGACAACGAGAACGAGAAGTTCTGGAAGGAGTACGGCTCGACCAACCGCGCGCAGTGGATGCTCGCGTACCACGTCGAGCACTCCGGCGACTACCAGCTGCGCGACCCGCAGTTCTCCAACTGCCCCGATTGCGGCGGTGGTGGCCGGCGCGAGGTGCTCAACGCCGTCGGTCAGGCCAACCGCGGTGGCCAGGGCGGCGGCTCCACGCCTGCCTCGTCCGCCGGACGCACCCAGCTCGTAGACTGCCCGGCCTGCCACGCCGTCGGCATCATCCGGCGCGTGTCGTACCGCTGATGCGAACCCTGCCTCTCGTTCTCGTCGCCCTCGCGGCCTGCGCCGCGACGGGCAATCCCGAGCGTTCCCGTCTCGCTCCCGTCACGTCGACGCCGCCCGCGGTGACGAATGCGAGCGAGCCCGCGTCGGCGCCGAACACGCCGCCTGCGAACGCCGCGACCGGAACGGCTCCGACGCCCGTCGTCAACGCTCCGGCCGCCGCTCCGCAGCCGCGCAAGCCCGAGCCCGTCGCGTCGAATCCGCAGCCTTCCACTCCGCCGGTCGCCCAGCCGCAGCCGCAAGCCGCACCCGCGGCGACGCCGCAGGATTCGCAGTCCGCGCTGCTGCTCGGCCACGTCGGCGACCGCGCGCTCGATTCGGTCACGTTCCTGCGCAAGCTGTGGGTCGCCGACAATCGCCTCGCGCGGCGCGTGGTCGAGCAGATGGTCTTCGCCGAGCTCGCGACGCTCGAGGCCGACCGGCTCGGCATCAAGCTGGTCGAGGCCGCGGTCGAGGCCGAGCTCAAGCGCGCGGCCAACGAGCTCGAGCGCAAGCTCGAGTCGAAGGGCTCGAAGCTGACGCTGCGTGAGCACATCGATCAGGTCATCGGCGTCGAGCCGGAGCTGTACCTCGCCGACCTGCGCGACGAGACGATCGTGCAGATGCTCGCGGAGCGCTGCGTGCGCGCCTACATGCTCGAGACCGACCGCTGCGATGTCGTGATCACCGAAGTGCGCTCGGCCGAGTCGCGCGACGCCTTCGAGTCGGGCCTCGCGCTCGGCAAGAGCTTCGACGAGCTCGCGCTCGCGCACGGCTACGGCGACGAGGAAGCGGCGCACGTCACGCGCATGCAGATCGCGCGCTCGGAGAGCCAGGAGCTGCCGCGCATCGTGTTCGCGACGCCGCAGGGCAAGGTCGGCGGGCCGCTCGAGCAGAACGGGCGCTGGCTGTTCTTCATCCCCGAGAAGCGCACCGAGGGCCGCCCCGGCACGTGGGCCGAGCTGCGCGAGGACGTCGAGAAGAGCCTCGCGGCGGAGCCGGTGGGGGACATGGAGTTCCTGCAGTGGCGCTCGGCCATGGTCCGGCGCTACCGGGTCCAGCTCGAGCCGTTCTTCGACCTCGTCGAGCGCAAGCAGCGCTGAAGCCCACCGCCGGGGGCCCCTCCGGCCGTTTTCCGACGCAAAACCTCCGCCAGAGTGCCCCGCTCCCGCCCCCGTCCTTGACCGCGCGGGCGGGCTCGACGATTCTTTACGCCTCCATGAGCACGAGCGACCTCCCGGTGCCCCTCGTCGAAGCCTCCGAGGCTCCCCAGTCCGCAACGGCGGGGGCCACGGCCGAGGCGGCCGCCCCGGCGCAGGCGCAGGCCACCGAAGCCGGCGAGTCGAACGGATCGGGCGAGCCGAACGCCGCCGCGACGCCCGAGGGCGAGGTCCTGCCCGCCGCCGAGCTGTCGGAGACCGAGCTCGAGCGCGACCTCGCCGCGTTGCTGTTCGTCGCCACCGAGCCGCTCTCGCGCGGCCGCCTCGCCCAGCTCGTCGGAGGCACGCCGGAACGCCAAGTCAGCGAGGCCCTCGACCGCCTGCAGGCGCGCCTGGGCGCCGCCGGGCTGCCCTGGGAGCTGCGCGAGATCGCCGGCGGCTGGCAGATCTTCACGACCACCGACGTCGCCGAGACCGTGGCGCGCCTCTCGAAGGCCAAGAAGGAGGAGAAGCTCTCCGCCGCCGGCCTCGAGACGCTCGCGATCGTGGCCTACCGCCAGCCGGTGACCAAGGGCGAGATCGAGGCCATCCGCGGCGTGCAGGTCGGCCCGATCCTGCGCACGCTGGTCGACCGCGGCATGGTCAAGGTGGCCGGCCGCTCCGACGACCCCGGCCACCCGCTCCTGTACGGCACCACGCGCAAGTTCCTCGACACTTTCGCGCTGGCCTCGATCGACGACCTCCCGCGGGACGGCGAGCTGCTGCGCGACTAGAAGGCCCATTCCGGGCCCCGGGCGAGCGCATTGCTTGCGCCGCTTCTCGCGCCGCACCTACACTCCTTGGCCCCGCTTCCCCCAAGACGAACGCCCGTAGCCCATGTCCACGCATCAAGAGCCCGAACACGTCCCGACGCCGGAAGAACTCGCCGCAGGCGACGAGCCGGTCCACGTTCCCAAGGGGCAGAGCCGGACGCGCTTCCTGATCATCCTCGGCCTGATGATCTTCACGCTCGTCATCTACGTGGTGCCGAGCGAGTTCACCCAGTTCTTCCGCGCCAGCGACCCGGGCGAGACCTCCTACGTCACGTGGCAGCACCCGACCGATGGTGCCCAGACGATGGGCGGCCGTCAGTTCATGGCCGAGAAGCGCAAGCTGCAGAACCTGATGTACGCGGTCGGCTCGCGCGGGCTGAACGACTTCCTCGATGACGAGCAGGTCGGCCGCATGCTCGTGCTCGACCGCCTCGCGCTCGACGCCGGCATCCAGATCACCGACAGCGAGCTGCGCCAGACGATCCGCGACGGCGGCTTCATCGTGCTCAGCCGCCCCAGCGCCAAGGTCGAGGCGGGCTTCCCCGAGTTCTTCCTGCAGATCCCGCCCTTCGGCGACGCCGCGACCTTCGCGCGCGTGCTCGAGAGCGTCGGCACGACCGCGGTCGACTTCCAGGAGACGCTGCGCACCCTGCTGCGCATCGAGCGCTACGAGAGCTTCATCACGCTCGCCGCGCAGCCGCGCCCCGCGGACATCGAGGCGGCCTGGAAGAAGCAGCACCAGCAGTACGGCTTCGAGCTCGTCAGCTTCGACGTCGCGGCCGCCGCCAAGGAAGTCGAAGGGCGCACCGCCGACGAGGCGACCCTGCGCGCCTGGTACGACGCGCTCGACGCGAACACCAAGCGCTCGCGCTTCAACGCCGACTGGGTGGCCGAACGCACCTCCGCCGAGCTCCTGATCTGGAACGTCGCCGACGCGACCGAGCCGACCAAGCTGCTCGAGAAGTTCCCGCTGATCGCCGGCGTCGACGCCGAGGCGCTCGCCAAGGACTACTACAACCAGTTCGCCAACGTGCGCTTCCGCCGTGCGGAGGAGAACGCGGCCGGCGCCACGGCGGCCGAGCGGCTCTACAAGCCCTACGAGGAAGTCGCCGAGCAGGCGCGCCGTGAGTCGCGCATCCACCGCGCGCTGGTCGATTACTCGGCCGACGCCCAGATGCGCCTGCGCACGGGCCTGACGAGCGACCAGCTCGCGCTCGAGGCCGCCGAGTTCGGCCTCGCCTACGTGCGCGACGACGAGCCGCGCACGCAGACCGACTGGTCGACCTACCCCGGCGTCGGCGACGCGATGCTCGCCGAGCGCATCCTGCGCGCCTCGCGCTCCGACCGCTTCATCCCGCTCTACGTCGGCCCGACGTCGATCGTCTTCGGCCGCACGCTGGTGCGCGTCGAGGCCGCTCCTCCCGCCTACGAGGCCATCGCCGACAAGGTGCTGGTCGAGTGGCGCAAGGACCAGTCCTTCGAGCTCGCCAACGGCAAGGCGCAGGGTCTCTTCCAGGCCTGCACCGCCGGCGCCACGACGCCCGAGGCGCTCGTGATCGACTCCGCCACCTTCGCCGCCAAGGCGCAGGCCGCGGGCGCGACCGTGATCGACGCCGGCTGGATCGACGAGTCCGACCTGACCGGCGACTCCACCGACGACGCGAGCGAGCGCGACCGCTTCCTGCGCGAGCTCGCCTTCACCGGCCGCACGCTGCTGCGCCTCGCCGACTCCACCGTCGGCACGCCGCTCGTCTCCATGGACCGCGAGCGCATCTTCGTTGCCCGCAAGGTCGGCGTCCGCGACCCCGAGACCGTCGCCATCGAGCCGCGCGAGTTCCAGCAGATCGCCGGCCAGGCATCGCTCGAACGCGTCCGCGACGTGCGCGACCAGCTGATCGGCCTCAAGGGCCTCGAGGCCCGCTACGGCCTCACCTTCCCCGGCCGCCCCAAGGAAACTCCCGCTCCCGTGGAGCCGGCGCCCAAGTCCTAGGGCTCTCGACTCTCACGTTCTGCTCGCCGCGGGCAGGTGTCGCGTTCGTCGCGGCGCCTGCCCGCGCTGCTTTGAGAGAGAAGCAACCGGTGGGGAGCGAAACCGGAGGTCGGAAAGAGGCAGCCGAGGAGCGAGAGCGGTGCGGCCCAGGCCAGTGACGGCGAAGCGGCGAGGGAGAACAAGGCCAATCGGGATGGCGGGAAGCGCCGCGGGAGCCGTGTCCAATGAAGCCGGAGGTTGGAGGCATTCCCGGCTTCGTGCGGAGAGGCCCCGAACTGGCGGAAGCGGATGTCGCCGCGCTGGAAGTGCGACTGGCCACAACGCTGCCGGCCGACTATCGGGCGTTCCTGCTCGCGACGGATGGCGGCCGTGCTCATCCCAACGTCATCGACGTTCTGAGACTCCACGGAGGCGAGGCCGAGATCAAGAGCTTCCTCGGGGTCGGAAGACCCGTCAGAAGCAGCTCCATCGAATGGAAGGTCGAGGTGCTGTCCGGGCGACTCGAGAGCAATTGGCTGCCGATCGCAGACGATTCCTTCGGAAACGCCTACTGCCTGTAGTTGCGCGCCGCCGACTTCGGCGCCGTTGCCTACTGCGACCTGCAGTCGTTCTTCGCGATGTACGACGTCAAGACGGTGCTTTATCCGCTCGCCCGCGGCTTCGCCGACTTCTTGAATCGAGTTCGCCCCTAGGTTGCCAGCGAACCACGCTGCCCCGCTCCAAGGCCGCTCCTGCGCCTTCACGTCCCGCCCCCGGCCACGATCTTCACGCCGTCACTGGCTCGGGCCGCCCCCGCCTCTGCTCGATTCATTCATCTCTCTGCTTCCGCGGATTCCTTGCCCGGCAGCACCTCACTCGTCCTCCCTCGCCGTTGCCTCTCGCCTCCGGTCTCCCTCCCTCTCTTCTCCTTCTCCTCCCTATCCCTGATTCCTTCTCCTACGCGTCGGGCGCGGGAGCGAGCGGGAAGACGACGCGGAAGATCGCGCCGCCACCGGGGCGGGCGAGCACTTCGGCGCGGCCGCCGCAGCTGGAGGCGTGAAGGGCGACAAGGTGCAGGCCGAGGCCGGTGCCGCGGACGCTGCGGGTTTGCTCGCTGCCGGTGCGGTAGAAGGCTTCGAAGATTCGTTCGCGCTCGGAGGCGGGGACGCCGGGGCCGCGGTCGAGGACGTCGAGGGCGAGGCCGCCGCGTTCGCGGTGGACGGTGATGCGGAGCGGCTCGGAGTTGGGGGCGGCGGGGTCGACGGGCGCGTACTTGCGCGCGTTCTCGACGAGGTTGACGAGGATCGAGCCGACGGCTTCCGGCGTGGCGAGCACCTCGGGCAGGTCGTCGGGGAGCTCGAAGGCGAGGTCGGGCTCGGGCGTGGTGCGCCAGCCGAGCAGCTTCTCGGAGTGGCGCGTGACCTCGGCGGAGAGGTCGAGCGCGCGCGGCGTCGGCGCGCCGGCGCCGAGCTTGGCCTTCTCGAGCACGCGCTCGACCAGCGTCGACAGGCGCGCGGTCTCGCGCACGATGCGGCGGTGGTACTCGTCGCGCTGCTTCTCGTCGCGCACCCAGCCGTCCTGCAGCATCTCGGCGTGCAGCTGGATCGTCGAGAGCGGCGTGCGCAGCTCGTGCGTGACGGCGGCGACGAAATTCTCGGTGCGTTCGGCCTGCTCGATGTCCTTGCGCACGCTGTGCGAGAGCAGCAGGACGCCGGTGGCGAGCGCGAGGCCGAGCATGGTCGCGACGCCGAGGAAGCGCCACGTGCGCTCGCGGTAGCGCGCGTCGATGTCGGCGGTGTCGATCGCGACGCGGATCGTGCCGTACTGCTCGTCGGCGCTCGAGCCGGTGGCGAAGCCGAGGTCGCGCACGGGGCTGACCTGCGCGAAGTACTCGCGGCCGTCGCCGCAGCAGTCCTCGCCCTCGCGCAGGAAGCGCTCGCGCCGCGCGAGCACGGCGGCGGCGACGGTCGCGGGCAATTCGTCGAAGAACCAGCGCGGCTCGAGGAAAAAGCCCTGCACGAAGCTGCGGCCGGTGGCGAGGCGCTGCAGGCACTCGCCGCGGCCGACGAGCTCGGGCAGCGGCTCGACCAGCACGTGGCGGTAGGCCACGAGGCGCGGCACGCCGTCGTCCTCGCGGTAGAACACGAGCTGGAAGTTGCCGACCAAGGTCTGCACGGGCTCGAGGATCGACATCTGCTCGGCCTCGAGGCAGGCGACGTCGTCGGCGCGCGCGGCGCTGGCGGCCAGCACGCGCATCGGCAGCTCGAGCTCCTCCGCTTCCGGCGTCACCGGCATCGTGCTGCGCATCCACTGGCTCTCGAAGTAGCGCCGCGTCAGGCCGAGGGCCGCGCTCTCCAGCGTCGCCTTGGCCTGCGCGTCGCCGAGCGCACCCTCGAACACGTCGACGCCACGCGCCTGCGGATCGGTCAGGTCGAGCCGGAACCAGCCGAGGACGCCGCGCGGGCGCTCGAGCGTGGAGAGCGGCGATTCGAGCAGCGTGAACTCGCCGGCGGGGGAGTCGGGGCTGTAGTAGCGCGCGTAGTGCTCGAAGGGCCGGCTGCGTTCGGACTCGATCAGCTTGTCGAGCGAACCCTGCAGCGTCTTGCGGAAGCGCAGCGCCGCGTCCTCGGCGTGGTGCGGCACTTCCTCGAGCTCGGCCGAATGCTCGCGCCAGATGTGGTGCCACTGCAGGAAGCCGAGCACGAGCGTCGGCAGCACGAGCAGCACGGCGTACAGAGCGAAGGCGAAACGGCGGGCGCTCTCGCGCGCCGAACGCGGCACGAGCGACGTCACCATGGCGCGAGCTCCACGAGCGAGCCCCGGGTTTCACGCGCGAGCACCGCGGCGCCGCCGCGGCCTGGTCGCCGCCTGCGTGCGCCGTCGGGAGCCATCGCGCTCAACTGTACCAGCGGTAGCCCTTGCCCCGCACGGTCTGCACGACCTGCGGGTCCTCCGGCTTGAGCTCGATCTTGCGGCGCAGGCCGACGATGTGGATGTCGACCGTGCGCGTCTCGACGTTGGCGCTCTTGTAGTGCCAGACGTCGAGCAGCAGGTCGTCGCGCGTCACCACGCGCGTGCGGTGGCGGATCAGGTACTCGATGATGTCGCCCTCGCGCGGCGTCAGCGCCACGGTCTTGCCGTCGCGGTGCACCTCGAGGCGCGCGAGGTCGACCTCGATGCCACCGGGCAGCACGAGCTTGGCCGGCGGGGCGGCGTCGAGCGCGCGGCGGCGGAAGCGGGCCTCGACGCGCGCGACGAGCTCACGCGGCGAGCAGGGCTTCGACAGGTAGTCGTCGGCGCCGGATTCGATCGCCTGGATGACCGCTTCCTCGCCGCCGGCGAGCGCCGTCAGGATCAGCACGCAGGTGTCGGAGCGGAACTTGCGCAGCTCCTTCAGCACCTCGAGCCCCTTCATGCCCGGCAGCATCAGGTCGAGCAGCACGAGGTCGTAGGGCCGCGACTTCAAGAGGTCGAGCGCGGCGCGACCGTCGTGCACGACGTCGGCGCGGAAGCCCGAGTGCGCGAGCGCGTCGCGGAAGCCGAAGGCGAGGTCGATCTCGTCCTCGACGATCAGCAGGCTCTGCGTCGGCGTCGCGTCGGCGGCGTTCGCGGGAGCGGCGGGGCGGTTGGACGGCTGGGCGGGCGAACCTTGCATGGCGTGGGGGATCGTGGCTGGTGGACCCTGCGTGCAGGACCCAGTTGCGGCGCGCCTCCGCAGCGCGAATGCGCGCGGGGCGTGTCCAGTGTAGGGCAGTCGCTGCCCGCTGTTACGGGGCCGTCCAGCGGCCGTGAGCCGATCGCGCCCGCTTTTACCGCGCGGTCACAGTCCCCGAGCCCAGTCCGGACGAAAGGGCGCGTGTTCGGGGTGCGCGAGCACGGTGTCGAGGGCGCGCAGCAGCTCGTCCTTGTGGCGCGGCAGGGTGCCGTTGACCGCGAGGTAGTTGCTGGCGTGGTTGGAGCGGAAGACCGCGCCGGAGAGCTCGAGCCCGGCGACGAACTCGCGCAATTCGCGGGCGAGCTCGAGCGGCGTGAGCTCGTCCACCTCGCCGCGTTCGGCTTGCTCGAACAGCGGAGTGCCTTCGACCGGCGTCATCACGAGCGTGCTGACGTAGCGCGGGTCGATCGCGTTGATCACGCGCGCGCTCTCGCGGGCGTGCTCGAGGCTGCGCGCGCGACCGCCGGCGCCGAGCAGGACCATCGTCGAGAGCTTCACGCCCGCTTCGTGCACCTTGCGCGCCACGCGGATCATCTCGGGCGCGTCGACGCCCTTGGCGAGCTTCGTGAGCGTCGCGTCGTCGCCGCTTTCGACGCCGAGGTAGTAGAGGTTGAGGCCCAGCTCGCGCAACTGGCGCATCTCGTCGACGCTGCGGATCGCGAGAGCTTGCGGGCTCGCGTAGCAGCTCACGCGCCGCAGCTCGCCGAACGCAGCGCGCAGGCGTTCGAGCAAACTCGCGAGGAATGAGGCCTTTGCGACGAGCGCATCGCCGTCGGCGAGGAACACCTTCGTCACGGGCTCGAGGTTCTCGCGCGCCCACTCGATCTCGCGTTCGAGCTCGTCGAGCTTGCGCACGCGGAAGCGCTTCTCGCGGTACATCGCGCAGAACGTGCACTCGTTGTAGGAGCAACCGATCGTCGCCTGCAGGATCAGGCTGTCGGCTTCCGACGGCGGGCGGAACAGCGTGCCTTCGTAGCGGATCATCGCCCGAGCAGCCCGTTGTCGAAGAGCGCCTGTCCGGCCCACTCGGGCAGGCGCGACAGCTCGCGCGCCTCGAGGCCACGTTGGCCCAGTTCCTTGCGCGCCTCGTCGACCTTGCCCGAGGCCGCGAGCGCCGCCGCGAGCTCGAGCGAGAGCGTGCCGGGCAGTGCGCGCCCGTCGCGCGGCGTGAGGCAACGTTTGGCCTGCCGGTAACTGCGCACGGCGTCTTCGGGAGCGCCGCTAGCACCGTGCTGGCGCGCCCACAGGACGTGCGCGGCGCCTTCGAGCGCGAGCCGGTCGTCCTCGCTGCCCGTCGCGGGGTCGCGCGCGAGCTCGAAGGCCTTTTCCGGGCCAATTCCCGCGAATTTCTGGTCCGCACGCGCCAGCAGCTCGAAGCCGCGCTCGACGCGCGCCTCCCGCAGCGCGGCGAAGCCGAAGCCGCGCAGCGCCGCGGTGACGTCCTGCTTTGACGCTTCCAGCTGCACGACGCTCGCGTCGATGTCGCCGAGCAGCGCCTCGACGA
>JAPLOE010000118.1 GCA_026692705.1 Planctomycetota bacterium
CGAGCCGTCCGGGTACGTTGTTGCTTTCGGGGCGGCGCAATTCCGAGGGCGATCCGCTGCGGCCGAGCCGGCTCGTGTTCCGTTGCGAGGATGCCGAGCTCGTCGAGCGCGTGCGCGCCGCGTTCCCCGAGCACCCGGCCGAACTGCCTGCACCCGAAGGGAGCCCGGAGGCGTTCGCGCCGCGGATCGATGAGGTTCCGCTGCCCACGCGCATCTCGCCCACGGGCTTCCGGATGTACCTGCAGTCGCCGCTCGCCTACTACTTCCGTTACGTGCTGCGGCTCGAAACGGCAGATGAAGCCGGGCTCGAGCTCGATCCGCTCGCCTTCGGCAATCTCGCGCACGAGGCGGCGGCGATTCTCGCGCGCGCGGACCTGCGAGCGTGCGCGGACGAGGCGTTGCTCGCGAAGGCGTTGACGGAGGAACTCGACGCGATCGTGCAGCGGCGTTTCGGCGCGGCGGTGCAGGTGAGCGTTCTGCTGCAGGTCGAGAAGCTGCGCGGGCGGTTGCTCGGGCTCGCACGCTGGCAGGCTCGGCAGGCGGCGGCGGGCTGGGTCGTCGAACACGCGGAGCGCGGCTTCGGACCGAAGCGGCTGGGTGCGATGGACGTCGACGGCCGCATCGACCGCATCGACTACAACGCGCGGCTGCAGCGCTGGCGCATCGTCGACTACAAGACGAGCGAGTCGGGTGCGTCGCCGAAGAGCGTGCACCTGCGCAAGGGCGAATGGCAGGACCTGCAGCTTCCGCTGTACGCGTGGCTGACCGAGGAGCTGCGCGCGCAGAAGCCCGGGCCGTGCGAGCTCGGGTACATCGCGCTCTCGAAGACGCTCGATGACGAGCTCTTCCGCGCGTTCGAGCTCGAACCCGAGCACCACGAGAGCGCGCTGCAGCGTGCGCTCGAGGTCGTCGAGGCGATCCAGCGGCGAGAATTCGGCGATCCGGGGAGTTCGGCGCCCGCGGATCGTTCGCTGGCGGCGGCCTGCGGCTTCGGCCTGCTCGCGGACGTCGGCGCGGACGAGGGATCCGACGGAGAGGCGGTGGAAGCGTGAACGGACGCAGCCGACTGTTCCTCGCGTCCGCCGGCTCCGGCAAGACGTTCCAACTCACGACGCACTACCTCCAGCTCGTGTGCGACGGCGTGCGCCACGACGAGGTGCTCGCGACCACGTTCACGCGCAAGGCGGCTGGCGAGATCCTCGCGCGCATCCTGAGCCGGCTCGCGGCGGGAGCGGCGAGCGAAACGGGCGCTCGCGAGCTCGACGAGCAGCTGCAGCGCAAGGTGGGCCAGCGCGGGTACCTGCGGCACCTCGGCGAGCTGACGCGGCACATCGAGAGCTTCCGCGTCGGCACGCTCGATGCGTTCTTCGTCGAGCTGGCGCAGGCGCTCGCGGCCGAAGTGGGACTTCCGCCGGACTGGCGCATCGCCGACGAAGTCGATGCGGAGCGCGGGCGGGACGCGGCCGTCGCGGCGGCGCTCGGGGCGCGCGAACGCGAAGAGTGGAGCGTGCTGCTGCGCGACCTCGAGCGCGGCGACCTCGCTCGCGGCGTGCATTCGCAGCTCGCCGCCGTCGTGCGCGCGGCCTATTCGCTTTTCAAGGACAGCTCTCCGCAGGCCTGGGACAACCCGGAACTGCTCGCGGTGCCGACGCCAGAGGAACTGGACGAGTTCACGCAGCGCGTGGCGCGGCTTGTGGTGCCGTTGACGAAGTCGCGCACGCCAGTTTCGAACTGGGAGAAGTACAAGGCGAAGCTCGTCGCGTTCAGCTCGCAGCCGGAGTTCCGCGAGCGCGCCAGCGACCCGAAGCTCGCGCGTGAAGGGCTCGGTCTGTGCTCGAGCGGCGTCGCGGGAAACGTCATCGCGGGCGAGGAGCGCTACAGCTCGCACGGAATCGACGACGAGTGGGTCGAGGCGGTGCGCTTCCTCGTGCGCCTCGTCGCGGCGAGCCTGACGCGCGTGCTCGTCGAGCACAACCGCGCGGCGCGGCGCATTTTCGAGGCCTACGACGAGCACCATGCGGCGCAGGTGGCGCAACGCCGGCGCGTGACGTTCGATGACGTGGCGCGTGCACTCGCGGGGCACGCCGACGAGAAGGGCGCCGATCTGCGGCTCGAGCTCGCGCTGCGCATGGACGCGAGCGTGTCGCACCTGCTGCTCGACGAGTTCCAGGACACTTCGCCCGTGCAGTGGGCGGTGCTGCGGCCGCTCGTGGAGGAGCTCGTGGCCGACGGAACCGGCTCGCGCTCGTTCCTGTGCGTCGGCGACGTCAAGCAGTCGATCTACGGCTGGCGTTCGGCGGAACCGCAGCTGCTCGCGGGGCTCGCGCAACGTCTCGGGCTCGCTCCGGAGCGGCTCGACCGCAGCTTCCGCTCGTCGCAGGTCATCCTCGACAGCGTCAACACGGTGTTCGCGGGCATCGGCAAATACATCGGATTCGCCGGGGATCAAGGCGCCCTGAAGGCCGCGCAGGACTTCGCGAGCTCGTTCGGCGAGCACCGTGCGCAGCGTGAGCTGGCGGGTGAAGTGCGCGTTCACGCGACCGCAGGCGGCGACGACGAGGCGGGCAAGGAAATCGCGTGCATGGCGCGTGCGGTCGAGCTCGTGCGCGATGTGCGCGGGCAGGCCCCGGCGGCGAGCGTGGCGATCCTGCTGCGGCGCAACAAGTACGCCTCGTACCTGCTCGCGCGGCTGCGTGGCCACGGCATTCCCGCGAGCGGGGAGGGCGGCAATCCGCTGACGGACTCGATCTCCGTGCAAGCGGCGCTCGCGCTGTTGCACTGGCTCGAGCATCCCGGCGACACGGTCGCCTTGCGTCATGCGGCGACGAGCGCGCTGGCGGAGACGGCGGGTCTCTCGGAAACGCTGGGAGCTGCCGAGGCGTCGCGTGCGCACCGCCGCAACTCGCGTCGGCTCGCGGATCTCGGCCTCGCAGCGTGGCTCGCGGAGTTCCGCGCGGCCGTCGCGGCTCGCCACGGGGCCTGGGAGCAGCGCCGTTTCGGTGCGCTGGTCGAGTTCGCCCTCGGCGCCGACCGCCAAGAAACGCTCGGCAATTTCCTGCGGCGCGTGCGCAGCGAGCGCGTCGAGGACGCGAGCTCGGCGCGCGTGAAGGTCATGACGATCCACGCCTCGAAGGGCCTCGAGTTCGACGCCGTGATCCTGCCGGAGCTCGACCGGCTGTGGAGCGACGACTCGGACACGTTCGAGTGGCGGCGCGTCGACGGCGACCCGCAGCGCGAGATCGAGTTCGTGTCGCGGTCCTCGAGCCGCGAGGCGCGCGCGGTGCTCGCCTACAGCGGCGTCGAGCTTCCGGGCGAGCTGCACGAGGCTGCGCGGGCGCGGGCGATGCGCGACGAGCTCTCCGCGCTGTACGTGGCGATGACGCGCGCGCGCCACAGGCTCGACCTCGTGCTCTCGCCGGTCCTGAACAAGAAGAACGAGGTCAACTGCAGCGCCGCCGGTGTGCTGCGCTCCGCCTTTGGCCTCGATTTCGCGGAGTTGGCGCCGGCGTCGGTCGTGCACGAGGTCGAGGGGAGTTCCTCGGATTGGACGCTTGCGCGGCAGAAGCTGCCGGACGCGCCGCCGGTGACGCACGCGCGCGCGAACTTCGAGCTCGCGCCCGCGCAGCGGCCGCGTGAGCTCGAGCGCGCGAGCCCGTCGGATCTCGATGGCGAGCGCGAGATCGGGCTCGAGAAACTCTTCCAGCGTGTCGGCCCCACGCCGGGGCAGAGGCGTGGCACGCGCTTCCACCGTTGGCTCGAGGAGATCGAGTGGCTCGAGTCCTGCGCGGCGACGGACGAGCGGCTGCGCGAACTCGCGGCGGAGCTCGACTTGGGCTCGGAAGGGCTCGAGCGCGACCTCGCGGACTTCCGCGCGGCGCTAGCGCGGCCCGGCCTGCGCCAGCTCTTCACGAAAGGCCCGGGCACGCTCGAAGTGTGGCGCGAGCGCCGCTACGTCCGGGTCGTCGGCGCCTCGCTGCAGTCGGGTTCCTTCGACCGCGTCGTGGTCACGCGCGAGAACGGCAAGGCCGTGCGTGCGCACGTGATCGACTACAAGACCAACAAGGCGGCGGGCTTCGAGGGGGGCCGTGAGGCGCTCGTCGAGCACTACCGCCCGCAGCTCGAGGCCTACCGCGACGCCGTCGCGCGCATCTGCGGCCTCGCGCCGAACCTCGTGGAAACGAGCCTGTTCTTCGTCGAATCCGACGAGCTCGTCTCGCTCTAGACCGCGAGGTTCTCGCCGATCTCGTCCTGGCTCGCGACGAGCACGCGCACGCGCGACGTGAGGCCGAGTTCCGCAAGCGTGGCGTGCGCGCTCTCGAGCGCCAGCTCCGGCCGGTTGTTCTTCTCGGAGAGGTGCGCGAGCACGAGCGTGTGCAGGTTCTCGCTTGCGAGCAGCCGCAGCATCTGCGCCGCCTGCGCGTTGGAAAGGTGCCCCGCGTTTCCGGCGACGCGTTTCTTCAGCGCGGGCGGGTAGGGACCGTTCTCGAGCATCCCGAGGTCGTGGTTGAACTCGAGCACGAGCACGTGCGCTCCCGCGAGGCCGCGCGCGGCACGTTCGTCGGGCCGCCCGATGTCGGTCACGATCGCCGCGACGCGCCCCGCGTGCTCGACGCGATAGCCGACGGTCGGACGGGCGTCGTGGGGGAGCTCGACGTTCGACACGACGACGCCGTCGAATTCCTCGCGCCCGCCCACGGGCACGGTCGAAAGGTTGCGGCAACGGCGGATCGACGCGTTGCTCATCAGGCTTTCCGCGCAATGGAGGAGCGCGCGGTGCTTGCGCGCGATCAGCCCCGCCGAGCGCGCGTGGTCGAGATGGCCGTGCGTGACCCACACGTGGTGCAGCGCGGGGAGCGCGAGGTTCGGCGGCGGCACGCCGGCCTGCTCGAGCCGCTCCTCGAGCTCGGTCCCCGGCAAGCCGGCGTCGACGAGCAGGCGCAGCTCGCCGGCCCGCACAAGGGCGCAGTTGCCCTTGCTGCCCGAAGAGAGGATCTGGAGGTGCACGAGGCGCAGGAGTCTAGCGGCTCGCGCCCCTCGCGCGCGGGGGCTGCAACGCGGCCCGCGCCGACCTATCCTGCGGCCATGCGCTCCGTCCTCCAACGCCGTGGCCTGGCCCTGCTCCCCGTCCTGTTCGCCTTCGCCTGCGCGACGAATTCGAAGGCGCCTGTCGAGACGCGCGACGACGGCGCGGCGCGCCTGAAGGCCGACGTCGAGTGGCTCGCGGCGGACGCGCAGGAAGGTCGTCGCGCGGGCACCGATGCCGGCCTGCGCGCGGGCCAGTGGATCGCGCGGCGCTTCGAGGAGATCGGGCTGCAGAAGCGCGGCACCGACGGCTGGTTCCAGCGCTTCGACGTGCCCAAGCCGGTCGAGGTGCTCCCCGGAAGCCGCGTCGATTTCTCGAGCAACGCCGACGAGGTGACGCCGCTGTTCTGCTCGACCGGTGGAGCGGTGATGGCGAGCGTCGCGTGGGCGGGCTACGGCATCGTCAACGGCGAGAAGGAGTGGAACGACTACTCCGCGCGCGTCGACGGCAAGATCGTGCTGATCGTGCGCGGCACGCCGCCCGAGGAACGTGGCGCGCAGCCCAAGGCGGAGCCCGACGCGAGTGGCAACGTGCACGCGAGCGCGGGCTGGGGCAACTCGGGCTCGCTGTTCCTGAAGGTGATGAACGCCAAGCGCAACGGAGCCGCGGCCGTGCTCGTCGCTCCGCATCCGTCGCAGCAGTCGGAGCCGCTGCCGGCCTTCGACACGAGCCGCTCGGCGCAGAGCGTGCTGCCGGCGCTGTTCGTGTCGCACGCGGTCGCGTCGCGGCTCGCGCCGGGCTACGACAAGGTGATCCTCGCGCTCGACGCGGGCGAGGCGCCGCCGGCGCTGCCGGCCGGTCCGAACGCGACGGTCGAGGCGCGTGTGGTGCGCGAGCGTGGCCCCGCGACGAACGTGCTCGGGCTCCTGCCCGGCCGCGACCCTTCGCGCTGCGTCGTGATCGGCGCGCACTACGACCATCTCGGGCACGGCGGCGAGGGTTCGCTCGATCCGCAGTCGGGTTCGCAGATCCACAACGGCGCCGACGACAACGCGAGCGGCACGGCGGTGCTGATCGAGGTCGCGCGGCAGCTCGCGAAGGGGCCGAAGCCCGATTGCGACGTGCTGTTCGCGGCGTGGTCGGGCGAGGAGCTCGGCCTGCTCGGCAGCGAGCACTGGGCGAAGGAACCCACGGTCGAGCTCGCGCGTGTCGCCGCGAACCTGAATCTCGACATGGTCGGGCGCGCAGGCAACGGCAAGCTCGCGGCGCTCGGCGCAGGTTCCGCGGAACCGTTCGC
>JAPLOE010000119.1 GCA_026692705.1 Planctomycetota bacterium
GAGCGTCGAGAGCCTGCTCGGCGGCACCGGCGACAGCGGCCTGCCCGCGCTGTTCAAGAAGATGTTCCAGTCGTTCGCGTCGCTGTCGACGGCGCCGGAGGACAGCGTGCTGCGCACGGGCGCCGTGCAGTCGGTCGCGGGCCTCTCGTCGTCCATCCAGCAGCTCGCGGGCAACACCGAGCAGCTCCAGCGCAACGTGTTCCTGCAGATGCAGGCGAACATCTCGGAGGTCAACAACCTCGCGCAGTCGATCGGCGACCTCAACCGCCAGATCGTGAGCAGCGAGTTCGGCACCTCGACCGCCAACGACCTGCGCGACCAGCGCGACCAGAAGATCAAGGAACTCTCGAGCTACATCGACGTGCGCGCGGTCGAGGACTCGCGCGGCGCCGTGCGCGTGCTCGTCGGCGGCCGCATTCTCGTCAGCCCGACCACCACCGAGCAGATGTCCGTCGGCGGCGATCCCGCGAGCGGCAACGTGCAGCTCCAGATCGACGGCCAGTCGGTCGACGCGACCGGCGGGAAGCTCGGCGGCCTGCTGCAGCTCCAGTCGACCTACCTGCCCAGCCTCTCCAAGCAGTTCGACGCCTTCGCGCGCAACCTGATCCTCGAGTCGAACCGCGTGCACTCGACCGGCGTGCCGCGCTCGGGCTCGTTCAGCGTGCTCGTGGCGCAGAACCAGGTCGTCGACGGCGATGGCGACGGCGCTCTCGGCGACGAGTTGCTCTCGAACGCCGGCTTGCCCTTCGACGTGAAGAGCGGCTCGCTGTACATGAACGTCGTCGATCGCGCGACCGGCGAGCTCGTCAAGCACGAGATCAAGATCGACGCGACGCACATGACCGTCGACCAGTTCTCGGCCAAGCTCTCCTCGATCGCGCACGTGAGCGCGAGCCTCGACACGCAGGGCCGCCTGCAGCTCGTCGCCGACGCGGGCTTCGGATTCGACTTCAGCCCGCGCCTCGACGCCTCGCCCGACAACCACGACGCCTTCGGCAGCGGGCGCGCCTCGATCGCGACCGGAGCCGAGCCCTTCGCGCTCGCGCCCGGCGACACGCTCGACTTCGTCGGCGCCAATGGTCCCGTGACGGTCACGCTGCCCAGCACGGGCTTCTCGTCGATGAGCGCAGCGACGTCGGACGAGCTCGCGACCGCTCTCAATGCCGACGCGGGCTTCCAGTCGGCGGGCTTGCGCGCCGCGTCCATCGACGGGCACCTGTACGTGCAGAGCTCCGGCTCGGGCGCGAGCGAGTCGTTCCAGATCACCGGCGGCAGCGCGCTCGCGTCGCTCGGGCTGACCGCGGGCACGACCGTGACCGGCTCCGATCACGCGGTGAACCCCGTGATTTCCGGCAAGTACACCGGCGCGGACAACGGCCGCTGGACGTTCCGCCCGAACATGGACGGCACGATCGGCACCACTCCGGGCCTGCGCATCGGCGTGTACGACGAACAGGGCACGCGCCTGACCGAGCTCGACGTCGGCCCCGGCTACACGCCCGGTGACGACCTCGACGTGCTCAACGGCGTCAAGGTGGCCTTCGGCTTCGGCGACGTCTCGGCCACCGACGGCGACGCGTTCCAGCTCGACGTGGTCGGCGATTCCGACACGGCCGATGTGCTCGTCGCGCTCGGCCTCAACTCGCTCTTCTCCGGCGCCGACGCCAGCACGATCGGAGTGCGCGAGGACCTGCTGCGCGACCCCGGCCTGCTGTCGACCTCGCTCTCGGGCGCCTCGGGCGACGGCGGCAACGTGCTGCGTTTCCTCGAGGTCGAGTCCCAGTCGCTCGACGCCTTCGGCGATCGTTCGCTCGACGAGAACCTGTCGGGCATCGTCAGCGGCGTCGCGCTCGAGATCGACAGTTCCAAGGGCGCGCGCGAGGCGGAGCAGTTCCTGCTCGACGGTCTCGAGACGCAGCGCGACCAGGTCTCCGGCGTCAACACCGACGAGGAGCTCGTGAAGATGATCGAGCAGGAGCAGTCCTACCAGGCGGCCGCGCAGTACCTGCGCGTCGTCAACGACCTGACCGCCGAGCTGATGGGCATCCTCTAGGAGCAGGACGATGAGCATCCGACCGACCCAGCAAGCGACCTACGCGCAGGTGCAGCGCAGCTTGACGGCGAACTTCAGCCTGCTCGTGCGCTCGCAGGAGCAGATCTCGTCGGGCAAGCGCATCGTGCGCGCGTCGGACGATCCGATCGGCACGTCGCAGGCGCTCGCCTTCCGGCGCCAGATTTCCGCCGCCGAGCGCCACAAGACTTCCGTCGAGGGCGCGCAGCGCATGCTCGACACCGCCTCGAGCCTGCTGCAGGACGCCGGCGGCACGCTCGCGGAATCGCGCTCGATCCTGATTCAGGCCATGAACGGCACGCAGTCCGACGACGACCGTCGGCTGCTCGCCGACTCGATCGAGCTGATCCGCGACCGCCTGCTCGAGATCGGCAACGCGCGCTCGGGCAACCGCTACCTGTTCGCGGGCACCGCGACCGACACGGCGCCTTTCGCCGCCACCGCGAGCGGCACGTCGTCGCGCGTCGGCTACCTCGGCAACGACGAGGAGCAGCAGGTGCTCGTCGGCCTCGACTCGCGCCTCACCTCGACGCTGCCCGGCGACGAGATCTTCGCGTCGCAGCAGCGCACCGGCGTCGACTTCGGTCGCCTCACCGGCCTCGCCGCCGGATCGACGGCCAATCAGGGCACGGGCTTCGTCTACGTCACGGTGCGCCACGACGGCACGACCGCGAGCGGCCTCTCCGGCGGCGTAACGCTCGCGAATTCCGCGCAGGACACGGTCGTCGGCAACCACACGCTCGTCGTCGACGGCGCGGCGCGCACGGTGACGCTCGACACCGGCGAGCCGGTCGCGATTCCGACCAACGCCTCGACGCTGCGCGTGATCGATGAGCGTGGGGCGGAGCTCAACCTCGACTTCAGCGCCTGGGACGGCTCGAGCTTCACCGCCAGCGTCGACGGCACGGCGTCCGTGTCGCTCGACGGCACGAACTTCACGCCGGTCACGCTGACCGAGCCTGACCTGCAGCTGCGCGACCCGGCCTCGGGCTCGGTGCTGCACGTCGACACGCGCGCGCTGCACCGCTCGGGCGTCGAGCTCGTCACGTTCTCGGGCACGGTCAACGTGTTCGACACGCTGCAGGGCATCGTCGACGACCTGCGCAACATCCACGACCTGTCGCCGCGCGAGCAGCGCGAGCGGCTCGACATGTGGCTGGTCGAGCTCGACCGCAACCACGAGAACATCCAGATCGCGACCGGCGAGCTCGGCTCGCTGTCGCAGCGCGCGAGCGGCCTGTCCGAGTCCTATGCGGATGAGCAGGTGCAGCTCAAGAGCCTGCTGTCGGGCGTCGAGGACGTCGACTTCACGCAGGCCGTCACCGACATGACGCGCGCGGAACAGACGCTGCAGCTCGCGCAGTCGTCGAGCTCGCGCCTCCTGCAGAACTCGCTGCTCAACTTCCTGAGGTAGCACGATGGCGAACACCCAACCTCTCGGTGCGCTCGGGCTCGGGCCCGCGCGCGGCGTCGAAGGCGCCCGCAGCGGCGGCTCGGTCGCCCCGAGCGCGAATCCGGCCTTCGAAGCCCTGCTCGACAACCTCGAACAACGTGCCAGCTCGCTGCGCGAGCGCAGCTCTGGCGAACTCGATCCGCAGAGCCTGCCCGGCGCTGTCGGCGAGGCGCGGGATTCGCTCGAGGCCATGCTCACGCTCAAGGACCAGCTGCTCGAGGCCTGGCGTGCGTCGCAGCACGGCGGAGGCGGCGCTTGAGCCGCGTGCAGGGCGACCAGCGCGGGCAGGCGATCGCGCTGATGGAACGCGTGCTGCGCGAGGGCGGACCGATCGCGCCGGAATATCCGCTCGGTCTCGACGCGCGCTTCGGCGGACGCATCGTGACGATCGAGGAACAGGGCCGCGTGCTGAGCGCCTGCGCGGTGCTCGTGCGCGACTTCGTGATCGGCACCGACAGCCTGCGCTGCGGGCTGATCGGCTCGGTGTGCACGGCGCCCGAGGCGCGTGGCCGAGGGCTCGCGACCGAGCTGCTGCGGCGCGCGGAGGCGGAGCTCGCGAGCGAAGGCTGCGTGCTCGCGATGCTGTGGGCCGACGAGGCGCGCTTCTACGACGAACGCGGCTGGCGCCCGATCGGCGCCGAGGTCGATTTCGCCTTCGAGCCGGCGCAGGAATCGCGCCTGGCGGGCGAGAGCGGCATCCGCGCGGCGGCGCTCGACGACCGTGGCGCGATCCATCGCCTCTACACGCTGCACCGCGAGCGCGTCGAGCGTTCGCCCGAGGAGACCGCCGCGCTGCTCTCGTCGCCCGGCATCGAGACGCTCGTGCTGCAGCGCGACCGCGACGTCGTCGCCTATTCCTGCCGCGGCCGCGGCAAGGATTTCGACCGCACCGTCCACGAGTGGGCCGGCTCCGACCGCGATGTGCTGGCGCTCGTGCGCGAGCACATGCTGCGCGCGAAGGCGCGCGGTGAGCACGGCCCGACGTTCCTGATCACTCCGCCGGGCGCGAAGGGCCTGCACGAGCGCCTGCGCGGGCTCGGCATCCGCTGGAACGAGGGCGTGCTCGCGATGGGCAAGCTGCTCGACATCCACGCCGCCGCCGCGCTCGTCGCGCGAGCCGCCGGGTCGCAGGCGCGCCTGAGCATCGAGGACGGCGTCGGCGACGACCAGCCCGACACGATCGTCGTGCTCGAAGGCCCGCGCGCGCGCTGCGAGCTCACTCCCGACGACCTGCTCGGCCTGCTCATTCCCGCGCGCGGCCGGCGCCTGCGCCTCGAGGAAATCGAGCGCGCCTGCGGGCTCATGCTCCCCGCCCTGCCGCTCCCGCTGTTCGCGTGGGGCCTCGACTCCATCTAGCGAGCGACCTATAGATGCGCTGCCCGCGATGTTGCGGAGCGGTCGCGACCCCCCGAAACGATGAACCACGAACTGCCGCACGCCATCCGTTACCAGACTCCCGAGACTCCCGACGGCGTGGTGCGCCGCGTGCAGGCCGACGAATCCGGCCGCGCGACCGTCTCGGTCGAGATCGAGTTCAAGGTCAGCCGCGAGTTCAAGGAGCGCTGCCAGGGCTCCGCACGCTCGGTCGCCTTCGCCGCGCGCAGCCGCATCGCGCGCCTGGGCATCGACGTCGAGCCGACGAGCGAGATCGCCTTCGAGAACGGGCGCGCGCTGCTCTCGGCGCGGCTCTCGGCCAACGTCGCCGAGTACGGTCTCGACCGCTTCCTGCCGGAGCTGATCGTCCCGGGCGTCAAGCTCGGCCGCCTCGTGCTCGTGCGCGAGGAGAATAAGCTCTCGCCGGAGCAGATCTACGAGTCGCTCGCGCACAACGAGTTCCAGCTGCCCTCGGGCTTCTCGATCGACGCCGAGGGCGCCTTCACGATCCAGACGCACAAGGTGCGCTACGCGCTCTCCAAGGCGCTGACGCTGCAGGACGCGCTCGCGATCCTGACGCAGGACGACGGCAAGAGCATCCTCAACCGCATCCAGGTGCCGCGCGCGATCGACAACCTCGTGATCCCCGCCGGCCACGGCGTGATCACGTCGTGCTCGATGTTCCTGCACAAGCACTACGTCGTGATCGACGCCGACGCGGGCGCGCTCGGCCGCCACCTCAACGCGATCGTGCTCGACCCGGTCTCGACGCGCGGAACGCGCGTGTTCCTCGAGATCCACAACAGTTCCGACCGCCAGATCGTCAACCCGTTCGTCAAGGCGCGCATCTACACCGCCGACGAGCGCGACGTCGGCCCGCGCGTGTTCGCGACGGCCAAGCCGCCGCCGGCCTCGCTCGGCGAGACGACGATGGTCGCCGCCGAGGCGGCCGTGATGCCGAACTTCGAGCAGGTCAAGGCCTACTACGCCGAGCACCTGCCCGACCTGGCGGAGAAGAGCTACCAGAACCGGCCGCTGCTCGTGGCCGAGGACTGGCGCTCGATCGCGACCGGCAAGCTGCCCGTGATCGTCTCGACCCGGCCCGCCGGCGTGCGCAGCCCCGTCAGCCTGCGCTCGACGCTCGACTACTCGCGCGTCGGCCGCGAGGCCGACCAGTTCGCGACGCACGTGCTCGAGCAGCTGCCCGTCGGCAAGCGCTCGACGCTGCTGCTCTCGTACTTCCCCAACCTGATCGAGCACATCGCGATCTGCAGCGCGGTGCTCTCCAAGCGCATCGGCACGATCGTGTTCCGTCGCGCGTCCTTCGAACACGGCCAGTTCTTCTCGGCCAACGACCACGTGCGCCTCGCCGACTACGAGGCGCTGGGCGCGCGCGTGATCTGGTGCAACGACGACCGCGGCCACCTCGCGGTGCACGCCTTCCGCGGCCTGCGCGGCTACTTCGTCGAGCCGCACGAGGTGCAGCGCTTCAAGAGCACGCTGGTGCTCGCGGTGTACGGATCGGCCGAAAAGCTCGGCGAAACCGAGGCCAAGGGCCTGCGCGAGTTCTTGGGCCAGGTGAAGGAGCTCTTCGGCGGCCAGATCGCGATCCTGACCGGCGGCGGACCGGGCGCGATGCAGCAGGCCACCGACAGCGCGCTCGAGCAGGGCCTGCTCGTCGGCGCGAACTACATCGAGACCATCGACCAGGCCACCAACAAGGCCGCGCACTTCTACCAGTGCTTCCAGGACCGCAACCGCCACAACCGCCAGCGCTGGTTCGACATCGCGAGCTTCGTCGTGTTCTGCGTCGGCGGCCTCGGCACGCTCGAGGAAGTCGGCCTGACGCTGACGGACATGAAGCTCGGCATGGTCGAGCGCGGCCCGGTCGTGTTCTTCGGCAACTACGGCGACGACGTGTACTGGTCGCACCTGCGCGAGCAGCTCTCGCGCATGGTCGAGGCCAAGCGCGCGCCGGGCTGGATCAAGGAGAACCTGCTCTTCACCGGCGACGCCTCGCGCATCACGAGCTTCTACAAGAAGGTGCTTGGCCTGGGTTGAGCGCCCATTCGGGCGCTCAAGGTGCTTATTGGGCCGTCGCCTTGCGGCGTCGGCCGGGGCGCCCATTCGGGCTTTCGAGCTGCTTGTTGCGCGGTCGTGTTGAGCCGTCGGCCGAGAGTTCTTTCGGGCTCTCAAGCTGCAGGTTGCGCCGTCGTGTTGCGGCGTCGGCCGGGGCGCACTCGGGTCGCGTGAATCCAGCGCGCGCCCCGGAGGCCACGTGCGTCGCGCGTAGACTGCGCCGCCCGTGCGAACCGCCGTCCTCAAGGCCCTCGCGACCGTCGCGATCTGGGGCTGCTCGTTCCTCGCGATCCGTGTCGCACTCGAGGGCGCGACCCCGTGGGGCGTGGTGTGGATGCGGAGCACGCTGGCGGCGGTGCTGCTGTTCGCGTTGCTCGCCGCGCGGGGCCAGCCGCTCCTGCCCGAGCGCCGCGACCGCGCGCGCTGCGTCGTGCTCGGCCTCGTCGGAGCGACGCACTTCCTGATCCAGACGCTGTCGATGCAGTCGACGACGACGCTGCGCGCCGGCTGGATCATCGCCTTCATTCCGGTCGTGGTCGCGCTCGGCTCGCGCCTGTTCCTGCGCCAGCGCATGGCCGCGCTCGGCTGGGCTGGCATCGCGCTGGCGACCTTCGGCGTGCTCGTGCTGACCTCGGTGCGGCCGGCGGAGCTCGCGCGCGCGGGCGTCGGCGACGCGCTGATGCTGGCCTCGACCGTCACGTGGGGGAGCTACACGCTGCTCGCGCTCGGTCCGATCTCGCGCAACGGCGGCCTGCGCGTGACGGCGCTCGCGCTGGGCGTCTCGGTCGTTCCGACGCTCGCCGTCGCGCTGTTCCAGGGCAGCTGGCACGCCGCGCCCAGCCTGCGTCCGGTGCTCGCGCTCGTGTTCCTCGGCGCCTGCGCCAGCGCACTCGCGATGTGGCTGTTCGCCGACGCCGTCGGGACGCTCGGACCCGAGCGCACGAGCTCGTTCCAGTACCTGCAGCCGTTCGTCACGCTCGTGGTGTCGTTCCTGTTCCTCGACGAGCCTTTCACCGCCGCCACGCTGGTCGGCGGCCCGCTCGTCCTCGCCGGTGTCGCGCTCGTCCAGCGCAGCAAGCGCGCGCCGGCCTCGCCCCCGAAGGTCGCTGCGCCTCCAACGGTCCCGGAGCGACCGTGATGGAGCACGGAATCGCCGCTATAGTGGCGGCAGAGGACGCTCGATGATGACCGCCGACGCCGCGCCGATCCCGCTCGTCGACTGCACGCCTTCGGAAGGGGCGCGCGCGGTCGCGGCCGAGATTGCCGCGCTCGTTCGCGCGCGCCGGGCCGCCGGCCGTGGCGTCGTGCTCGGCCTCGCGACGGGGCGCACGCCGCTCGGGATCTACGCCGAGCTCGCGCGCCTGCACCGCGAGGAAGGGCTCGACTTCGCCAACGTCACGACCTTCAACCTCGACGAATACCTCGGCCTGCGCGCCGACCACCCGCAGTCCTACCGCCGCTACATGCGCGAGCGCGTCTGGCGCCCGCTGGGCATGTCGCTCGAGCAGGGTTGGATCCCCGCGGGCGAGATCGCGCCGTCGCAGGTCGACGCGCACTGCCGCGAGTACGAGCGAGCGATCGCCGAGGCCGGTGGCATCGACCTGCAGCTCCTCGGGATCGGCCGGAACGGCCACATCGGCTTCAACGAGCCCGGCTCGCCGCGCGACTCGCGCACGCGCCGCGTCGAGCTCGATGCGCTCACGCGCGAGGACGCCGCGCGCGACTTCGGCAGCCTCGAGGCCGTCCCGCGCCACGCGATCACGGTGGGCGTCGCGACGATCCTCTCCGCGCGCCGCATCCGCGTGCTCGCCTTCGGCGAGTCCAAGCGCGAGGTGCTCGAGCGCACGCTCTCGCGGCCCGTTGGCCCCGAAGTGCCCGCGACGTTCCTGCGCGGCCACCCCGACGTGCGGCTCTTCACCGACCTCGCCTCCGCGCACGGAAAGGCCGCGCGATGACGAGCGTCACCACCCTTCGCACGGCCCTGCAGGGCTGGCGCGACCGCATCCGTGCGGAGCTGTTCGACAGCGTCGTGCCGTTCTGGGAGCGCCACGTCGTCGACGCCGAATTCGGCGGCTACCACGACCACCTCGACCGCGACGGCACGCCCTACGACGAGACCAAGCACGTCGGCCTGCAGGCGCAGGCGCTGTGGTTCTTCTCGCGCCTGGTGAGCGAGGTCGAGCGCCGCCCGCAGTGGGTCGCAGCGGCCCGTTCGGGTGCGGAACTGCTCGTCAAGAAGGCGCGGCGCGCCGACGGTCGCGTGTTCGCGACGCTGACGCGCGACGGCCGCGGCGCGAGCCTCGCGGGCAGCCCGCGCAACGACCTGTTCGTCGCCAACGCGCTCGCCGAGTGGGCGCGCGCGAGCGGCGAGGCCGCCGACCTCGAGATCGCGCGCAAGGCGCTCGAGTCCGCGCTCGCCGTCGCGCGCGCGTCGCGCACGCCCGACCCGAAGGAATTCCCCGGCGGCATCGCGCTCAGCACGCTCGACACGCTGACGCTCGCCTTCGACGCGCTCGACTCCTTCGAGCTCGCCAGCCCCGGTTACGTCGCCGACCATGAGCGCTTCTGGCGCGCCCGCGCGCGCCTGCACGTGCGCGCGGAGTTCGACCTCGTGCTCGAGCACGTCGCGCTCGACGGCAGCGTGCTGCCCGGCCCCGAAGGCCGCCTCGTGTGTCCCGGTCGCTGGCTCGTCGCCGCGCGCCAGCTGTTCGAGCGCGCCGCCGCCAGCGGCGACTCGCACGGCGTCGACGAGGCACTCGACGCGATGGAATCGGCGCTCGACTTCGGCTGGGACGGCGACGACGGCGGCCTGTACCTGTACCTCGATCGCGAGGGCTACTCGCCCGTGCAGATCGAGTGGAGCCGCAAGCTCGCGTGGGTGCACAGCGCGGCGCTGCTCGCGACGCTCTCGGCCTATTCCGCGACGCGCGCGCCGCGTTGGCTCGAGCGCTTCGAGCAGGTCGCCGACTTCACGCTCTCGCACTTCCCCGACGCGACCCACGGCGAGTGGTTCGCCTCGCTCGACCGCCGCAATTTCGTGAGCCAGCGCTTCAAGTCCGGCCCGCGCAAGGGCGGCTTCTCGACGCCGCGCACGCTGCTGCGCTGCGACCAGCTGCTCGGCGGCCTGATCGCGTCGGTCGAGTGAGCGCCGCTCCGTAGTCAGTAGATCAGCACTCGCTGCCGCTTGCGCTCGAACTCCGCGAGCCACGGCTCCCAGGCCTGCTCGATCTGTTGCACGCTCGCGCCCTGCTCCAGCAGCGTCTTGAACTGCACCGAGCCCCAGTGCTTCCCGATCGCCGCGTCGTCGGCGAGCTCCAGCGTCTCGCCGTACATGCGCCGCAGCGTGACGAGCAGCGCGACCGCCGTGCGCAACGGCGCGAAACGGTGCGAGTCCGTCACCACGAGCCGCACGCCCCGCAGCGTCTTGTTGGTCCACTTGCCGTAGAACGGCTTCCACGCGAGCGGCTGGAAGTGCACGCCTTCGAGCTGCTCGCGCGCGAGCTCCGCCGCCAGCGCGTGACCGTCGATCCACTCGGCCCCGATCGCCTCGAACGGCATGGTCGAGCCGATCGCGTCGCTCAGGTTCGTGCACGAGCTCGCGGCCATGCCCGTCGTGACGTACAGGTACGCCTGGATCTCGTGCGGCACGTGCGGCGACGTCGTCGTCCACTCGAGGCCGCAGTCCTCCCACGTCATCGAGCGCTTCCAGCCGCGCATCGGCACGACCGTCAGCTGGCAGCCGAGCGCGAGCTCCTCGTTGTAGAAGCGCGCCATCTCGCCGACCGTCAGCCCGTGCGTCACCGGCACCGGACCCCAGCCGATGAAGCTCTTCCACTGCTCCTCGACCGCACCACCCTCGAAGCGCAGGCCGCCGATCGGGTTGGGCCGGTCGAGCACGTACAGCGGCTTCTGCGCCGCCGCCGCCGCCTTCATCACTTCGCCGAGCGTCGAGATGTACGTGTACGTGCGCGAGCCGATGTCCTGGATGTCGAACACGAGCGCATCGAGCTCCGCGAGCGACTCCGGCGTCGGCGCCTTGCGCGAGCCGTACAGGCTCTGCACAGGCAGCCCGCTGATCGGATCGAGCGCGTCCCCGACCGAATCTCCGGCGGCCGTGTCGCCGCGGATGCCGTGCTCGGGCCCGTAGAGCTGCACCAGCGTCACGCGCGGGTCTTCCGCGAGCCGGTCCGCCGTCGGAACGAGCGCACCGTCGACTCCCGACGGGTTGGTGACGAGCCCCAGCCGCTTGCCCTCGAGCTCGCGCAGGAACCGGCTGTCGCGCTCGAGCAGCACCTCGACGCCGAGCTCCACCCGCCGCGGCAGCACCGCCGTCGCCTCGACCGGCGCGGCCTGCGGCACGTTCGCCGGAGCCTGTTCCTGCGGCGGCGCCGCGTCGACGGAGCAGGCGGCGAGCACGGCCAATGCGAACGCGGCGAAGACCTTCATGGTCCCGTTTCTAGCGGGCTTTTCGCGCACTTGCGAGCCGAGGCCCAAAAGGAGCGCGCCCCGGCTCCCGTTGCTCGCGGGAACCAGGGCGCTCGTTCCGTCCGGGCACTTCCTAGAGGTTCAGGTTGAGGATGTGGTCCGAGCGGAAAGCACGGTTGCGGGTCGCGATGCCCGCGGGGAGCATCACCGAGTTGCACTGGTCGATGAAGGTCAGGGGCAGCAGCACCGAAGGCGCGGTCGAGCTGAGCGAGAAGGCGGTGTCACCACCGGCCGTCGTCACCCCGAACCAGGCCTCGTTGCGGCCGACGCCAGTGCAGTCGACGAAGGTCGCCTCGTTGAAGTTCCAGCGCACCTCTTCGACACCCGGGAACACCGCAGGATTGGTCCAGCTGCCGATCGGGAAGGAGCGGAAGGGCGCCGCGCCGGGGAAGGTCGAGATCGTCGTGCCCCAGGCGCCGTTGGCGTTGAGGATGCCCTGGTAGTAGTTGCTCGGGCCGCCGCCGCACATGCAGGTCATGGCGAGCGGGGTGATGCTCGCGACCGCGATCGGTTCCTCGGCGCCGCAGCGCGCGGGCATCGCCGTCGCGTCCCAGCGGCGCAGGCTCTCGGTGACGTTGACGCCCGCCTCGAGCGTCGCACCCGCGCCGGGGACGAAGCCCGCCGCCGGGCCGACCCACGTGTAGGAACGGCCGGGGTGGAAGGCGCCGGCGCGCGGGTAGCCGGGGACGTGGTCGATCGCGTCGCAGGCGTGGTGGAGCATCCACGAGCGCCGCCAGACCTGCGCCGTGCAGTCGAACTGGTAGTCGATGTAGCCGGTGACGCGCATGTTGCCGTTGAAGGCCGGAGCGCAGGCCGGGATGCCGCAGGGGCTCGCGACGTTGCCCGAGGCCATGCGCAGGTCGCCGTTGACGAGGAAGCGCCAGACCTGGTTCGCGGTGCCGGCGGTGTTCGCCTCGACCCACGTGCGGGCGTAGGTCATCTGCACGCCGCCGTCCCAGGCGACGTTGATGCCCTGCAGCAGGCGCACGCGCGCCGTGTACCACGCGCAGGAGGCGAGGCCCGCGGAGTTGAGGTTCGAGAGCGCGGGCGCGCTCCACTGCACGGTGTAGGGCGCCGTCGGTCCGACCGCGCAGCCGGCCCAGCAGATGCCGAGCGCGGCCTGCTGGAAGGGCTTCTGCGGAACGCTCGTCTGGGCGGCGCCGCAGACGGTCGTGTTGTCGAGGTTGTCGGGCTGGAGGCACTGCGCGCTCGCCGGGAGGGCGAAGGACGCGGCGAGCGCGAGGAAGGACACGGTGCGGAGGAGGATCGACTTCATGGTGGGACCTTGGTTCCGTTCGAGGGTGGGTGGACGCCCTCAAGTGCGCCGGACAGCCGACGCTGGACAGGCTGGGGGAAATTTCCGCCGGAAACGCTCACGAAGGGGCGGCGCGGAAGTCGGAGCCCCACGCTAGCAGGGCTTCCCGAAAACGGGGGAAGGGCCCGGAAAACGGGCTAGCCGTGGGTCAGGCGCCCGATCAGCGCCTGGTGGCCGGGGAAGCGTTCGAGCAGCTCCGCGCGCGGGGGCAGCTCGAACTGCCCAAAGTCGAAGGCCGGGGCGCAGACGTTCGTCCCGAAGGCGAAGGGCTCGCCCGGCGGCAGTTCCGCGGCCTGCAGCGTGCCGCGCCGGATCGCCAGCACGGGCACCTCGCCTGCGGCGGTCTCGAGGCCGAGCCGGTGGACCCGGTGCGTGCCGTCGGGGTCGAGCTCGTGGACGAGCAGGGCACCTCGCTGCGCGATCCACAGCTCCTCGTTGTTGAGCACGCGGTGGAAGGCCGAGATCGCGCCGGGCCGGAACAGCCAGTGGCCGCTCGTGCGGTGCTCGTCGCGGTGCGTCTCGACGAACAGCGGGCCTTCGGGGTGGTCGTACCAGTCGTAGCCGCGCTCGAGCGCCATCAGCTCCATCCGCTGCTGCAGCCGCTCGCGCCGCAGGGGCTGGGGGAGCCGCGCGCGGTCGAGCGCATCGTCGAGGTCCCACCAGTCGCGCACCCACTCCAGCGCGAGCGGGCCGAACACGTGCGGGAAGTGCAGGCTCGAGTCCGGCGCGGGCTCGCAGCGCACGTCGACGCCCAGCTCGTGCGGATACCCGAGGTCGAGCAGCACCAGCCCGCGCGCGTCCCCGAAGAAGCGCTCGACGACTCCCTGGATCTGGTGCAGGAAGCAGCAGTGCACAAAGCCTTGCGTCTCCAACGACGCCGGCCGCAGCTCGCCAGTCTCCTGCAGCCGCTTCAGGTCCGTGTGCGAGGTGAGGTGGAAGATCCGGGCCGCCATGTGAGGAACGTAGCGAGCGAGTGCGCCTTTGTCCGCAGCCACGAGCTGCTGGCGGCAAAACCTCGGTGCGCGCGCTATTTTCGCGCCATGCCCACCTCGAAGCTCCTGCTGCGCGCCCTGCCGTTCGCGTTCCTGCTCTTGAGCGCGTGCAAGAGCCCCGAGAAGGTCGCTCCGCCGCCGCCGGCGCCCGAGCCGCCGGTCGAGAGCGTCAAGCCCGGCATCAACAAGGACTTCCTCGATCCCGCGCTCGACCCGCAGAAGTTCGTCGAGCGCTTCGAGACCGAGAGCCGCGAGATCTACACCGAGCGCGCCTCGATCCTCGCCGCGCTCGGCCTGCGCCCGGGCCAGGTGGTGGCCGACATCGGCGCCGGAACGGGCCTCTTCACGCTGCCCTTCGCCGAGCTCGTCGGCCGCGACGGCAAGGTGTTCGCCGTCGACATCGCGCCGGCCTTCATCGAGCGCATCGAGCAGCTGAGCGCCGCGCGGGGCCTGCGCAACGTCGAGGGCATCACGTGCGCGGAGGACGACGCGCGCCTGCCCGCGGCCTCGGTCGACGTCGCGTTCATCTGCGACACGTACCACCACTTCGAATTCCCCGCCCGCACGCTCGCCTCGATCCACAAGGCGCTGCGTCCGGGGGCGGAGCTCGTGGTGATCGACTTCCACCGCATCGAGGGCGTCTCGCGCGAGTGGTGCATGAGCCACGTGCGCGCGGGGCAGGAAGTGTTCGCCGCCGAGATCGCCGCCGCGGGCTTCGAGCCCGTCGCGCAGCCGCAGATCGCGGGCCTGAAGGAGAACTACATCCTGCGTTTCCGCCGCAAGTGAGCCGCGCGCGGCGGTCAGAGGCCGCCGAGGCGCTTGCCGGTCTGCTCGAGGATCGCGACCGCGACCTGCGCGGGGTTGTAGCCGGCGGTGAGCCGCACGAGCGGCTTGTCGTGGCGCTCGCACAGCGTCGCGACCTCGCCCAGCGCGTGGCGGATCCAGCGGATCATCAGCACGACCACCGCGACGTCCGCGCGCGCCACGCAGCTCTCGAGCGCCGTCACGTCCGGATTCTGCTCGCGCGTGTCGGCCCACAGCACCTCGCTGAGCCCGAAGGCCTCGCGCAGGCGCTCCTGGTGCTCCGGCCGGCGATCACCGCCGATCACGACCATCGCGCGACCCTTGAGCAGCGCCGCGACCTGCTCCTCGGGTGACGTGGGCGCCGCCGCGGGAGCCGCACCCTTGCGCGTCGCCGCGTCGAGCTCGCGCTGCAGCACCGCGAAGTCCGCCGGCAGCGTCCAGTCGCGCAGCGCGGGCGCCACGCTCGCCAGTCGCTTCGCGAACGCACGCGTGCGTGCGTCCGGAGCCTGCTCGAGCAGCGAGTCGCACAACTCGACGACCTTCTGCCAGTCGTCTTCGGTTTCCTCCTGCGCGAGCCGCGCGAGGTGGAACTTCAGCTTGTTGAGCAACTTGGCGTCCATGGGAATCGTCGCGGCGCCAACTTAGCACCCACGCGCCGCTCGGTGGCCCGAACTCGCGCCGTGGGCTAGCCTCGCGGCAGATGAAGCTCCGTTGGGTCGTGCTGGCGCTGCTGTTGGGCGCGTTGTTGTGGCTCGCGCTGCAGCTGCCGCGCTCCGCGGCGCCTTCGGCGGCGAGTCCGGCCGACGCAACGGCGGCGAGCGCGCCCGACCTGTCCTCGTCGCAGCGCGAAAGTGCCGAAAAGCCGCAGAAAACCGCGCAAACTCCCGCGGCGGGCCGCGCCGTCAACGTGCGGGTCACCGTTCGGCGCTTCCACTCCGAAGCGCCCGTCGAGCAGGCCAGCGTGGTCGCGCGGCGCGGCAACGAGACCGTGCGTGCGAGCCTGGGCGCCGCTTCGACGACGTTGCACGAGCTCGCGCTCGCACCAGGAGCCTGGACGGTCGAAGCGACGGCCGAGGGCCTTCAAGTGGGCACGCAGGAAGTGCTCGCGCCCGACTCGCCGCCGCTGGAGCTCGAGCTGTGGCTCAACGCACGCGGCACCACTCGCGTGCAGCTCGACGAGAGCGACTGGCGCCAGTTCGGCGCGCTCGCCCGCGCGCTCGATCAGGACCCCATCGCGTTCTTCGACGCGCACTTCACGCTGTGGTGGTCGCGCGACGGCACGGAAGCGACGCGCTCGCCCTGCGCCTCGCGGCGTTTCGAGGACGCGCCGAGCCTCAGCCCGTTCCTCGCGCCGCGCGCGGAAGGTGGGGACGAGCTCCGCTGGGAGCTGGAGCACTCCGATCCGCGTGGGACGTGGCTCTCGGGCACGTTCGGCACGCGCAGCGGCCCGTGGACGTTCGTGCCGGCCGACACGAACGAGCTCGTCCTGCCGCTGCGTTTCGCGCGCGAGGAATTCGAGCCGCCGAGCCTCGTGCTGCGTGTGCTCGATTTCGCCGGACCCTATCCACCCGCGGGCGCGCAGGTCGTGCTCGAGCCGCTCGAGAGTCGCCGCGGGAACTCCGGTGCGGTCGAAGTCCCGCGCGACGGCATCGTGCGCTTCGGAGCGGTGCTTCCCGGAGAATACATGCTGGTCGCGAGCGCGCCCGAGCGTGCGGACGTGCACCGCATCGTGCGGGCGCGGCTCGGACGCGCGCTCGATCTCGGCACGCTGAAGCTCGAGCCGGCGAGTGGACTCGAGGTGCTCGTGAGGGATGGCGACGGCAAGCCGCTCCCGGCCTTCGTGAGCTGCGTCAACTTCGCGCAGGGTGAGCTGTTGCCGCCGACGACGAGCGCCCGCGAGGTCCACACGGATGCGGACGGCATCGCGCGGCTCGCGGTCGGAAGTGGAGCGCTGGTCGTGCGCGCGCGGGTCAGCGGTTCGGCCGCGCAGGTGCCGCTCACGGGCCACGAGGCCGCGCCGTTGCTCGTGCTCGAGCCGCGTCCGGGCCTGCGCGTCGAGCTCGTCGTGCGCCAGCCGGCGGAAGTCGGCGTGAGCGGCGCCTACGGCCGCGTCGCGATCGTCGACGAGCAGGGCATCGTCGTCGACGGCACGTGGGAGCTGCGCGCGCTGTGGGGCGGGTACCTGCAGCCGGGGAAATACCGCGCACTGGACGTGACGCTCGAGGGGCAGGTCGTGACGGAGCGCCCGTTCGAGGTGCGCGCCGGGCAGCAACTCGACTTCAGCCTGCACTGAAGCCCCTTCCTGCGGCCTTCGGCCCAGTCCCGGCCGCGGAACCTCGGCGTCCGGAACGGGTTGGAGGTTGCACCCCACGGGCCCGTCGGTCGATGCTCAGCGGCCCCCAAGGCTCTCCGGAGATCCAGCATGTTCACGCCCATCGCACTCGCGTTCGTTCTCGCGCTCCAAGGTCCTGGCGGCGGCCCGCCTCCCGCAGAGGGTGGCAGCGGGGGCCGTCCGCAGCAGCCCCCGGCCGGCGCTCCCGTCGATCCCAAGGCGATCGACGAGTGCGTCGCGAACCTGCAGGCGGCCTTCGGCAAGGACGGCTCGACCGCGAAGAAGCTCGATGCGCTCGGCAAGGCCACGGCGGTCGTCGATGCGCGCGTCGTCGCCGCGGCCAAGGAAGGTTTGAGCGACAAGGAAACGAGCGTCGTCGCGGCCACGGTCGAAACGCTCGGCCAACTGCGGCACCCCAGCGCGCTCGAGGCGCTGCAGAGCTTCTACAAGAAGGAGCGCAAGAAGCTCGCCGACGACCTCACGCTGATGCCGGCGCTCGTCAAGGCCATCGGTCGCCACGGCAGCCCGTCGTCGATCGCGCTGCTGAAGGACGACGCTTTCGACCAGAAGACGTACCTCACCGCGCAGGCGCGCATCCTTTCGCTCGGCAACGTCCGCACGATCGAGTCGCTCGAGGCGCTGATCGACCTGTCGAAGATGGTCGGCCCCAACCGCATGGACGGCCTGCGCAACGACATGCGCCTGTCGATCGCGCAGCTCACTGGCGTCGACCTCGGGCCCGAATCGGCGGCCTGGACGCGCTGGTGGAACGACAACAAGAAGGGCTTCGAGGTCGCCAAGGAACCGCCGAAGCTCGACGCCGGCCTGCAGCGCCAGTGGGAGTCCTACTGGGGCGTTCCGCGCGAGGGCGAAGGCCGTGCGCGCCGTCGTGGCGACGGCAAGGGCCGCGGCGGTGACACGGGCGGCGGCGAAGGCGAGGGCGAGGGCGAAGGCGGCGACAGCGGCAAGGGCGGCGGTCGGCGCGGTGGCGTGCCTCCCGGCGGCGGTGGGGGTCGTGGTGGTGGCAAGGGCGGGGGCTGAGACCTCTCGAAGACTCGAGCTCTCAGGATGCTGGCTGCGCCGTCGCCTGGCGGCGTCGGACGGAGAGCTCGTGAGCAACTTCACGGTCTCCGAGACGCGTTCGAAGGCCTCCCGATGAACTTCGCGGGCGCGCTGGCCGAGGGCCGTGGCGCCCGCGCCGATTTCCACGGGCCTGCGGAGCTGCGCTATCGTTCGACGCGTCTTCCACAAGCAGTGCCGACTCAAGGAGTGCCCCTCATGCAGCTCAAGAACGTGTTCCCCGTCCTGTGCCTCGCTCTCGCCGCCTGCGCCACGGCGCCGAAGTCCGCGAGCCCCGAGGAGATGATGGCGGCCTGGCAGCGCGCCTCCACGCCGGGAGCGGAGCACCGCAAGCTCGACGTGTTCGTCGGCGACTGGGACGTCGTGATCGAGTACTGGATGGACCCCGGCCAGCCGCCGTCGAAGATGACCGGCGTGATGCACACCGAGTGGATGCTCGACGGGCGGCACCTCGACCAGCGTTACGAAGGCGAGATGGAAGGCATGCCGTTCCACGGCCGCGGCACGTGGGGTTACGACATCGCGGGCCAGCACTACGTCGGCACGTGGATCGACAGTTCCTCGACGTCGCTGATGATCTCGCGCGGTCGCGAGCTCCCCGACGGCAAGGCCTTCCTCCTGCAGACGCTCGGCACCGATCCGGTCACCGGCAAGCCTTCCGAGGGTCTCGAGGACCTTCGCGTGGAGAGCGCCGACCGCCACACGATGACGATGTACGAGTACAAGGGCAGCGAGCGCGTGAAGACGATGCACATGGTGTACACGCGGAGGAAGTGAGCCGCGCCGCAAGCGCGATCCAGACCGTGTCGCTCCGCACCCCGCTGCTGCTCGCCGTGCTCGCGGCCTTCGGGCTGCAGGACGCGCCGCCGCTGCCGCAGGACACGCTGCCGCAGGAGCTGCCGCTCGAGGCACCGCTCGGTTTTCCCGAGGAAATCGCAGCTCCGGAGGGCAACGGGTTCACGCGCGAGCGCACGGAGCTCGGGCGGCGGCTGTTCTTCGATCCCGTGCTGTCGCTCGACCGCACGGTCGCCTGCGCGAGCTGCCACCAGCCCGAGCACGGCTTCGCGGACCCGCGGCGTTTCTCGCTCGGCGTCGGCGGCAAGCTGACGAAGCGCAACTCGCCGACCTTGTTCAACCGCGGGCACGCGACGCTGCAGATGTGGGATGGGCGCGCGGCGTCGCTCGAGGAGCAGGCGCTGATGCCGCTCGAGAATCCCGACGAGATGGCGTTGCCGATTCCCGACGCGCTCGCGCGGCTGCGCGCCGATGACTTCTACGCGAAAGCCTTCGGGCGCGCCTACGGCGAGCTCTCGCGCGAGACGCTCGCGAAAGCGATCGCGCAGTTCGTGCGGCGGCTGCAGAAGGGCGACAGCCCGATCGACCGGTTCCGCGTCGGCGGCGTGAAGGATCTCTCGAAAGAAGAGCGCACGGGCATGTGGCTGTTCGAGAGCCGCGCCGGTTGCTGGAAGTGCCATTCGGGGCCGAATTTCTCGGACGAACGGTTCCATTCGACCGGTGTCGGCGCCGTGGATGGGCAGGCGGAGCCGGCGCGCATGGCGATCACCGGCGATCCGGCCGACCGCGGGCGCTTCAAGACCGCATCGCTGCGCGTGCTCGAGCTCACCGCGCCCTACATGCACGACGGAAGCCTCGCGACGCTCGAGGAAGTCGTCGACTTCTACTCCCAAGGCGGCACCCCGCACGCGACGCGCGATCCGCTGCTCGAGCCTTTCGAGGCCACGCCGGAGGAACGCAAGGCGCTCGTGGCGTTCCTGCGGGCGCTTTCGCGCGACTGACGCAGGCTTTTCCCGCCGCGGCGGCCTTCGACACGAGCGAGCGGAACTCCGCCGCCAACGCCGGGTTTGACTGGGCGTATCCGCAACGGAGCCAACGCCATGAACACCAAGCTTCTCACTCTCGCCGCCCTGCTCCTCGTGAGCGGCGCCGCTTTCGCCACCGTCCAGGAAGGTCGCCGCGAGGCACCGGGCCGCCAGCAGGAACAGTCGCAGCGTGAACGCGCGGGCCAGGGCCAAGGTCGCGGCCACAGGCACGGCATGCGTCGCCACCAGCGCCCCCAGGGCGGCCAGCTCACGCCGCAGCAGCGCGACGAAGTGCGCCAGCGTGTGCGCGAGCACCTCGAGATCACCGACGAGCAGCGTGCGGCCGCGGAACAGGCGCGACGCGAGCTCGCTCCGATCCGCGACGAGGTTCGCGAGCGCGCCCGCGACATCGCCGGCCGCGTGCGCGAGCTGCGTCGCAACGGCGACATCGACGGCGCGCGGCAGGTCCTGCGCGAGGAACTGCGACCGCTCGTCCAGGACACGAAGGAACGCGTCAAGCCGCACGTGCGCCCGCTGATCGAGTCGCTCACGCCGGAACAGCGCCAGAAGATCGAGCGTTTCCTCGAGCGCCGCGGCGCCAAGTTCAACGACGACCGCGCCGCGGGGCGGCTCGGGCGGTGGCTCTCACGCCGCGGTCGCTGAGCAGCGCGTCAGGCGTAATTCGCCGGGAACATCCGCCGCTCGACGG
>JAPLOE010000120.1 GCA_026692705.1 Planctomycetota bacterium
CTGGCTCGGTATTTCGCGCGCTGAGTAGGATCGCCGGCCGATGCGCGTCGTCCTCGCTCTCGCCGCACTCGTGCTCGCGACCTTCGCGCTGCGCCTGGTCGGCATCGACCACAGCGTGCCGCACTCGAAAGAGGCGGACGCGCACATGGCGCTGCACGTGGAGCTGATCCGCTCCGGCGTGACGAAGCCCGACCCGCACCACAACGACGCGCAGTACCCGATCATCTTCCCGGGCCTCCTGTCGCTCGTGCCCGACACGACGCCGCACCCCGGGCCGACCGACCCGCTCGACGAGCACCTCGCGGCCGCCGCGCACGCCTACGTCGAGCTGCGTGTCGCGATGGCGCTGCTGTCGGCGCTCGCGATCCCGCTCGCCTACCTGCTGGCGCGACGCTTCCTCTCCGAACGCTGGTCGCTGCTCGCGGCGGCGCTCGTCGGCGCGAGCTTCCTCGTGCAGTTCTTCGCGCAGCAGGCGCGCCCCCACGCCGGCGCGTCGACGGTGTTCCTGCTCTCGGTGCTCGCGTCGATGCGTTTCGCGCGCGAGCCGAACTGGAAGAACGCGCTGCTTGCCTGCGCGGGCGTCGCGCTCGGCATCGGCACGTTGCAGAGCGGCCTCGCGCTGCTGCTGCCGTTCTCGGTCGCGTGGGTCTTCGCCGCGCTGCGTCGCGTGCACGAGAGCGCACCGCAGCTCGCGCTGCGCGTCTGGGGCTTGCCGCTCCTGCTCGCGGGCCTCGTCGCGCTGTCGTTCGTCGTCTTCTATCCGTACCTGTTCTTCGAGGGGCAGGAAGCGGGCTACGGCTCGCCGCAGATCGTCGGCACCAAGCTCATCTGGGGCGACCACACGCTCGACCTGCACGACTGGAAGGGAATGGGGTTCCTCACGCTGGCCCGCACGCTCGTGTTCTACGAGCCGGGCCTGCTCGCGTTGCTCGTGCTCGCGCTCGCGGCGTGGTTCGCGCGCAAGCTCGAGATCTACCGGCCGTGGGAGCGCTGGAGCGACTTCTGGGTCGCCGCGAGCTTCGCGCTGCCGTACCTCGTCGTCACCGGGCTCTTCCGCAACACGTTCGAGCGTTTCCTGATCCCGCTCGTGCCCTACCTCGCGGTGTGCGGGGCCTGGGGTGCGTCGTATTGGTGGGAGCGCGGCGGGCGCGCTGCGAAGGGCGCGGTCCTCGCGCTGGCCGCGCTCGCGCTCGTGGTGCCGCTCGCCGCCGACGTGCGCCTTGCGCAGCTGCGCAGCGCCGACGACACGCTCGAGCGCGCCGCGCATTGGCTCGCGGAGCAAGCCGACGGCACGACCACGCCGATCTACGTCACGCCGTTCTTCGACCTGCCGCTCGCGCGCTCGAAGGACAGCCTGCAGCCGCCCGACAAGCGCCCGGCCGCGATCCTGTCGCGCTGGTCGATCTGGCAGAAGCGCGCGGGGCCCGACGCGCTGCCGCAGCCGCGTTTCGACCTGCGCTACCTCGTGCCACGCCCCGACCTCGGTTTCGGCGGCCCCGTGATGGAGCGCGACCCTGCGGGGTACGTCGCCGCGCTCGGGCCGGGGTACTTCGTGCTCGACATGTCGCTGCAGCCCGCGCGGCCGGCGCTCGACCGCCTGCGCGACGAGGTGCGCGCGCGCGGCGAGCTCGCGGCACGCTTTGCGCCCGAGGATTCCGGCGCGACGGCCGCGTGGGGCTTCCCGTTCGAGGACGAGCTGCTCCCGGGCTGGCCCAACGTGCTCCTGCGCACCTTCCGCGCGCAGGCCGTCGGTCCGGTGATCGAGATCTACCGGCTGCGCTGAACGCAGCGGATCGAGTACTCGACGACTTCGGGGTGCTCGAGGTCGTCGGTGATCACGTCGCCGCGCTGCACCTCGTCGAGGTAGGCCTGCATGCTCGACAGCAGCGGCAGCTTGAACGGCCGCGAGAGCCGCGCGGGATAGTGCCCGAAGATCGACTTGTAGCCGAAGGACAGGAACGCCGGCGGCATCCACAGCTCCGCGAGGCGATTGCCGCGCGCGGAGCCGAGCCCGTGGAATTCGCACGTGAAGCCCTGCGCCTCGAGCAGGTGCTGCCACACCCAGGCGGGATAGAGGTGGTGGTGCTGGTAGAAGCCGTCCCACATGCCGCCGTAGGTGCCCGCCGCGCGCGCGCCGAGCTTGCGAAGCAGGCGCTTCACCACGAACGTGTCGCTCCAGCGCGGCGCCGGCACGAACAGCCAGAGCTCGCCGTCGGGTGCCATGTAGCTGCGGATGTTGACGAGCGCGTCCTCGAGCCGCGGGACGTGCTCGAGCGAGCAGTTGGCGATCACGGTGCGGAAGGCGCCCCTGCGTTCATCGAGCGCGGGCGCGCGACCGGAGCCGGAGATGTCGAAGTTGAGCACCTCGCCACCGAGCGCGGAGAGCCGCAGCGAGGCGAGGCGCAGCTCGCTGTCGGAGATGTCGACGCCGACCAGCCCCGCCACTCCGCTCGAGCTGCCGGACGCGATGTCGCGCGTGAGCACCTCCCAGAACAGGCCGTCGCCGCAGCCCACGTCGAGCAGCGGCGCCGCCAGCGTGCCGCGCTCGGCCAGCATGCGCATGCGCAGGATCTCGCGCACCGCGAGCGACACCGGCAGGTAGTGCAGGAGCGCACGGAAGGTCTCGCGGGCGTCCTGCTTGCAGAAGGACACGTTGAGCCGGCCGGCGGGGGCGGCTTGCGGGGGAGGCGTGCTCACGGGAACGGCGAAGCCTAGCACGCTGCGCGGGCCGAGGGCGCGGCCGCGGGCGAGCCTGCGGCCGTCGAACCGGAACTACTTTCCCTTGCCGCCGGAGCGATTGCCCGGGGGCGTGCCCGGCGGGGCGGCGGGCGGCACTCCACCCGGAGGCGGCTCGCCCTTGCGCGAGTTGCCGCGTTCGCCACGTTCTCCGCGTTCGCCACGGCGTTCGCCGTCGTGCGACCACCACGGGCGGCCGAGATCGGGCACCGCGCGGCCCAGCGCCTCGAAGAACTCGCGGCCCTGGAGCTTGCGCAGGCCTTCGAGCGTCGCTTCGTCGAGCCCCGACGGTTCGCTGTCGAGCGCCGTGAGCACACGCTCGCGCAGGCGCGAGCCGAACAGCTCGGCACGCTCCTCGAAGCTCTTGCCCGCGAGCTCGACGAACCACTCGGGGTCCGCGCGCATCGCGTCGCGCAGCCGGCGCGCGAGCGGGCTCTGCGGCTTGTCGTCGCGCCCGCGCTCGCCACGCTCGCCACCGCGGCGCGGATCGCCGAACTCGTGGCCTCGCGGCTCGCAGCCACGCTTGGCCTCGTGCAGCTTCATCCACTGCTCGTGCGGCGGCAGGTTCTTCCACTCCGCCCACTGCTCGGGCGTCACGTAGGACGGCGGGCCCTCGCGCTCGAGGCGCTCGCGGAAGCGGCGCGACTCGATCTCGAACAGGCCGCGCGCGAGCTCCTCGGGCGAAGCCTGGCGCAGGCGCTCGGCGTCGGCCGCGGCGAGCACGCCTTCGCCCGCGAGCTGGTCGATGCGCTTGAGCGCCATGCCGTGCATGCGCTCGCGGAATTCCTCGAGCAGCCGCGCGCGTTCTTCCGGCGTCGACTTCTCGAGCGCGTCGCGCCAGTGCGGCGGCAGGCGGTCGAGCAGCTCGCGACCGCGCTCGCGGATCTGCTGCGTCGCGACGCCGGCGAGCACGTCGGCCTGCGCCTGCGGCCCCAGGCGCGAGAACTCGTTGCGCGCCTTCTCGGGCAGGCAGGCGTGCGCGTTGCGGCGCATCGGGTCGACCTGCTCGAAACGCTCGCGCAGCCGCGCGCGCTCGTCCTCGGGCAGCGACTTCCAGCGCTCGTAGCGCTCGACGATCTCGCGCCGGCGATCCTCCGGCAGGTCCTTCCAGCGCGCGCGGGCGCGCTCGAGGTCCTGCTGGAACGCGACGGCGGTGAGGGCGAGCACCACGAGGCCCGCGGCGACGGCGAGGAGCTTCATCAGCCGTTCCTCACTTCCGTGTCCGCGGGATGGGCCTTGGGACGCTCGACGCCGTTGCCTTCGCGCGGCGTCTCGCCCGCGGGCTCGGTCTCGAGCTGGTCGCCGACCTCGAGCAGCAGCGCGTCGTAGGCGCCGAGCGAGAGCACGTCGGTCTCGACCGAGTCGTCGAGCACGAGGTCCCAGCTCTCGAGCAGGTCGAGCGACGCGAGCAGGTCCGCCGGCGGCTCGTCGATCACGCGCTCGCGCGGTGCGACGGCGGGGCCGGGCTGCTGCGGCTGCGAACCCTGCGCGACGGCCGGATCGACGTCCTCCACGGGCGGCGTGAACGCGGCGCGGCCGAGCAGCCAGGCACCGACGCCAATCGTCACGAGCGCCGCGGCGGCGAACGCGAGTCGGCGCGGAGCCGCACGGCGCACGGCAGTTTCCTGCGGCAAGTTCGCGGCGGGCTTGCGGGTCACGCTCGCAGGCTTCGCCGCGACTTTCTGGCGCCGCGCGAGCGCGAGCCGCGTCAGCGTGCGCTCCGCGAGATCTTCGGGCGCGTACGGCTTCGGCAGGCGATTGAGCACGCGGTCGAGCCGCGCCTCGTCGCGTTGCAGCTCGCGCGCGGCGTTGAGGCGCTCGAGCATGCGCTCGGCGAGTTCAAACGGCACGCTGACCTCGCGCGTGCGGTCGAGCAGCGAGTCGAGCGAGGGTTCCGCCTGCACGCCGTCGGTGCGGTGCGGCTCGAGCCGCGCCAGCAGCCGGCGCGCGAGTTCCGGCGGCAACTGCGGCTCGGGCAGCTGCGAGAGCAGTTCCTCGAGCGCCTGTTCGGTCTCGATCAGCGCACGGCAGTCCGTGCAGCCGAGCAGGTGCTCGTGCCACGCCAGCCCGCCGAAGCTCGCGTCGTTCGCGCGCGGTGCGGCCGCCTCGCCGCCCGAGAGCAGCTTCGCGAGGCGCGAGCGGAAGTCGCTGCAAGCGCTCACGGGGCCTCCTCCTGCTGCAGGAACGGCGCCAGCCGCTCGCGCAGGTTCTCGCGCGCGCGGTGCACCATCGACTTGATCGCCTTCTCGCTCGAGCGCAGCACGACCGCGATCTCCGCGTAGGGCATCTCGTCGTACTTGGCGAGGATCAGCGCCATGCGCTGCGCCTTGGGCAGGCTCGCGATCGCCGCGCGTACCGCCACCACGACGTCGCCGCGCTCGAGCACGTCCGTCGGCGCCTCGATGCGCTCGTCGGCCATCTCCGCCCAGGCCGGCCCGTCGTCGTCGAGCCCGTCGTCGAGGCTCGCCTCGTCCGTCCCGCGCTGCGTCCGGTTGACCGCGATGTTGAACGCGATCCGGTACAGCCAGGTCGAGAAGCGCGCCGTCGGCTGGTAGCGCTCGCGCGCCCGGATCACGCGCAGGAACACGTCCTGCACGAGGTCCTCACGCTCCGGCGCCGGCCCGAGGAAGCGCGTGAAGAGCGCGAACAACTGCCCCGAGTAGGCCTCGACGATGCGGTCGAAGGCCGCCTCGTCGCCCCTCTGGTAGGCGAGCATCCAGCCGACGCCGGCGTCGCTCTCGTAGTTGTGGCTCACGGTTCCCAACGATGGTGCAACCCCGCCCCCAGGTCCAGGTGACGCGCCGCTTCCGGTCGGCTTCACCTTGTCGGGCCTGGACGAGCTCCTCCCCACCTCTCCCGGCCATTCCTTCCGCGCGTGCGACGCCGCGGGCCGCCCCACCTGTCACCCATGTGCCCGGACAGCGCTGCCGCGCGCGCCGGGACCGAATGTCGTAACCACTTGTCAGCATGCGCCTTACGTCGGAATCTTGGGATTGCCCACGCTGGGGGTCATCGTCGCCCGCCGCGCGGGCAGTTTGCCAGCACCCGGCCCGGCCCGCCTTGCCCTATCCTCCCCCGCCCCATGGGAACTGGCGCCACGCTGTACCGCTTCGAGGTCGAGCTCTCCGACTCGGACCGGCACGTCTACGAGACGCTCGAGCTGCGCGTCGCGCGCCACCCGTCCGAGAGCACGGCCTTCCTGATCGTGCGCGTGCTCGCCTACTGCCTCGAGTTCGCCCCCGGCCTTGAGTTCTCCAAGGGCGGCATCAGCGACACCGACGAGCCCGCCCTCTCGCTGCGCGACCTCACCGGCCAGCGCCTCGCCTGGATCGAGATCGGCGCCCCCTCCGCCGACCGCCTGCACCGCGCCTCCAAGTCTTGCCCGCGCGTCGCCCTCTACACCGACCGCCGCCTCGAGCTGCTCCGCACTCCCCTGGCCGGCGAGCGCATCCACAAGGCCTCCTCGATCCAGGTCCTGTGCTTCCCCCAAGCCTTCCTCAAGGCCCTCGAGCCCACCCTCGACCGCAACCCGCACTGGCAAGTCTCGATCTCCGACGGCCACCTCTACGTCACCGCCGCCAACCAGTCCTTCGACATGCCCCTCGAGCGCTCGCCGCTGATCGAGGAGTGAACGTCGGGTCGAATCGCTTGGGCCCGATGGAGCCGCGGGCTCCCGCGTCGAACTTGCCTACTCGAACTCCGGGATCATGCGGCGCATGAACTCGTCGAACAGGGGAACCGTGAACGCGGTGTCCCCATGGCTCGGACTCCAGATCATCCCCTTCTTGATGAGCGAGCTTCGGGTCGGGCCGAGCGCAGTCACTTGTCGATTCAACGCTTCCGAGATGTCCCCCGACCTGTGCGGACCAACGCCAAGCTCCGCCATGGCACGCAGGTAGCGCTTCTCGCCCGGGCTGAGTCGATCGAACCGCACCCGGAAGAAGCTCGCGTCGAGAGCAGCAACCGTCGCCCTCGACGCCTTGTCGACGTCCTCGAGCGTGATCGGCGATGACCTCGCGACGTCCCAGCAGTGCTTGCCCCACTCTTGAATGAAGTAGGGGTAGCCGCGCGTCTTCTCCATGATCCGGTCGAGCGCAGCTTCCGTGTAGTCGACGCCTGCCGTCTTCGCGGGGCGCGAGATCGCCTGCCGAGCGGCAAGCTCGTCGAGAGGTCCCACCTCGGGAAACTCGAAGAGCCGCTCGGCGTAGGACTTCGCCTGCCCGGTCGCGGCACGCAGCTGAGGCAGGCCAGCTCCGATGAGCACGACAGGCAGCCTCTGTTGCGCCGCTCCGTGAAGCGCCGTGATCAGCGCCGCGAGCTGGTCCTCGGCAACGTACTGGAGTTCATCGACGAAGATCGCCAAAGCCGTGTCGGCCTTGAGCGCGGCTTCGCCTGCGGCCGTCAGCAGTGCCTGCAAGTCAGTCTGCAGGTCTCCGTTGTCTGCCAGTCCCGGAAGTGCTTCGAGATCGAGACCGACTTCGATGTCGGTGTACTGGAGCTTGAAGACCTTTGCGAACCCGGCGAGCCCCCGCAGCGCCCGCTCGGCAAGATCCTTGGCCTTCTCGACGTGGGAAAGCCGGATGAGCGAACGCCTGAGTTCGGGGGCGAGCATCGCCGGCAGCGACCTGTCTTCGGGGGCTTCGATCCGAAGGGTGTGAATGCCCGCGTTCTCCGCGTTGGTTCGCGTGGTATCGAGCAGCACGGTCTTGCCCACGCCGCGAAGGCCGACCATCAAGACGCTCTTCGTGGAGTTGCGTCGCCTCACGCGTTCGGTGACGACGCGCACCCTTTCGATCAGCTCGTCACGCCCCGTCAACGCGGGCGGTGGGGTGCCAGCGCCAGGCGAGTAGGGGTTGGTGACCGGGTCCACGGGCGAAGTTATAGCGAGTTTTGGCAGTTTATAGTGAAAACATAAACCGGCTAAACTCGATCAAATTGGCCCGGAATCTGCCCGGAGGGTGGCGGGAGGCGACAGCGAGCGATGATGACGCCGAAGGCGAGCGGTCACAGGTCGCGGGCGCGGGGGCGGGGCCAGACGACGGAGTCGGGGATGCCGATGACGGACGAGAGCGGGATCGGGCCCCAGTCGCGGCTGTCGCGGGACTCGGCGGAGTTGTCGCCGAGGACGAAGATCTCGTCGGCGCCGAGCACGAGGGAGTCCGAGGTGGCGAAGCGGCCGAGGCTGAACCAGGTGGTGTCGCGCTCGAGGCGGACGCGGCGCAGATCGAGGTCGAGGTCGTCGCCGCCGAACTCGGCGCGTGGGAGGGCGTGGGTGGTGCCGCCTTCGGGGGTGCGCTGGGAGGGCGTGTTGGCGACGTAGCGGTGGCGCAGCAGGCCCTCGCGGCCGTCGACGTCGAGGCACAGCTCGTTGTCGCGGTTGGAAAAACGCAGGGTGTGCCACTGGGCGGGCTCGAAGTCGAACTCGGTGGCGCCGAGGGCCGTGGGCGGGCCGTCGCCGGAGAGCGTGCGGACGCCGCGGAAGAGCTTGGCGCGGGCGCGGCCGGTCTCGGTGCGGACGAGCTCGACCCAGAACAGGTCGCCTTCCTCCGAGAGGCGCAGCAGGAGCTGCCCGAACTGGGGCTGGGGGCGCACTTCGAGCTCGAGCGCGGCGTCGTTGACCGGCGCGCGGCCCTCGGCACGCTGGCCGGAGGGCAGCAGGTAGTCGTCGAGGATGCGCGCGCGCAGCTGGGCGAACAGCCCGCGGGCGCCGCGGCCGTCGACGTGCCAGACCCCGTCGCGCTCGACCCAGCGCGCGCGGTCGAAGTGGAAGATGTCGGGGAATGGCTGCAGCGTCGTGTCGAAGATGGGCACCCAGGGCGCGTGGCGCACCTCGCTCGAGAGCAGCGCTCCGCCGACGTACAGATCGCCGCCGGAGAGCAGCACCGTCTCGCCGGCGAGGCCCGCGACGCGCTTGACGACCGGGACGCGCTCGCCGGGCCGGGCGATCACGACCAGATCGAAGCGGCGCAGGGGCGGGCGCTCCTCGAAACGCACGAACACGCGGTCGCCGTCCTTGGGGTCGCCGTGCAGGACCGGCTCCATCGAGCGGCTGTCGACCAGGAACACGTCGCCCACGAAGGCGCGCAGGCCGAGCACGGCCAGCGCCCCGGCGGCGGCGGCGGCTCCGGCGATCCTGAGCCAGATCCCCCACCTCATGGGCGGGGCCGCGAGGGCGCGGGAAGGAACGGGAGGACAAACATCGGGCCGGAGGATACGTTCGGGAGCGCGCCGGCGCGGGCGGAGAGTCCGCCGTGGCCGACCGAGCGCCCCCCGATGTCGACCCGGATGCTGCTCGTGCTGGACCTCGAGGCCACCTGCTGGCCGCGGGGGGAGCACGTGCAGGCCGAGATGGAGACGATCGAGATCGGGGCCGTGCTGCTCGGGGGCGGCGGGGAGACGGCCGGGGAGTTCCAGAGCTTCGTCCGGCCGCGGCGCCACCCGCGCCTGAGCGACTTTTGCACCCAGTTGACCTCCATTCGGCAGGCCGATGTGGATCCTGCGCCGGTGTTCAAAGAGGCGCTGGGGAGCCTGTGCCGCTGGCTCGAAGAGCGGGCGGGCGGCCCGACGGCGGTGCGGCTGGCGTCCTGGGGCGCCTACGACCGCGGGCAGCTCGAGCGCGACTGCGGCTGGGCGGGCATCGACTACCCGTTCGCGGCCGACCACCTGAACCTCAAGCACGCGGCCAGCGCCAAGCTCGGGATCCGGCCGGTCGGCATGGCGCAGGCCCTCGAGCGCGCGCAGCTCCCGCTCGAGGGCACCCACCACCGGGCGCTCGACGACGTGCGCAACATGGCGCGGCTCGTGCGGCACCTGTGGCCCGAGGGTTTGGCGGAGCTCCACCTCTACCCAGCGACGCCCCCACGCGGGTTCTAGCGCTGGTCCGGCCTTCCTTGCGCAGGCGGAAGGGCTTCCGCATGCTCGCGGGCGCCAGGTCCACCCCGGCGCCGCCTCCCCCCGGCAGCAAAGCCCCCCGCGCCCCCGTCCCACACTGAGAGGCCGATCCGATGATCCGTCGATTGTTGCGGCACGCTCCCCCATCCCTCCTGCGCCCCGCGACCCTGCTCGCGCCCGCGATGCTCGCGCTCCTGTCCGCGACCGCGCGCGCCGAAGAGCACGCCCCCGGTGGCGTCGGCATGGGCGCCGGGATGCCGCTTTGGACCCTGATTCCGTTCGTGGCGATCCTGCTGGCGATCGCGGTCCTGCCGCTGTTCGCCGGTCACTGGTGGGAGCACAACTCCAACAAGGGCATCGTCGCGGCGCTCTGCGGCGTGCCGGTCGCGGCCTACATGCTGATGTCCCACGGCTCGGCCGGCGGGCACGTGCTGCTCGAGAAGCTCCACGAGTACGTCTCGTTCATCTGCCTGCTCGGGTCGCTGTTCATCATCACGGGTGGCATCTACATCCGCGGCTCGCTGTCGGGCACCCCGCTGCTCAACACCGCGATCCTCGGCATCGGCGCCGTGATCGCGAGCTTCATCGGCACCACGGGCGCCTCGGTCCTGCTGATCCGCCCGCTGCTGCGCGCCAACGCACCGCGCGCGCGCAAGGTGCACATCGTGGTGTTCTTCATCTTCATCGTGTCGAACTGCGGCGGCTTGCTGACGCCGCTGGGCGACCCGCCGCTGTTCCTGGGCTTCCTCAAGGGCGTGCCCTTCGGCTGGACGCTCAACCTGTGGAAGGAGTGGCTGCTCGTGAACGGAGCGCTGCTGCTCATCTTCAACTTCTGGGACCAGCGCGTGCTCGCCAAGGAAGAGCTCGAGCGCCCCGGTTCGCAGCTCGAGGAAGTGCAGAAGCACGAGCCGTTCGGCATCGAGGGCGGCCTCAACTTCCTGTGGCTCGCGGGCGTCGTGTTCGCGATCTACGGCTCGGGCTCGGGCCTGTTCAACGACGGCAAGCCGTGGCCGATCGGAGTGCAGGAAGGCCTGATGGTGCTGGTCGCGGTGCTCGCCTGGTTCACGACCAAGGCGTCCAACCGCACGGCCAACAAGTTCAGCTGGGTCCCGATCATCGAGGTCGCGGTGCTGTTCGCCGGCATCTTCGTGTGCATGGCTCCGGCGCTCGAGATCCTCAACTCCTGGGGCAAGGGCGACCGCCTGATCGCCGGCGCGGGCTTCGGCATGACGCAGCCTTGGCAGTACTTCTGGGGCGCAGGTGCGCTGTCGAGCTTCCTCGACAACGCGCCGACGTACCTGACGTTCGCGGCGACGGCCGCGGGCCAGGCGGGCATCGCGGTCGAGGGCTCGACGTACCTGGGCGAGCTGCTCGCCAAGGGTGACGCGGCGCAGAAGCTGATGATGGCGATCTCCTGCGGCGCCGTGTTCATGGGCGCGAACACCTACATCGGCAACGGCCCCAACTTCATGGTCAAGGCGATCGCCGAGGAGAACGGCGTGAAGATGCCGGGCTTCTTCGGATACATGGCCTACAGCCTGGGCATCCTGATCCCGCTGTTCGTGATCGTGACGGTCGCGTTCTTCCGCTGAGAAATCGAAAGCCGGCGGCGCGCGTCACCGACGTGCGCCGCCGGCGTCCATGCAGCCCGGCCCCGCTTCGACCCAGGAACTGGCGCGCTCGTCGAGCGCGTCGTTGCGCCAGCTCTCGCCGCTGCTGGTGTGGGCCGTCGTGTTCTCGGACATCGGCACGTCGATCTACTACGTGCCGGGCATCCTGTACCAGCAGGTCGGCGACGCGGCGCCGCTGTTCATCCTCGTCGCGCTGGTCGGCTTCGTGCTGCTCGCCTCGAAGTACGTCGAGATCTGCTGGCGCCATCCCGAGGGCGGCGGCGTCGTCACGGTCGCGAGCGACGTGTTCAGCCCGCGCATGGGCCTGCTCGGCGGGCTCCTGATCTCGGTCAGCTACTTCGTCACGAGCGCGATCTCGTCGCTCTCAGGCGTCGTCTACCTGTCGAGCCTGTTCCCGATCCTCGAGGAGCACGTGCTCGGCTTCACGGTGCTGGCGCTGGTGCTGCTGGCAGCGGTGAACGTCGTCGGAATCCGCGAGAGCGCGTTGCTCGCGCTGGTGATGGCGGCGACCGCCTTCACGGTCAACATCGGCGTGATGCTGGTCGTGATGCTGCGCATCGGGCCGAGCGAGTGGGGCCGCATGCTCGGCCAGCTCTTCGACGGCGAGTCGCTGTCGACGCGGAACCTGCTGATCGGCTACTCGGGCGCGTGGCTCGCGTTCTCAGGCCTCGAGAGCATCAGCCAGCTCAGCCCGGCGATGAAGCTCCCGATCCGCACGACGGCGCGCAAGGGCATGTGGTTCGTCGTCGGCTCGATCCTTCTGACGTCGCCGCTGCTCACGCTGTTCTCCGTCGAGCTGCTCGACCTCGCGGTCAAGTCGGACACGCTCAAGCAGGAGCGCTTCATCAGCGAGCTCGCCAACCTGTGGGGCGGGCTGCCGCTGCAGGTCGCGGTCGTCGCGTCGGCGTCGTCGCTGCTGCTGTTCGCGGCGAACACCGCGATCATCGGCGCCTACCACGTGTTCCTCGCGCTGGCCGACGCGCACTTCCTGCCCGAGCTCGTCACCTGGCGCAACCAGCGCTTCGGCACGCCGCACTTCGCGATCCTCGTCGCCACCATCGTGCCGATCCTGCTGGTGCTCGCCACCGGCCGCGACCTCGTGATGCTCGGCGACCTGTACGCGTTCGGGCTGCTCGGCGCGTTCCTGCTCACGTCGCTCGGGCTCGACCTCGTGCGCTGGCGCGAGCGCGACCGCGGCCTCAAGTTCGGGCTCGGCGTCTTCGCCACGCTGATGATCGTCGTCGCGTGGTTCACGTCGCTGATGGTCAAGCAGGAGGCGACGATCTTCGGCGGCATGCTCGTGCTGATCGGGCTCCTGTTCGCGATCGGCACGCAGCAGAAGTGGTTCACCGACTGGCTGTACGCGACGCCGATGTTCCGGCGCATGGCGGCGGCCGCGATCGAGAAGTCCGAGGGCGTGCTCGAGAAGGGCGAGACGGAGATCCTCAGCCTGGCGCAGGCCGAGGAGATCGTCGCGCTCTATCCGTCGCACACGCTGATCGGCATGCGCTCGAGCAACGACTCGCTCCTGCAGGAGGCGATCCTGCGCGAGAAGGGCCTGGGCGGGCGCAACCTGTACGTGGTGTTCGTCGACGAGCGCGCCGGGCTGTTCGTGCGCGCCGCGGACTCGACGGATGCCGTCAAGCGCGCTGCGGAAGTGCCGCTGCTCGATGCGGTGCGCAAGGCGGAACGCCAAGGAATCCAGCTCTTCCCGATCTGGACGGTCTCGCACAACGCGGTCGAGGGCATGGTGCGCGCGGCGGAGGCGCTCGGAGTCGACGCCGTCATGGTCGGCGCGAGCCAGCGCAGCGCGGTCTACCACCTCATCCGCGGTCACATCGTCAACGGTCTAGCCAAGCGCCTGCCGGCGCATATCAAGATGGTGCTCTGTGGGTGACGGAATCCTGTGGGCGGTGTTCGGTGCCATCGTGCTCATCTCGATGGCGCTCGACCTCGGTGTCTTCCATCGCACGGCGCACGCCATCGGCTTCAAGGAGTCGCTGGCGTGGACCGTGGTGTGGATCGTGCTCGCGGCGGGCCTCGGCTTGTTCGTGTGGTACGAGAAGGGCGCGGAGTCGGCGGCGGCCTACGCGACCTGCTACCTGACCGAGAAGGCGCTCAGCGTCGACAACCTGTTCGTGTTCGTCGTGCTGTTCCGCTTCTTCCGCATCGCGCCGGAGAACCAGCACCGCGTGCTCACCTGGGGCATCGTCGGTGCGCTCCTGATGCGCGCGCTGTTCATCTTCCTCGGTGTCGAGCTGGTCGAGCGCTTCCACTGGACGACCTACGTGCTCGGCGCGTTCCTGCTGATCACGGGCATCAAGCTCGCCGTCGCCGAGGACAAGGAAGTCGAGCCCGAGAAGAACATCGTGCTGCGCCTCTCGCGGCGCTTCCTGCGCGTGACGAGCGATTTCGACGGCGCCAAGTTCTTCGTCGTGCGCGACGGGCGCAGCTTCGCGACGCCGATGTTCCTGTGCCTGCTCGTGGTCGAGGCGACGGACGTGCTGTTCGCGGTCGACTCGGTGCCGGCGGCGCTCGGCATCACGCACGACCGTTTCGTGCTCTACAGCTCGAACGTGATGGCGATCTGCGGCCTGCGTGCGCTGTACTTCGCGGTCGCGGGCCTGATCGGCCTGTTCCACTTCCTGAAGCACGGCCTCGCGCTCATCCTCGTGTTCGTCGGCGTCAAGATGCTGATCGCGCACTGGTACAAGATCCCGATTCCGTGGGCGCTGGGCGGCGTGCTCGGGATCCTCGTGGCGGCGGTGTTGCTGAGCATGGTGTTCAAGCCGCGCAAGGCGGAAGGCGCGGAATGAGCGGCGGCGGCGGCCACAACAAGATCCTCGCGGGCCTTGGCATCGGCGCGGTCGCGGGCGTCGCGGCCAACACGCTCGTCGGCGACTCGCCGCAGGCGCGCGCAACGCTCGACACGCTGATCGACACGGTCGCGCATCCGATCGGGCAGATCTTCCTGCGCCTGCTGTTCGTCGTCGTGCTGCCGCTCGTGTTCGCGTCGATCGCCGTCGGCGTGTCGAGCCTCGGCGACCTGAAGAAGCTCGGGAGCCTCGGCGCGCGCACGCTCGCCTTCTTCGTGCTGACGAGCGTGATCTCCGCGGTGCTCGGCATCACGGCGCTGCACCTGCTGCAGCCCGGCGCGGGCTTCGACCCGCAGACGCTGGCGGAAATGCAGGCGAAATACGCCGGCGACGTGCAGTCGCTCGCCTCGAAGGCCTCGGCCGGAGCGCCGACGGACCTGCTCGGCCGCGTCAACCAGATCCTCGACATGTTCCTGCCGCGCAACCTGCTGAAGGCCGCGGTGGAGATGCAGATGATCCCGGTGATCGTGTTCGCGCTGGTGTTCGGCGCCGCGCTCACGCTGATCGACGCGCGCAAGCGCGAGTCGATGAACACCGTGCTCGAGTCGCTGTCGGACGCGATGGTGACGATCGTGGGCTTCGCGATGAAGCTCGCGCCGCTCGCGGTCGGCTGCCTGATCTTCGGCGTCACCGCGCGCTTCGGGTTCGGCCTGCTGCAGAAGCTCGGCGCCTACGTCGCGATCATCCTTGTCTGCTACGTGATCCAGCTGGTCGTGCTGTATCCGGTGCTGCTGACCGTGCTCGCGCGCCGCAACCCGTGGCAGTTCCTCAAGAGCGCGATGCCGGTGATGGTGACGGCGCTGTCGACCTCGTCGAGCAACGCCACGCTGCCGACCTCGATCCGCGTCGCTCAGGAATCGCTCGGCATCCGGCCGCAGATCGCCGGTTTCGTGCTGCCGCTGGGCGCCACGATGAACATGAACGGCACGGCGCTGTTCGAGGGCGCGGTCGTGCTGTTCGTCGCGCAGGTGTTCGGCATCGAGCTCGCCCTGCAGACGCAGGCCATGATCGTCGGCATGTGCGTGCTGACGGCGATCGGCGCCGCGGGCGTCCCGGGCGGTTCGCTGCCGCTCCTGATGGGCGTGATGGCGCAGGCCGGCGTGCCGCCCGACGGCATCGCGATCGTGCTCGGCGTCGACCGCGTGCTCGACATGGGCCGCACCGTCATCAACGTCATGGGCGATCAGGTCTGCGCCGCCTACATCGAGGCGGTCGACCGCCCGCGCGCGTGAGCGAGCGCCCCGCGCCCCAAGCTGCTACTCTCTTTCGAACACCACGGAGGATTTTCATGAAGCTCTTCGCACCCGCCCTGTGCGCGCTCGTCGCGCTCGTCACCCCGCTCGCCGCGCAGGATGCGCCGAAGGTTCCCGCCGACACCGAGATCGTCACGCTCGAGTCCGGCCTCAAGTACTCGGTGCTGCGCGCCGGGGACGGCAAGACCAAGGCGAAGACCGGCGATGTGGTCAAGATGCACTACACCGGCTGGCTCACCGACGGCACGGTGTTCGACTCGTCGGTGACGCGGGGCGAGCCGTTCTTCTTCGAGCTCGGCCGCGGCAAGGTCATCAAGGGCTGGGACGAAGCCGTCGCGAAGATGTCGAAGGGTGAGAAGCTCAAGCTGACGATCCCGTCCGAGCTCGGCTACGGCAGTCGCGCGACGGGCAAGATCCCGGCCGGTGCGACGCTGATCTTCGAGGTCGAGATGCTCGACGTGCCGTGGAGCTTCGCGCAGCTCGACGCGGGCCTGAAGAAGTCGACGCCCGCGGGCATCGGCTACCAGGTGCTCTCGGGCACCGCGCCCGCTCCGAAGGACGGCGATTTCGCGCGCTTCACCTTCGCGGTCTGGCGGCCGTCGGGCGACCTCATCACCTTCGGCGAGGACGAGGCGATGCGCGCGCGCAAGTCGCCGTCGAAGGGCCTGAGCATGGTCGTCGGTGACGCGCCCTCGCCGGCGCTCAATGAAGCGCTCAAGCTCTGCCCCAACGGCGGCTCGGTGCGCCTCGAGATTCCCGCGTCGGTGTGCTGGCCGAACAAGCTGCCGCCGGACCTCAAGCCCGAGCAGCTCGTCACGTGGCAGGTCAGCGTGTACGAGGTCTCGCAGCTCCCCGCGTTCTCGATGCCGGCCGACGACAAGCTCGTCAAGCTGCCGAGCGGGCTCGCCTACGAGGTCATCAAGGAAGGCACGGGCAAGCAGCCGACCGCGAACGATCGCGTGACGGTGCACTACATCGGCTGGCTCGACAACGGCAACCGCTTCGACTCGAGCTACACGCGCGGCCAGCCCGCGTCCTTCGGCCTGAACGGCGTCATCAAGGGCTGGACCGAGGGCCTGCAGCACATGAAGGAAGGCGGCATCGCGAAGTTCGTGATTCCGGCCGAGCTCGGCTACGGCGCCGCCGGTGCGGGCGCGGACATCCCGCCGAATTCGACGCTCGTGTTCTACATCGAGCTGATCTCGGTGCCCTGACGCGCCTGCGCGTTCGACGCGCAGCCTGACGAGCCCGCCCGGGAGTCACTCCTCGGCGGGCGCGGTCGTTTCCGCGGGAGCGTCGCGGCGGCGGCGCCAGCTCTCGCGAGTGAGGGCGCCGGTCGCGTCGAAATGCAGCGTCGTGCGCTGGTCCCAGTCGCCCTCGTGCTGCAGGAGCACGAGCGAAAACGGCTGCACGGAGCCCTGGGGATCGACGAGCACCGAGTGCTCGCCCTTGCGGCGCGTCTGCGCGCCCAGCTGCAGCGCCTGCAGCGCGAGTTCGTCTGGAAGCGGACTCCACGGCGCGTCGCCGCGCGCCTCGAGCACGCGATACCCCGGCGTCGCGCCGCCGCCGGAGAGCCGGTACTCGAGTCGCACCGAGCCGCCACTCGACTGCGCAAGCGCGCGTGCACGTTCGACGGCGACCGTGAGCGCCTCGACGCCGTCCTCGAGCCGCTGGCGCGGCCGCAGCAGCGCGAAGCCTGCGAAGGACGCGACGAGCAGCGCCGCGCCGACGGCGAGCGCCGGCGCGCGCGAGCGAGAAGCGCCTGTGGAGTCGGGTTGCATCCGCGGGCGGAGGATACAGTCTCGCCGAGGCCCTTCGCCGTGAACTCCGAACGCTCTCAAGGATCGTCGCGCGTGCGCGAGTTCGGGTTGATCGCGCTCGTCGCGCTGCTCGCGCTGTTGCTCGACGCCGCGCGGCTGCACTTCAACGACGAGTTCGGGCCCGGCTCGATGCTGCGTGTCGCCGGACTCGCGGAACCCGCGGCCGCGACGCCGTTCCAGTACCGCGTGCTGACGCCGTGGCTCGTGCGAGCGCTGCACGCCGCCACCGGAGGCACGCTCTCGCCGCTCACGCTGCTGCGCGCTGTCGATGTCGTCGCGCTGGTCGCCGCGTGGCTCGCGCTGCGTTCGCTCGCGCGCCGGCTCCTCGCGAGCGACGCCGACGCGCACTGGACCGCGTTCCTCGCGCTCGCGCTGCTGCCGTTCCACTTCGTCTTCTCGCGCGAATACCCGTTCTGGTACGCCTGGGACCTGACCTCGTTCGCGGTGTTTTCCATCGGCCTCGCGCTGCTCGAGCGCCGCTCGTGGCTCGCGTACTACGTGCTGTTCGCGCTCGGCACGCTCAACCGCGAGACGACGTGTTTCCTCACGCTCGTGCACGCGACGACGGGCTGGAGGAGCACGCCCCGCGCGCGCCTGTTCGCCCATCTTGCGGCGCAAGTCGCGCTGTGGATCGCGCTCAAGCTCGCGCTGCGCGAGCTCTACACCGGCTCGCGCGGCGCTGACGTTGCGCAGTGGACGTGGCGCGAGAACTGGGACGCGCTGCGCGATCCCGCGAGTTGGCGCTGGTTCCTGCTGGCCTTCGGCGGCACGTGGATCCCGCTCGCGCTCTTCTTCCGGCGCATCACGAGCCCGTGGATCCGTGCGGCGCTCGTCGCGACGCTGCCGATGCTCGCGGGACTGTTCGTCGTCGGCGTGTGGACCGAGCTGCGCATCTTCGGCGAGCTCGTGCCGCTCGTCGCGCTCGGCGTCGCGGCCGTCGTGCGCGGCGAAAACGCTAGAGAGTCCGCACTTTCGGCAGGCTGAAGCTGGTGCTCGCGTCGGCCTTCGTCCACAGGCCGACCTTGCCCGCCTCGGTGAACGTCGTGTCCTCGACGCCGAGCGACAGCGTGCCGCACGTGACGAGGATGCTCGCGCCCTTCATCGTGACCGTGAAGTTGAGCCAGCCGCCGGGCAGTTCGCCCGAGATCGACGCGAGCTGCGTGCGCTTGCCGGCCTCGACCTTGTAGATGCGCAGGTTGTTCTCGAGCGGATTCCAGCGCGACAGGTAGTAGTTGTTCGCGTCCTTCGCGCGCCACAGCACGCCGCCGCCCTGATCCTCGAGCCCACCGTCCGCGCGCAGGCGCGTCACGATCTCGACGTCGGGTCCGTAGGTTTCGAACGATTGCTCGACGTTGTACGTGTGGCCGGTGTTGCCGGAGACCACGCGCAGCACTTCCCCATCGATCGGATCGGCGACGAACAGCCAGCTCGCGGGCTTGCCAGCTCCGTTGGTCTCGCCCGGGATCCAGCCCTTCGGGGCCGTCGCAGTGGCGCCCGCACCCTGGCCGCAGTCGGTGCAATTGCAGGCGGAAGCGAGGAAGAGCGGCAGGGCGAGCCAGAGGGACTTCATCGGCGTAGGGTGCGGAAACGGGCCTAGATCGGGACTTTTTCGAACAGTTCGGAGTGCAGCGTGCGGGCAGCTAGCGCGAGTTCGCGCTCGGGCAACACCAGAACCCGCGTGGCCGGCGGGCCGACCAGCCACTGGGCGCGCACGTCGACGCCGACGGTGGCGAGCTGGGCCAGCGCGCCCTCGGCGGCGCCGCAGCCGACTGCGGCGACCGTCGCGAGCTCGCGCTCGAGGCTGACCCGCGGCGCGGCGGCGACCAGCGCGCGCGCGAGGCTCTCGCTCCACGGCACGAGCAGCTCCAGCGTCGCGCCACGCTCTCCCAAATGCAGCGCCTCGACACCTTCGTGCGCGAGCGCCGCCTCGACCTTCGTGCGCACGGCCTCCGGTTCGTTGCCTTCGAGGCGCGCGAGCATCACGTTGCGACGGCAGGCGATGCCGACCGCCTCGCGCCCCGCTCCTTCGGCCGCGACCAGCGTCCCCGCATCCTGCGGCTCGCGCACGCACAGCACGCGCCCGGGGATGCGCGCGCGCGCGAGCGGCTGGATCGACTCCGCGTGCAGCACGCCCGCACCGTGGCGCGTGAGCTCCGCCGCCTCGGCATAGGACATGCGCCGCAGCGTGCGCGCTTCCGGCACGAGCTTGGGATCGGCGGTCATCACGCCACCGACTTCCTTCCAGAAGCAGACCTCGCCCGCGCCGATGGCCTCGCCGATCAGCGTCGCCGAAAGGTCCGAGCCGTTGCGACCGAGCGTCGTCAGCCGGCCGTTGGCATCGGCCGCGACGAAACCGGTGATCACCGGAATGCCGTCGAAGCGCGCGAGCGCATCGCGCACGCGGACCGCGCTCTGCGAGAGCACCTTCGCGCGCCCGTGGTTCGAATCCGACTGCAGCCCGAGGTCGTAGGCGTCGATCGGCACGGCCTTGAGGCCGATCGAGTTGAGGTACGACGCGACGATGCGTGCGCTGGCGCGTTCGCCGAAGCTCAGCACGTGGTCGCGCTCGAGCCCGGTCAGGTGGCGGTGCGCGCGGATCGCGCCCAGCACGGTCGCGAGCTCGGCGAAGTGGCGGTTGAGCATCTCCGGGTCGAGCTCGAGCTGCGCCAGCAGGCTGCGATGGCGCACGCGCACCGGTCCGAGCTCGTCGCGCCCCTCGGCGGCGGCTTGGGCGACCTTGTCGAGCGCTGACGTGACGCCTTCGACCGCGCTCACCACCGCCACGGGACGCTCGTGGACCCGCGCCGCGAGGATTGCACCGACACGGCGCACCGCGGGGCCATCGGTCAGGGAGGCTCCGCCGAACTTGTGGACGGGACGCGGGGACGGATCGGGGGGCATCTTCGGGGGAGCCGGCGGGCCAGATCCGCGGCGCGGGGCCTATGATAAGGCGCTTCTCGACGCGCAACGAACTCCAGACCATGACCTCCATCGACCGCGACAGCCTGATCTACGACTGGAACACCACCGGCGAGGCCCCCAAGAAGCCCGCGGGAGCGATCCAGTTCGACGACGAGACCCTGCGCGACGGCCTGCAGAGCCCGTCCGCGCGCGACCCCGAGCTCGCCGACAAGATCGCGCTCGTGCACCTGATGGACCAGCTCGGGCTGCACACCGCCAATGTCGGCCTGCCCGGCGCCGGCGCGCGCGCGCGCGAGCACATCACCGCGCTCGTGCGCGAGATGGCGGGCCTCAAGATCAAGGCCAACGTCGCCTGCCGCACCGTCATCACGGATATCGCGCCCGTGGTCGACGTCGTGCAGGCCACCGGCCAGCCCGTCGAGGTCTGCGCCTTCATCGGCTCGTCGCCGATCCGCCAGTACGCGGAGAACTGGGAGATGGGCACGATGCTCAAGCTCTCGAAGGACGCCGTCGAATTCGCCGTGAAAAACGGCCTCGACTGCATGTTCGTGACCGAGGACACGACGCGTGCGCACCCCGACGACGTCCGCGCGCTCTACGCGACCGCGATCGAGGCCGGCGCCAAGCGCGTGTGCGTCTGCGACACGTGTGGCCACGCGACGCCGGTCGGCACCGCCAAGCTCATTCGGCACGTGAAGAGCATCGTCGACGCGACCAATCCGAAGGTCGGCATCGACTGGCACGGCCACCGCGACCGCGGGCTCGGCCTCGCCAACGCGCTCGCGGCCCTCGAGGCCGGAGCGACGCGTGTGCACGCGACGGCGCTGGGTGTCGGCGAGCGCTCGGGCAACGCCGAGATGGACCTCCTGCTCGTCAACCTGCGCCTGCTCGGCTGGATCGACAACGACCTGTCGGTCCTCGGCGACTACGTGCGCCTCGCCCACAAGGCGATCGGCGTTCCGCTGCCCTCGAACTACGCAGTTTTTGGCTCCGACGCCTTCGAGACCGGCACTGGCGTCCACGCGGCCGCCGTCATCAAGGCCTTCAAGAAGGGCGACCCCTGGCTCGCCAACCGCGTCTACTCGGGCGTGCCCGCCGACATGGTCGGCCTCGAGCAGGTCATCAAGGTCGGCCCGATGTCGGGCAAGTCCAACGTGATCTGGTTCCTCGAGAAGCACGGCGTCCAGCCGACCGACAAGGCCGTCGACGCCGTCCTGCAGCTCGCCAAGACCACCCCGCGCCTGCTCGAGACCTCCGAGATCCTCGCCGCCGCGCGCGGCTGACGGTGCGCGATCGGTGACCCGGTCGGCCGGGCACACGAGGCGTTCATTTCTCGAGGACCGGAGCTGCCGGCTGCGTTGCGCAGCCGCAGGAGCCCTCCGCGTGAACCCAGCCCTGCGCGCGCATGTCGTTCACGTGCCACAGCGTCACGACGAAGACCAAGACCACCGACAGCGCCGCCAGCAACCAGGCCGAGCGGTAATGGCGGGTTCGAGAGTCCCGCAGGGCGAGCAGGGTGACCGCGTGCGCCTTCTCGTCCGCGAGTTCGTCCGTCGACTCCCAACGGATCCAGTTCACGGAGAGGCAGAAGCCGCTCGAGACCAGCGAGAGCAGGAAGGCCGCGTCGAGCAGCATGTGCTGGCCGCCCTTGGCTGAACCCTCCATCCAGATCGCGAGCGCCGCCAGCGCGATTCCGTTGAACGTCAGGAGCGCTGAAGCCTTGGCGTCGAGGATCCCGAGCGACTGGTAGAGGAAGTTGAACTGCGCGGGGTAGCCGGCTGCGACCTGCGTGCGCTGCAATTCGCCGAGGTGTCGCAAGCGATCGTCATCGCTGCGGTGAATGCCGTGGAAGAAGGGACCGGTCATGGGTGCGAGCCTCGGATCGGGGTTGGGATCAGGTCCCGTGATTCTTGCGGCAGCGCCGGGAGAAAGCGCCCGTTCTCGCCGGTTTCAGGCGCAGTGGCGCTTCCCGCGCGCGGAGCACGCACGAGCTCCCTTTTGACCGGCCCCGACGGCGCGCGTGGCCTCGACATCACGACGCGTCTGCGCGAGCGCCAGGATTCGCCGAGCCTGATGCTGGGCAGGCCGCTCGACGGCCCCGGCGCGCGCTTCGAGGCAAGCTGGAGATACTCCTGAGTCCGGGAAGGTGGCAGCGACCGCCGCGCTGATGACGCCGATCGCGCCGCAGCTCTCGAAGAGCCATGGAAGTGAGCGAGCGCCCGTTCCTCGTCGCGATCCTGTTCTCGGCCTCGTTCGCGTTGATGACGCCGATGGGCTACCCGACCAACTCGATGATCCACGTGCCGGGTGGCTACCGTTTCACCGACTACGTGAAGGTCGGTACGCCGCTGAACGTGCTCACCTGGAGCGTGTCGCTGGTCGTGATTCCGCTCTACTTCCCGTTCGCGACGACCTAGTCGGAAACGCCGCGTGAATGCCGGGGAAAAGCGCGCGTAGGGGCGCGGCCAAACCTGCGCCGCCGGAACTCCTTCCGGCCGGTGCGGGGTTGTCCTATAGAGTGCACCCAACGCCATGAAGCAACTCAACCACGCTCTCCCTCCCTCGAACCGTCGCGGCGCCATCGGCAAGGGTTGCCTGATTGGCCTCGGGATCGTCGGCGCACTCGTGCTGGTGACCGTGATGCTGCTGTGGAGCGGCTACAACTCGCTGGTCGGCACGCAGGAGGACTCGCGCCAGAAGTGGGCGCAGGTCGAGAACCAGTACAAGCGGCGCTTCGAGCTCGTGCCGAACCTGGTCGAGACCGTGAAGGGCGCGGCGAACTTCGAGCAGCAGACGATCACGCAGGTGACCGAGGCGCGTGCGTCGGTCGGGCGCGTGCAGCTGCCGGCGGACCTGCCGACGGACCAGGCGCAGCTCGACGCGTACATCAAGGCGCAGGCGCAGCTGGGTGGCGCGCTCTCGCGGCTGATGGTCGTGGCCGAGCAGTACCCGCAGCTCAAGGCGACCGAGAACTTCCGCACGCTGCAGGACCAGCTCGAAGGCACCGAAAATCGCATCACGGTCGCGCGCGAGGACTACACCAAGGCCGTCGCGACCTACAACAAGACCGTGCGCTCGTTCCCCAAGAACGTGCTGGCCGGCATGTTCCGCTTCGAGACGCTGCCGCAGTTCACGGTGCCCGCGGAAGAACAGGTGGTGCCGAAGGTCGACTTCGGCACGAAGTGAGCGCGCGGTGAGCGCCCTCCTCGCGCGCTGGCTCTGCCTCGCCGCGCTGCTCCTCGGTTCGTTCGGTTCCTTCGCGCGTGCGCAGGAAAGCGAGCTGCCGCGCAATGACGGCTGGGTGACCGACACCGCCGGTGTCCTGAGCCCGACCGAAGAACGCAAGCTCGAGAGCCTCCTCGAAAGCCTGCGTCGCAACACGACGAACGAGATCGCGGTCGTGGTGCTGCCCGACCTCGGCGGGCAGCCGATCGAGCGCGTCGCGCTCGAGCTCGGCCGGCGCTGGAAGGTCGGCGCGAAGGACAAGAACAACGGCGTCGTGCTGTGCGTCGCGATCGCGGAGCGCAAGCTGCGCATCGAGGTCGGCTCGGGCCTCGAAGGTGACCTGACCGACGCGGAGGCCGGACGCATCATCCGCGAGGAGATCGCGCCGAGTTTCCGCGCGGGCAAGCTCTACGAAGGCCTGTTCAACGGCATCGCCGCGATCCACACGCGCATCTCCGACCAGCCGCTGCCGGCGGAAGTCGCGCAGGCCCAGCGCCAGCGCAAGAGCGGGGACCCTGTCCGCGCAATCCTCGGGCTCGTCGGCGCGCTGTTCCTGTTGTTCATCCTGCTCGGCGGCATGGGTCGAGGAAGGGGCGGCGTCGGTTCGGCGTTGCCGTGGATCCTGATGGCGAGCGGCCACCGTCGCGGCGGAGGTTTCGGCGGCGGAGGTGGCGGTGGCTTCGGCGGGTTTGGTGGTGGCGGCGGATTCAGCGGCGGCGGCGCCTCGGGAGGCTGGTGATGCTCACGATCCTGCAACCGGCGAACGACTGGGTCGCGGCGCACGCGAACGAAGGTTCGTGGCTCGCGCGTGGGCTCGAGCTCGCGCCCTGGCTCGGTTTGGCCTTGCCCGCGCTGCTCGTCGTGCGCGCGCTCGTGCAACACCGGCGCTACCGAGCGGTCAACGTGCTCACGCCCGCCGACCTCGATGCGCTGCACGAGGCGGTGCGCGCGGCGGAACGCCGCACCGTCGGCGAGATCGTGCCCGTGGTCGTCGAACGTTCCGACTCCCATCCGCAGGCCGCGCTCGCGGCGGCGCTGGTGTTCGCGTTCGCGGTGCCGATGCTCGGCCTCGGGCTGCTGCCGTGGGGCGAGCCGCAGTGGATCGTGCTCGCGCAGCTCGCGGGTGCACTCGCTGGCTGGCTGCTCGCGCGCGCGTTGCCGGGTTTCGCGCGGCTCTTCGTGAGCGAGGCGCGCGCGACACACGTGGCGAACGAACAGGCCCTGCAGGAATTCACAGGCCTCGGCTTGCACCGCACGGCGGCCGAGAGTGGCGTGCTGGTGTTCGTCAGCCTGTTCGAACGGCGCGTGATCGTGCTCGGCGACCGCGGCATCGACGCGAAGGTTGGCGCGGAGCACTGGAAGAAAGTCGACGAGGCCGTGCTGGCCGGAGTTCGTGCGGGATCGCTGCGTGGCGGGCTCGTCGAAGGCATCCGGCTCGCGGGCGGGGTGCTCGCCGAGCACTTCCCCTCCCCCGACGGCGGCCGCAACGAACTTCCCGACCGCGTCGTCGTGCGCGCGAGCTGACCGACGGGGCTTGGGCCCCGTGCTATCTTTTGCGCGTGGAACAGCAGCCCGATTACGCCGTCGTCGCCCAGGGAGACATGCACCTCCTGCGGGAAGTGCAGACCGTGCTCAAGCGCAGTGGCATCGACGCACGCATGATGTCGCCGCCGGGTGGCTGCGGCTCCGGCGGCGGGTGAAGCTCGACCCTTTGGCTCGCGGTCGCGAGCCACGAAGGTCCGACGGCGGCGAAGCTGGTGTTCGACCACTGGGGCCGCGAGCTCGACCCTGAATCGCTCCAGCGCGCGCTGGGTGCGATCGATCTCGACGCGGCCGAAGGTGGCTGCCCGGCTTGCGGAGCGCGTTTCCCGACGACGGCGAAGCGCTGCCCGGAGTGTGGGCTGCGCTTCGGTTGAGGTTCGCGCGCGCGGCGGACAGCCCGCGCCCGATCAGACGCTGAGCTTCAGCGAGAAGGCGACGAACGGCGCCGGATCGACCTCGAGCTCGGACTGCAGCGCGCCGTCGCGGTCGAGCGTCGAGAGCTCGCGCCACAGGTTGACGCCGCCGAAGAGCTCGACCTCGAAGCCGTCCCCGGCCCGGCGCGAGACGCCGAGGCCCGCGCGGATCTCCTCGTCGCGGAAGACGCCGCTGGGCAGCGGGTTGTCGTCGTTGAGGCGGAACTGGCGCAGCTGGTACTGGGCGCGGCCGAACAGGCTCCAGGCCTCGTCGAGCGCTAGCCGGCCTTCGATCGACGTCCCGCGCGCCTCGAAGCTCAGCCGGTCCGTCGCCTGCCACTTCAGGCCGAGGAACGGCCAGATCCACGGGTCGTCCTCGAGGCGCGAGAGCACCGCGATGCCGACGTCGACCGACAGGTCCTTGCTCGCGGTGTAGTGCACGCCGCCGACGCCGCCGGCCACGAGCGAGTCGCGCGGGCTGGCCTCGTCCTCACCGCCGAGCGCGAGCTCGAACCCGGCGAACCAGCCGGCGCCCTCGTCGGAAGGCGTGCGCACGATGCCGGACACGCTGGCGCGGTAGAGGTCGTTGAAGGGCTTCGAGTTGCCCGGGACGAGCTGGTTGGAGCCGCCGAGGTTGTAGAACGAGGCCTCGGTCGAGACCTGGAAGGCCGCGAGGCGCTCGTCGTCGAGGCGCGAGCCGAACAGCACCTGCCAACCGCCGCGCTGGGAGGAGACTTCGCCGCCGCCGGTCAGGCCACCGGAGGTGCTCGCCTCGCCGAAAGCGCGCGCATCGAAGAACGAACGCGGGCGCGGGGCGCTGGCGGCCTTCTCGAGCTCTTCCATGTAGCTGGAGGCGACCGTCGCCGTCGGACCGGAGGCGCCAGCGAAGGCATCGGGCACGGCCGGCAGCGGGCGGAAGGCGTTCTGCGCGAGGGCCGGAGTGAGGAGCAGCAGGCTGGCGGTGAGAGTCGAGGTGATTCGCAAGTTGGAGGGTCGCATTCGGGACTGCGGCGACCGCTCCGTGGTTGGAAGGGCTCTCCCCTTCCTCGGTCGCCAACGAACCGTACCCCGGCCTTGCGAAGGGCGCGGTCAGCGGGAGCGCCGACTCTTGAGAGCGGCTCCCCGAAAACGTCGCGACCTGGAAAACCCTTCCGTCAGTCCTGCTTGGAACCGTCGCGCGCGGGCCGCGTCAGCGCCGGCGGCGCAGCCAGGTTGCGCGCGTTGTAGTGCGTGCAGGTCGGGCACTTGTGGTAGTGCTCGCGCTGCCGCTTCTGGCATTCGGCGACCGAGATGGTCGAGGCCATGAGCGCCACGGCACCGTCCGTGCGCGTCGGGCAGACCTGCATCCCCGGGGGCGTCTGGAGTTCGCCTGCGTCAGCCATCAGCGCGCTCCTTGCATCGTGACAACCTTCGGGTGCCGGTTCATGGGCGGCATTCTGAGCGCACCCGGGGTCCGGCCGCAAGGGCGGATCAGTGCGGAGAAGCGAGAGCCGCGCGCAAGAGCCGCAGGGATTCCTGGGCAGCCCATGCCCCACGGTGGCTATCGCGCGACAGCTCGACGGCCGCCATTCCGTCGTAACCGACTTCCAGAAGGCCATTTAGGACGTCGGGCAGGTTCAGCACGCCGTGGCCGAAGAGCTGGTGCTCGTGCACCCCGGCCGGACAGTCGTCGAGGTGCACGTGGCACAGGCGCGGGGCGAGCGCGCGGATGTGCTCGGAGACCGGCAGGTCGCCGGTGACGACGCAGTGGCCGACGTCGAGGCACAGGCCGAGCTCGTCGCCGTCCTTGCCGAGGCGCTCGAGCAGCTCGAGGTAGCCCGCGGGGCGCTCGACGAACATCCCGGGCTCGGGTTCGAAGGCGACGCGCACGCCACGCTTCGCTCCGTGCTCGAGCACGCGCCGCAGGCCGTCGACGAGCCGCTGCCACACCGCTTCCGGAGCCGCCGCGCCGCCGCGTCGGTCCGCGACGGCGCCACCCGGGTCCGCACCGGACCACAGCGACACGACGCCGGCGTCGAGCTCGGCCGCGAGGTCGATCGAGCGCTCGAGGAACCTCACCCGGCGCAGGCGCTGCTCCGGGTCGGGGTCGAGCAGCGTCGGCCAGTGCTTGCGGAAGGGATCGAGCAGGTAGCGCGCGCCGGTCTCGATGGCGAGCTCGAGGCCGAGCTCGTCCGACCAGCGGCGCACGTCCTCGACGAGGCGCGGCGACGGATCGAGCGGATCGAGCTGGCCCGCGTCGGGAGTGATCGCCACGCCCTCGTACCCCAGCTCCGACAGGAGCCGCAGGGCGTCGAGCAGCCGATGGTGGGCGAGCCCGTTGGTGTTGTAGCCGAGCCGGAACACGCTGCGACCAGTCTAGCCCGCGCGCCTCAGCGCCGCGGCGCCGTCCAACCGCCGCCCAGGCGCTTCACCAGCATCCGGTCCGCCGTGCGGGGCGCGAGCAGGCTCAGGAACGCGATCATGCGCCACTTCCAGGCCAGCCAGACCTCCGGCTGCGGCTCGCGGTCGAGGTCGAGCACCGCCCGCGCGACCCGCTGCGGCGAGTCGGCCCCGGCGAGGTTCGGCCCTGGCAACCCGCGCGGGTTGGGCTGCGTCGCGAAGAATGCCGTGCGCGTGAGCGTGACGTCGAGCGCACACACCGCGATGCCGTCCTCGGCCCACTCGATGCGCAGGCCCTCGGCGATCGAGTTCAGCGCCGCCTTGCTCGCCGCGTAGACCACCTGCCCAGGGATGCCACGGCGCGCGACGATCGACGACACGAGCACCATCACGGGCCGTGCCCCCGCACGCAGGAGCGGCAGGCTCTCGCGCGCGACGTCGACGACCGCGGTGACGTTGGTGGCGAGCACCGAACGTGCGGCCTCGGGACTGGTGTCCTCGACCCGCGCCAGACAGCCGTGACCGGCGTTCTGCACGACCAGATCGATCGCGCCGAAGCGCTCTTTCACCTTGGCGAGCGCGGCGGCGACCGCTGCGGCGTCGCGCAGGTCGCAGGGCAGGCACAGATGAGCCTCAGGCCGCGGCAACGACTTCGCGACGCGCTCGAGCTCCTCCGCACGCCGCGCAAGCAACGCCACCGAATATCCGGCGGCCGCCAGCTCGCGCGCCGTCGCCTCGCCGATCCCCGACGACGCGCCGGTGACCAGCGCCCGCCGGGGAACCTGCGCGGTGGCCTGCGACACTGGCGACGGGGCGGCCATCGCGGCCTTCAGCGCGCGATCGACTTGTGCAGCCAGCGCACCTTGTCGATCCACTCGGTGCGGGTCTTCATGATGCGGCGCACTTCCGGGTTGGCGTCGCCGTACTTGGTGAGGAGGTCCTCCTCCCAGACGGCGGTCATCTCGAAGGCTTCGTTGAGCTTGTCGCGCGAGGCCGCGCCCTTGGAGTTGAGCAGCGGAGTGTCGCTGGCGTTCTTCGCCGCGACGGCCTCGTCGTACAGGCCGAGGCCTTCCTGCGCGATCTTGCAGGCCTTGATCCAGTTCGCATCGTTGGCGAGCCCCTCCGGCGCTTCCGCGACGAAGATGCGGCCCGAGCCCGAGCTCTTCGCCTTCGACGGCGGCGCTTCCGGAGGCAGATCGGCGAAAGGCTTCGGCTTGGTCGAGACCTCGGCCTTCGGCTCTTCCTTCTTCGGCTTGCCGCCGAGCACCGCGATCGCACCGCCGCCCGCGAGGACGACGACGACGAGCAGCGGGATCAGCGGGTTGAGGCCGGACTTGCGCTGGGGACGGCGCCCGCGTTCGGGCTCTTCCTGATTCGGCTGGGGACGAGGCATCGGGGGCTCCGGGTTGGGGTCGCGATGATACCCCGTGGCGTACGTGCGGTGACGGACCGCGAGCTACGGCGCGCGCCGCAAGCGCGCGAAGTAGCCGCCATCGATCGGGCCGGCGCCGCGCTCCTGCGTCGTGTCGGTGTCGGGCAGGCTCTCGCGCTCTTCCTCGAGGGTCCACCCCGCGTGGCGCGTGAGGAACGCGTCGACCGTGCGGCGGTTTTCCTCGGGTTCGATCGAGCAGGTCGACCACACCAGCCGGCCGCCGGGGCGCACGAGCTCGGCCGCGCGGTCGATGAGCCGCGTCTGGATGGCCGCGAGCTCCGCGCGCGAGGCCGGGCCGAAGCGCCAGCGCGCCTCGGGCCGCTGCGCGAGCACGCCGGTGTTGCTGCACGGCGCGTCGACGAGCACGCCGTCGAACGTGCGCGTCCCCAGCGCCTCGCCGGCGTCGGTGGCGAGCACCTCGACGCGCTCCTCGACGCCCAGACGCTGCACGGTCGAGCGCAGGCGCTCGAGCCGCGATTCGTTGGAGTCGCAAGCAATGACGCGCGCGCCGGAGGCCGCGAGCACCGCCGTCTTGCCACCGGGAGCCGCACACAGGTCGACCAGCTCCTCGCCCGCGCGCGCCTGCAGCGCTTCCGCCGCGCGCAACGCATGCTCGCCCTGGATCGTGAGCCGGCCTTCGGTGAACGCCGCGCAGGACGTGACGGCTTCGGCCGTGGCCGAAGGCGCGAGCAACACGCGCTCGTGCACGCCGTCGCGCGTCTCGACTCCGAGCGCGCGCAGTTCGTTCGCGAGCTCCGCCCGCTCGCCCGCAACCACGCGCATCGAAAGCGGCGCCTCGTCGAGCGCCAGCTCGGCCAGCGCACGCGCCTTGGCCTCGCCGTGGCGCGCGATCCAGCGCTTGAGCATCGGCGCCGGCATCGAGAGCGCGTCTTCGGCCCACAGGAGCGGATGTTCGACCGGGTCGCGGAACACCGGCTCGCGGAACGAAAGGTTGCGCCCGACGAGATCGCGGCGCGGATCGCCGGAACGCGCGTTCTCGAGCCGGTCGTACAGGCTGTTCAGGAATTCGCGCGCGATGCGGACCTTCGCGGGCCCCAGCGTCTGGCGCACGGCGTCCGAACACTCCGCGAGCACCGCGTGCGGCGGGATGCGGTCGAGGAACAGCGCCTGCGCGAGCGCGATGTGCAAATGCGCGAGCATCTCGGCGTTCTTGATCGCCGGCGCGATGGCGTGGATCACGGCACGGAGCGTCGTGCGGCGACGCACTTCGGTGCCGAGGATGCGCCGCACGAGCCCGCGGTCGCGCGCGTCGAGCTCGGCCTCGTCGGAAAAGCGCTCCACGTCGCGCAAGGGCGTCGTGGAACCGGAACGCAGGATCGCGTAAGCGACGAGTCGGCTCATTTCGGATTCGTCGGTGGCGTGCCGACCGTCTCGCCCTTGGCTATGCGCGCACCGCGCAGGAATTCCGCGGCCGGCAGCGCGCGCTTGCCTGCGGCTTGCACTTCGAGCAGCTCGAGCGCACCGCTGCCGCAAGCGACGACGAAACGCGCGCCCGCTTCGAGCACGGTGCCCGGCGCCGCTTTCGCGTCCCCTTCGACCACTTGCGCCGCGAGCAAGTTGAGCTCGCGACCCTTCGGATCGCAGAAACGCACGAGCGGCCACGGATTGAACGCGCGCACCGCACGCTCGAGCTCGACCGCGGACTTCGTCCAGTCGACCGCGCCGCGTTCCTTGCGGATCTTGCGCGCGTAGGTCGCACGCGTCGGATCCTGCGGAGTGAACGTCGCGTTGCCGTCTTCGAGCCGATCGAGCGCTTCGACGAGCGCTTCGCCGCCGAGCACCGCCAGCGACGCGAACAGGTCACCCGAAGTCTCGCGCGGGCCGATCGTGCGCTCCTTCGCGAGCAACACGTCGCCTTCATCGAGCGCGAGCACGATGCGCTGGATCGAAACGCCCGTTGCCGCATCGCCCGCGAGCACCGCCGCCTGGATCGGCGACGCACCGCGCCAGCGCGGCAGGAGCGAGCCGTGCACGTTGAGCGCACCTTGAGGGCAAAGCTCGAGCAACGCCGGCTTCAGGATCACTCCGTAGCTCGCGACGCACAGCACCTCGGGCCGCAACGTGCGCAATTCCCCGAGGAATTCGGGCGCGTGCGGGTCCGCGGGCTGGAACACGGCGAGGCCGTGGCCGCGCGCCGCGCGCACGAGCTCCGACTCCTCGACCTCGCGACTGCGGCCGCGCGGCTTGTCGGGCAAGGTCACCAAAGCGAGCGGCCGGTGCCTCGAGCGCACTAGGCGTTCGAGCACCGGCGTCGCAAACGGCGGCGATCCGAGGAAGACGGTCCGCAACGGACGTCAGATCTTCGAGAGGACCGTCAGCTTGAACTTCTCGTACGGCTGGCTGCCGACGATCTGGTGCACGACCTCGCCCTTCTTGATGATCAGGAAGGTCGGGATGGCGTTGATGCCGTAGCGCGCGGGCACGTCCGGGTTGTCCTGCGTGTTGAGCTTGACGACCTTGAGCTTGCCGGCGGTCTCGTCCGCGAGCTTGTCGACGTAGGGCGCCATCGCCTTGCACGGACCGCACCAGTCGGCCCAGAAATCGACGAGGACGGGGAGTTCGCTCTGCAGGACGGCGGTGTCCCACACGGCGTCGGTGACTTCGGCGGCTTTGCTCATGGAGAGTCTTGGGGTGTCTGGGGGGAGCGGAGGGCTGAGAGGCCGAGAATATGGGACGCGAAAGGCGGAGAGTCCACCCCGCGCGCGTTCCTGCGGCTGGGGTGCGGGCTTCAGGCCTGCCCGGGCTCGCCGTCGAGCTCTTCCGCGAGCGTGTGGCCACGCTCTTCGGCCTCGGCCGGCTCCTCGACCGCGGCGATGCGCGGCAGTTCATAGTCGCTCTCGTCCTCGTCGTCGTCTAGGCCCTCGAACACGCTCGCCTCGGGCGGCGCGGGCTCGCTCGCGGCGGCGGAGGGAGCGTCGGGGTCCTCGATGCGCTCGTCCTCGAACTCGGTCTGGCGCACGATGCTGTCGAGGTCGTCGCCGAGGTCCTCGCGCAGCGAGATCACGATGTCGGACTGCTTCGATTCCTGGCGCGCGCGCACGGCGCCGAGCTTGACCAGCTCGAGCAGCGCGCAGAAGGCGCCGATCATCGTGACCTTCGTGGCGCCGCCGGTCGCGACCGCCTCGTCGACGAGCTCGCGCAGCGACATCGAGCGCCGCGCCTTGACCGTGCGCACGAGCTGCTCGACGTAGAAGCGCAGCGGCCGGTCCTCGGTCGCGATCACGATCGACTTGTGCGAGAGCGTCTCGCGCATCAGGCGCGAGAAGGCCGCGAACAGGTCCCAGTTCGTGACTTCGCCGAGGTCGAGGCCGCCGTCGGCGTCGGTCGCGGGCCGGTAGCCGCGCTCGTGGATCTTCGAACGCAGCTCGAAGCGGTCCTGCAGGTCGCGCGAGGCCTGCTTGAAGTGCCGGTACTCGATCAGGCGCTGGATCAGCTCATCGCGCGGGTCGAGCTCCTCGGCGAGGTCGATCGTCTCGCTCGGCAGGAGCGAACGCGACTTGATCGCCATCAGCGTCGCCGCCATGACGAGGAAGTCGGCCGCGAGCTCGATGTCGATCTCCTCGAGCGCCTTCAGGTAGCCCAGATAGCCCTCGATCACCCTGTGCAGGTTGATCTCGTGGATCTCGACTTCCTGCTCGCGCACGAGGTGCAGGAGCAGGTCCATGGGGCCATTGAAGACCTGTTCGAGAGAGACGGTGTAGTCGCGGCTCACCATAGGCCACCCGTGAGGAAGTCGATCGCGTCGAACAGCGCCAGTGCACCGTCCCAGACGGCCCGTCGCAGGCCGGGGATGTAGTTCATCGCCGCCATGATGCCGACCACGAGCAACATGCCGAAGCGCTCGAGGTCCTGAAAGGGCTCGCGCAGCCCCGAGGGCAGCAACCACGCCATGACGCGCGAGCCGTCGAGCGGCGGCACCGGCAGCAGGTTGAACACCGTCAGCATCAGGTTCGCGAACACCGCGTACTGCAGCACCCCGAACATCAGGTCGCCGGCGCGGTAGTCGCCGAACGTGTAGGACGCCTTGAGGGCGAGCAGGAACACGATCGAGAGCAGGAAGTTCGTCACCGGGCCGGCGAGCGCGACGAACATCATGTCGCGCAGCGGGTGGCGCAGGCGGTGGTAGTTCACGGGCACGGGCTTCGCGCCGCCGAAGGGCGGCTGGCCCATCAGCATCAGCGCCCCCGGCAGGATGACCGACAGGAAGGGGTCGATCGAGGCGAGCGGGTTGAGCGTGATGCGCCCGAGATCCTTGGCCGTCGGGTCGCCGCACTTCCACGCCACCCAGGCGTGCGCGGCCTCGTGCAGCGCCAGCGAGATCACGAGGAACGTGACCACGAACACCACCTCGAGGATGCCGATCGTGCCCGAGCTGAGCCGGCCCTGGACCGGGGCGAGCGCGCACAGGGCGGCTCCGCACAGGGTCGGGACGTGCTCCGAAGGCAGCAACTGGCCCTGCAGGAGCGGGCGCGAGAGCGTGGAACGCAGCCAGGAAAGCACGGGTGCAGGGCGGGCGCGGACGGCGCTCGGCCGCGATTTATAGCACATGACCCCACGCGGGGCGGGGCGGCGGGGCATGCGGTATTCTCTGGCCCGATGAGCGTCGACCGACGGACTGCCGTGGATACAGGGAAGACGATGGGTACGAGCGAAACCGGTTCTTCCCGCGCCTCCGACCGGCTCGAACGCGCCCGCGAGGTGATCCGGGTCGAGGCCCGCACGATCGCGCGCCTCGAGCAGCTGCTCGACCAGCGCTTCGTCATGGCCATCGACCTGCTGCTCGAATGCCGCGGCAAGGTCGTCTGCACAGGCATGGGCAAGGCCGGCCTGATCGCCCAGAAGGTCTCGGCGACGCTGGCGAGCACCGGCGCCGACTCGATTTACCTGCACCCGGCCGAGGCCCTGCACGGCGACCTGGGGCGCATCCGCCCGGGTGACGTGCTGCTGGCGCTCTCGAACTCCGGCGAGACGGCCGAGGTCAAGGTCGTCGTCCCGGTCGCGCGCAAGATCGGCGCCAAGGTCATCACGCTGACCGGCAACACCCAGTCCGGCCTCGCGCAGCTCTCCGACATCGTGCTCGACATCGGCCGCGTCGACGAGGCCTGCCCGCTCGGCCTCGCGCCGACGGCGAGCACCTCGGCGATGCTCGCGCTCGGGGACGCGCTCGCGATGGTCCTGTCGGCCGAGCGCCGCTTCAGCCGCGAGGAGTACGCCCTCTACCACCCGGCCGGGTCGCTCGGCCGCAAGCTGATGCGCGTGGTCGAGGTGATGCGCCGCAACGCCGAGCTGCCGCTCGTGCCCGTCGGCGCCACGCTGTCCGCCACGCTGCGCATCATGGGCCACACGCCGGGCAAGCCCGGTGCGGCGCTGGTCGTCGCGACCGACGGTTCGCTCGCGGGCATCTTCACCGACGGAGACCTGCGGCGGCTGGTGGCCGAGCGCGGCGAGCTCGGCCGCGAGGACCCGATCGATCGTTTCATGACCAAGAGCCCCAAGTCGGTGCGGCCCGACCAGCTGCTCGAGGAAGCCGAGCGGCTCCTGCGCGAGTTCCGCGTCGACCAGATCCCTGTGCTCGACGAGCACAACCGCCCGGTCGGCCTGCTCGACGTGCAGGACATTCTCGACACGCGTCTCTAAGCTCTGGCCCCGTGAAGGGGGAGGGTCCGGAGGCGCGTTTCGCCGAGCTCCTGAAGCCGGTGAAGCTGTGCGTGTTCGACGTCGACGGCACGTTGACCGATGGCTCCGTGCTCGTCGGGCCCGGTGGCGAGTCGCTGCGCTTCTCGGTGCAGGATGGCTTCGGGCTGAAGGAGCTGCAGAAGGCCGGCTTGACGGTCGCGTGGATCACCGGGCGGCGCTCGCCGGCGACGGTGGCGCGCGCGGAGTCGCTCGGCGTCACCGAACTCAAGCTGGGCCAGCTCCACAAGACCGAGGCGCTGCGCGAGATCCAGACGCGCCTCGGCATCACGCCGCGCGAGACGGTCGCGCTCGGCGATGACCTGCCGGACCTCTCGCTGCGGCCGCTGGTCGCGTTCCTCGCGGCCCCGGCCAACGCGCGCATCGAAGTCGCCTCGCGCGCGGACTTCGTCACCCACGCGGCCGGTGGCGCCGGTGCCGTGCGCGAGTTCGCCGAGCTCGTCCTGCGCGCCCAGGGCCGCTGGGCCGCGATCGTCGCGTCCTACGGGGAATGAGAAAGCTCCTCGTCTTCCTGTTGCTCGCGCTGCTGGGTGGCAGCGCGCTGTGGTGGTTCGACCGTCGCTCGCGACGGCCGGAGGACACCACCGTGCCCGCCGGAGAAGCGGCGGAGCAGCAGCCCGAGCGAGCGGCGCCCGAGCCCAACCGGGGCGTGCTCACGGAAGTGAAGGACGGCGCCGGCAAGGGCGCGCAGGTCGCGCTGTCGGGCCCGCTCGACGTGTGGGCCAACGACATGAGCACGGGCGAGCCGCGCAAGCGCTCGCACCTCGTCGCCGCCGACTGCGCGACGCTCGAGGGCGGCCTGTTCGACCTGCGCGACACGACGCTCGAGCTGTTCGTGCCCGAGACCGGCGCCCGCGAGGCGATCGCGCACGCGCGCGAGGTCAAGGCGCGCATGCGCGTCGATCCGACGCCGGCGCTCGACGAGCAGTACCCGATCACGCTGGTCGACACCGTCGTCACGTACGAGACGGGCTCGCGCTTCGCGCCGGTCACGCTGCGCGTGCCGCGGCTGCAATCGGTCGTCGCGCTCGAGAACGCGCACTCCGACGACGCGCTCACGATCTCCGGCAACGGCATCGAGGCCTCGGGGCGTGGGCTCGACGTCGAGCGGCGCGCGGAGGTCATCCGTCTGCTCGCGGATCCGCGCGCGACCGTGCAGCTCGAGGACGGCTCGACGGCGACGCTCTCGTCGAAGGGCGAGCTCGTGCTGCGCGCGCGACCCGATCTCGGGCCCGAACATGCGGAAATCTCGCTGAAGGATGGCGCGCACCTCGTGCTCGCGGGCCTCGAGCCGCTCGACCTGCGCGCGCAGAGCATCGAGCTCGTCGGCGTGATGGAGCGCCGCGCGGGCGCGCGCTTCCGCCCCGTGTCGATCCACGCGCACGGGGAAGTGGTCGTCACTCCCGACGAAGGCGTCGCGCACGGCGACACGCTCACGATCGAGTTCGACGAGACGGGCAAGAACGCGCGGGGCACGCTCGACGGCGCGCCGCAGCTCGACCTCGTGCTGCGCGGCGCGAAGCTCGTCGACGTGCCGATCGAGCTCCTGCGTGAGGGCGAGACGCTGACGGTCAAGCTCGATGGCGCCGGCCCGCTCGAGCTCTCGCTCGGCGACGTGCGCGACTTCACGTTCACGGGCCCGGCGCGCCTGCAACTGCCCGCGATCGGCGCCGTGCTCGAGTGCGACACGTCGATCCGCGGCCAGGGCGTGATCGTGAACGGCGTCGAGGAGCGCGAGCTGGTCGCCGACGGCAACGTGCGCTTCAAGTACGAGGACTCGACGCTCTCGACCGCATCGCTCAAGCTGCGCTCTTACGTCGACGCGGAAGGCCGCACGGCGGCGGAGCTGGTGTGCGAGCAGGGCACGCGCATCATGGGCCGCCTCGCCGACGGCGACGAAGTCACGATCGAGGCGCGCGGCGGCCTCGTCGCGCGGCGCTCGCGCTCGCGCACGCTGCTGCCCTACGCGCGCAACGTCGCGTTCGATGTGCGCGGCAAGCGCCCGATCTCCGGCCGCGCGGCGCTGATCACCGATCTCGACGTTGACGAGCGCCGTTTCGTCGCTGAGGGCGACGTCGAGGTCGTCACGGCCGACGGACGCGGCACCGGCGAGCGTTTCGAGGCGCGTTCGGAGCGCAGCGGCGAACTCTCGGGCACGCTCGAGCGGCCGGCGCGACTGGAGACCGGGCAAGGCTGGTTCCAGGCGCTGTTCCTCGACGTCGACGAGCACGTCGTCGACGCGCACGGCGCCGCGCACGCCTCGGTGACGCACGGCAACCTCGCGCACGAGATCGACGCCGGCTGGATCGTCGTGCAGCGCGGCAATCCCGTCGAGGACGACCCAACGCCGGCCGATCTCGTGCTCGACGCGGGCGGCGACGTGCACATCGTGCGCCGCGCGCCCGGCACGCACCTCGACGTGCGTGCGGACCGTTTCCACGCGGAGGCCGACGAGCTCACCGACGCCGCGGGCAAGCTCGATTTCGCGCCGACGCTCGTGATCGCCGGCGGCAACGTCGCGTTCGAGATCGACCAGCTCGGCGTGCACCGCGAGGGCGCGGCGGGCCGGCTCGAGCTGCGCGGCGACCGTTCGGGCGAGCTCGAGCCCGCGCTCGGCGGCAAGGTCTCGCTCAACGGCCAGATCGAAGGTCGCCCCGGCCGCTTCGACCTGCTCGCCGACCGCATCGAGTTCACCACCGAGCGCCTGCTCGCGTCGGGCTTCGAGCTCGAGCTCGACGGCATCGTCTCGGGCCTCTCCGCGGAAGCGACGTCGCCCGAGGCGCGGCGCGTGCGCGTGATCGGCGGCCTGATGTCGCTCGATCGCTCGCTGCTCGCGCTCACGCGCGGCGTCTACATCGGCGGCAAGACGCGCGACCTCGAGCCGTGGTCGCTCGATGCCGAGCTCGTGCTCCTGCGCAGCAAGCCGATCGAGAGCGGCATGCAGGAGCGCGACGTGCCGGCGGCGCTCGTCGACATCATCGCCGAAGGCGCAGTGCAGGTTTCCGTCTCGCCGATGGGCCGCGCGCGCGCACGCCTGCTCACGCTCGACCACGACTCGCGCCGCATCACGCTGCTCGGCGATCCCGACTCCGAAGAAAATCGCGAGGCTGTGATCGAACGCGGCGGCGTCGCGTGGCGCTCGAGCGAATTCACCTTCGACCTCGCCTCGGGCTTCCTGCAGTCCGCCGCGGGCCGCGTGCTGTCCGACCCGAGCCTGCCGGAGAGCTGGTCGTTCAGCTACGACGCGCTCGAGCCGTTGCTGCTCGAGGATCGCAACGCGCTCGTCTTCCGCCAGCCCGTGTGGCAGAGCGGCGCCTCGCTGCTGCGCGCGAACTGGGCGATGCTGTGGGTCGATCAGGCCGAGTGGAACAAGCTCGGCGGCGGCTCGCGCAAGGAGCCGCTCGTCGACGATCCCGACGCCGCCGCCGCGCGCCGCATGCCGTCGCGCATGCTCGGTGGGCTGCCCGTCGATCGCTTCGGCGCCTGGCTGCACGAGCTGTACCTCGACGGTGACGTCGAATACCGCATCAACGACGTGCGCAAGGCGCGCGCGGCCGGCGTGTACGTCGACATGGTCGATGGCCACGGCTGGGTGCACGACTTCGTGCTCGACGTCGACCTGCCGATCGGCAGCCGC
>JAPLOE010000121.1 GCA_026692705.1 Planctomycetota bacterium
TCGGGCGGCTGCGCGGGCTCACCGGGGCGAACTTCGATCGAGTGGCCGTAGAGCGCGCGGATGCGCGAACCCTTGATCTCGTAGCGCGGGCGATCGCCGGCCTCGACGGCGGCGATCACGTCCTGCGCCTCGACGGGTTCCGCGAGGCGGTCGCTCACGGCACGGACGACGTCGGGGAGCTCGCCAAAGCCGTCCTCGTCGAGCTCGAGGTCGAACTTCTCCGGCTGGTGGCGGAGCATGTAGGCGAGGGAGCGGGTGATTTTTTCGATCAGGGCGGGATGCGTCATGAACTGGTGTGCGGCAAAGGGGATGGCCCGGGCGGCACACCACGTCTGGGCGCGGGTGCTCTGGCTCTCGGGGCGACGAAGTCTAGCAATGCGTCTCGATGCTTCCAGAACCCCGCCGAACTGGGCTTCAGGGAAGTTGCACCCGGACCGGCGCGCGGACCGGGAGGCGGAAGGCCTCGAACCGGTCCGGAAAGGCCTCCCCCGCCGGCGGGCGAGCTTGCAGGAAAGCCCTGAAAAGGTGCGCGCCCGCAGCCCCCGCCGCGAGCGCGCGAATTGGCGGGTCCCACACCACCAACTCTTGCCCCGCTTTTAGGCCCGGAGACCGGACTTCAAAGAGGGGGGATCTAGGGATCCGGGAGCAGCTAGCCAGCTGCCTCCCGGGAGGTCACGCCCTCGGGGCCGGGGCCGTCCTCGGCCAGCACGGTGAAGCCCGAACGCTCGATCCCGGCGAGGAACGCGGCGCGCGGGAACGAGCCCGAACCGCGCACGTCGATCACGATCTGGTCGCCAGATTCCTCGTCGGCGAAGCCGAGCACGAGCGAGCGGAAGGCGCGGCCGCGGCGCGGGGCCGAGGAGTCGAGGGCCTCGGGGCCGGTCGGAGGCGTCACTTGCCGGTGGAGGTGATTCGAAAGCAGCGCCGGGTCGTTCGGCCGAAGGCCGTTGGCGCCGGTGCGGTGAATGGAAGTCATGGTGAGCTGCATCTGGGGGAGGTCGCCGGGTTCGAACGCACGCGATGGCTTCGGGTTCGCCGCGACGGGCGCCTTCCTAGCACGCGGCGTGCCGAGCGGAAGGCGCACCGAAGTCGTGAAACCCCGCGGGAACACAGACGTTCCGCGGTCCGCCGGTCCGCCAGCGTTTCGTGTAAGGCTCGCGTGCTCGGGAGGCCGTTCCATCGTCGTGGAGCACCCTACGGAAGCGCTTCCGAGGCGTAAGCGCGGCTCCGGTCAAGTTCGTGAAAATCGCGTGGAACGTGGCGCGAGCGTGCGGCTTGGCACACTCACAAGGTGCGGATTCCGCACGCTCGCCAAAACGGCCCAACTCCCGCGTTCCGCAGGCAATTTGTTGCGCGACGCCCGCGCAACCGCCACAGCCACGACGATCAGTAGCGCGACATCTTCAGGTCGACCTCTTCCGCCCAGGCGTCGATGCCGCCCGAGAGGTTGAGCACGTCGCCGAAGCCCTGCCCCACCAGCCATCCGGCGACCTGCGCGCTGCGCATCCCGTGGTGGCAGATGCAGACCACGCTCGCCTTGGGGTCGAGCTCCCCCACCCGCCGCGGCACGTCGCGCATCGGGATCAGCTTCGACCCGGCGATCTGGCACACGGCCGTCTCGCTGGGCTCGCGCACGTCGAGCAGCACGAGCGCATCGCCGCGATCGAGCCGGGCCCGCAGCTCGCGGGCCGAGATCCTCTGGAGTGCCATGGCGCTACTGCAGCTTCACCGGCGGCACGTCGAGCTCCGCCGGAACCGGGACGCCGAGCGCCGAGAGCACCGTCGGTGCGATGTGGAGCAGGTCGACGCCACCCGCGGGCAGCTCGGCCTTGCGGTTGGAGAAGAAGATGCCGCGCACGTGGCGCGTGTCGACCGAGACGTGGTCGCCCGACCAGTCCTTGTCGTTGGCGCTGACGAACGGCGCCGGCTTGCCGCCGGAGACGGCGAGGCCGCCGCTCGAGGTGAGCCACGACACGCGGTAGTTGGGCGCGAAGCCGACCGAGATGTCGGCCTCGAGGTCCTGGAACGGACCGGAGTGGGAGTCGCTCACCAGCGTCGCGGTCGAGCAGATCGGCTCGCCCGTGCGCGGGTCCTTGGCCTCCTTGAGGCGCGCGACGATCTCGCGGGCCAGCGCCTCGCGCTCCTCGGGCGGCACGATGCCGACGCTGCTGACGAGCTTCTCGCCCCGCTCGCGCGTCGAGGCGCCGACGGTGTTGATGAAGATCGTGCCGAGGCCGAGCGAGTAGGCGCGTGTCTTCGTCCAGTCCGCGTAGGAGCCGAGCATCGAGAACGAGCGCGCGTCGGAGCGCGGCACGAGGTACCCCTGCTCGACCAGCCAGTTGTTGATGTGCACCTGGTGGCGGAACGACTGGAAGCCGTGGTCCGCGCACAAGAGCAGCGTGTCACCGGGCTTGAGGTACTCGGCCGTCACCTTGCCGACGATCTCGTCGATCTTCCGGAACACCGCCGGAATGGCCTCGGCCAGCGTGATGTCCTTCCCGTAGAAGCGCACCTTCGTCGCGGCCTTCTGCGCGTCGTAGAGCGGGTGCTCGGGGTCGTAGAACTGGTACATCATGTGCTGGACGCGGTCGCACTCGCTGAAGATGCCGACGAACAGGCGCCAGTCATCCTTCGCGAGGCCGTCGTAGACGAGCTTCTCACGCCACTGCGTCGTGAACTCGATGTCCTGCAGGAACGTGACCGCGTCGACGACCTTGTCCTTGAAGGGGTGCGTCAGGCAGGCCCAGCCGACGGTCTCGAAGGAGCCGCAGGAGGTCGCCAGCTCCGGCGCGAACTCGGGCGGCTGCGAGATCGGCTGCCAGAACGGGGGCTTGGCCGGGTCGATCTCGATCGTGTTGAGGTAGAGCTCGAAGTTGGGCTTGTCGAGCGAGACCAGCTTGGCGCGCGTGAGCGCGTGGACCTTGATCAGCGGGTTGAGCTCGAAGGTCAGGCGGAACCAGTCCGACCAGCCGCCCTCCTCGAGCACCTGCATCTGCTCGCCGATCGTGACCTCGGCCTTGCCGTCCTTCTTCACGATGCGCATCGGCACCGTGACGGGCGTCTCCAGCCGCGACTCGAGTTCCTTCTCGCGGTCCTCGAGCTCGTTGCTCTTCTTGAACGGCATGTTCGGCTGCTCGTCGCGCAGCTTCTTGATGTCGGCGAGCTCCGCCTCGAGCGTCGCGCGCTCCCAGAAGTTCTCCGGGCCGTACACGACGGTCTCGATCACGCCGTCGGTCTCGTCGACGCGCAGCTTGTAGCCGCCCGAGCCGGTGTCGACCGTCTTGTCCCCCATCCCACGCGCGAACACGAGCTCGTCGGTCGTGTAGATGAAGTAGTTCATGTAGCTGCCGCGGGCGTCGGGCACACCGAGGCCGCACAGCACCTTGGCGCCGCTCACCGGCTCACGGTCCCACACCTGCTGGCCGTCGATCACGCGCGCCTGCACGCCGGCCTTGGCCGCGATCTCCCAGAAAGGCGCCGCCTGCAGCGGGTTCTTGACCACCGGCAGGGTCGCGGGGAGGTAGCCGCGCAGCGTGAAGCCGCCCCAGGCGCCGACGAGGCCGAGCACCGTCGAGAGCACGAGCGTCGGGCCGCGCTTGAGGCGCAGGAGCAGGCCGAACACGAGCACGAACAGCAGGAAACCGCCGCCGCCGACCGCCGCGGCGAAGGTGCCCGCGCTCCAGGTCGGGATCGGAGTGTCCTTGAAGGACTCGATCGGCACCTCGACGCCGTCCTCGGCGAACCCCTTGTCCGGTCCCGGGACGCCCGACCGGAACGTGCGCACGACGAAGCCGGGGATCGCGGTCTCGGCCGGGTTGCGGCCGGAGTTGAGCGAGGCCCACGCCACCGGCGACTCGGCCGGGTCGGTCGTGCCCAGCGAGGCGAACGTGCCCTGCTCGCGCAGCTTGGCGAGGTTGGGGAGCTCGCCCTTGTCCATCATCTCGGCCACCGTGCGGCCGTCGGCGCCGTCGAAGCCGAGCACGATCACGCGCCCTTGCCCGTTCTGGGCGAGGACCGGCGCGGCGGCGAGGAGAGCGAGCGCGGCCGAGCGCCGCAGGAAGACCGACAGGGTCGAGTGGAGTTGCATCGAGGACGGCCTCGGGGGCCTTGTCGCGCCCGCGAGGGCAGCTAGGATCTGGCTGGCGCCCCGTACCGGGCACCCGCCGTAACCATTTGAGGAACTTGGATTTGGAATCGTTGGAGTCCGGAACGTCGCAGGCGCAGGGTAGTGCCCCGTTCCAGCGCCTGTCAACGCGCGCTGGTTCCGCCCGACCGCTCGGTCTCGCCGTTGTCGTCGCGATCGCGCTCGCGGCGCTAGTCGGCTGGTGGCTCACCCGCTCCCCCATTCCCGCGGCCGGGCCCGCGGCCGAGCCTGCGGTCCCCGTCGAGCCCCCGGCGCGTCTGGAAAATCCCGAGGTGACCCGGGCCGATACGGGCCTCGGCGAGCCGGGTGAGCGCCCGCCCGCGGTCTACCCCGCCGAGCTCGACGACCCCAGCCGTTTCGAGGGCCGGGGCAAGGTCGAGATCCACCTCAAGGCGCCCCCCGGCATCGAGCTCCCGGAACGCTGGACCGTGACCTTCACCCCCTCGCCGGCGCGCATCGGCGGGGACAAGGCCGTCGCCCGCAAGGTCGACGTGACCAGCGGCCCCGTGGCGGAGATCCGCGACGTGCAGCTCGGCGCCTACTCGGTGCGGGCGAGCGCCGGCGATCTGGAGAGCGAGCCCTACGACTTCGAGCTGCGCAAGCCCGACGAGGTCGACGTCGTGTTCCCGCTCACGCTGCGCGAGCGCGGCTACATCTCCGGGCGCGTCGTCGACGCGCGCGGCACGCCGGTCGAGGGCCTCCCGGTGTTCCTGCTGGCCCAGCGCGGCGAGTTCCGGCGCGAGGTGAAGACCGACGCCAGCGGCACCTACACGTTCCCCAAGATTCCCGACGGCGACTACCGCGTGCGCGTCGGAACGCCGGAGGCCGCGCTCGCCGCGGTCGAGGACCTGAGCTTCGTCGCGCCGTCCGCGCACTTGCGCGACCTCTCGACGCCGCCGCTGGGCACGCTCAACCTGCGCGTCGTCGACGAGAACGGTGTCGGGCTGAGCGGCGTGAAAGTGCAGGGCCTGGGTCTTCTCAGTGGCGCCTTCGAGGTCGTCACCGGCCCGGACGGGCGCGCGAGCGCTGGCCCTTGCGTCGGCGGCGACCTCAAGCTCTACGCGAGCGATCCCACCGCCGGCAACGGCAACGCGCAGCTGCACTTCCATCCCGACGAGGGCCCCGGCGAGATCGAGATCCGCCTGCGCCGCTGACGAGTCCCCCGCCTCGCCCCCCCCACCTCCGAACGGAGCCGCCTTGCCGTCCCAACCCCTCGTGGACCTCGCGTCCCTCGACCTGTCCGCGGTCAAAGTCAGCGCTGACGAGATCCGCAAGCTCTGCCGCCAGCGCAACCGCTTCGCGATGCTCGACGGCATCCTGCACGACGATCCCGCCGCGCAGGTCGTGGTCGGCTTCAAGGACCTCGCGGCCGACGACTGGTGGGCGCCCGACCACATTCCAGGCCGGCCGATCTTCCCGGGAGTGCTGCAGCTCGAGGCCGCGGCGCAGCTCGCGACCTGGCAGTTCCTCACCTACCACTCGAAGGATCCGCAGCAGTTCGTCGGCTTCGGGGGCCTGAACGAGACACGCTTCCGTGGCGTCGTGACGCCTCCCACGCGCCTGCTGCTCGTCGCGAAGACGGTGCGCGTGCGCAGCTCGATGTTCACGTACGCGGCGCAAGGTTTCGTCGATGGCAAGCTCGTCATGGAGACGGAGATCCTCGGCGTCGTAGTGTGAGTCGTGGCCGGGGTAGAGTTCCCCTGACGATGAGACGTCTCTTCGCTGCGTTGCTGGTCGTGGGCAGTTTCGGTTGCTCGAAGGAGCCGGAACCGCCGCAGCACGTGCTCCTGATCGTGGTCGACACGCTGCGCGCCGACCACCTGTCGTGCATGGGCTATCCGCGGCCGACGTCGCCGCACATCGATGCGCTCGCGGCCGAAGGCGTGCTGTTCGAGCGCGCGATCTCGCAGGCGTCGTACACGAGCCCCTCGATGGTGTCGCTGATGACGGGGCGCTACATCGCGAAGGAGCGCCTCGACATTCCGGCCGACCTGCCGACGCTGGCGGAGAGCTTCGCCAAGGCCGGCTGGGCGACGGCGGGTTTTTCCTCCAATCCGCTCGTCAGCGTCGAGAACGGCTTCGGCCGCGGCTTCGCGCCGTTTCAGAAGATCGAGGAGTACGGCAGCGATGACGCGATCGCGCAGTGGTTCGCGAGCGTCAAGGGCAAGCCGAGCCTGACCTACATCCACATCACCGAGCCGCACGATCCGTACGTCGTGCGCGGCGGGAAGCAGGAATGGCGCGAGAAGCGCGACCTGTTGCCCGGCGACCGCGCCGAGTACTTGCCGCGCATCGCGGCCGAACTCGGGCTCGAGGCTCCCGAGCGCGATCTCGAGCGCATCCGAGAGGAAATCGGCGGCTACGACGACGACGTCCGCTACGCCGACGCCCGCGTGGGCCGTTTCCTCGAGCTTTTTGCGGCCTCGGGCCTCGCGGAGCGTGGCGTCGTCGCGCTGACGGCCGACCACGGCGAAGGCTTGTGGGAAAAGGTCGCGCTCATGAATGGCCAGCGCGGCCAGGCGCTGCGGCGCGGCGAGAAGCCGTCGCTCTTCAACACGCTCATGCCGACGCACGGCAACCAGGTGCACCGCGAGCTCGTCAACGTGCCGCTCGTGTTGCGCGGCGCGAAACTGCCCAAGGCCCGACGAGTCGCGACTCCGGTCGAGAACGTCGACCTCTTCCCGACCTTGCTCGAGCTGTGTGACCTCCCCACTCCCGGTGGACTGCAGGGCGAGAGCCTCGTGGGACTCGCGTCGGGTTCGAAGCGCACGAAGGACCACGCCTTCAGCTTCACGCGCTTCAACACGACGGTGTTCAGCCCCGAGGGCTGGGCGCTGATCCTGCCGACGGCCGAAGGCGAGTGTGGTGAGGGAATCCGGCTCGAGCTGTTCGACCTCAACAAGGACCCGTATCAGCGCCACGATGTCTCGAAGGAGCATCCCGACGTGGTCGAACGCCTGCGCAAGGTCGCGCTGCAGCGGCTCGAACGCGGAATCCGCGCCCAAGGGGTCGTCAACGACGCGTCGATGACCGCCATGGCCCAGCTCGGGTACGGCAACCTGATCGAGCTCGAGAACCTGCGGCGTGATTTCGACGCGATGCCCAACGCGGATCTGATCGCGAAGCGGCTGAACATGGCGACGCCCTGCATCGAGCGCCTGATCGCGGCAGAAGTGCTCAGCCAGCGCAAGCTGGAGGCGCCAGAACGCGAAGCGCTCGCCAAGCTCCTGCCCTTCGAGACCTCGCGCGCCGTGCTCGAGATCTACGAGCGCTTGCTCGCGCGCTGAGTTTCCGCCTGCGGCACCCGTTCAGGGGATCGTGAACTCGAGCCCGTCCGTCAGGCCCGTGTTCCAAGGGTCGGCCGGATCGCGGTACCAGTACTGGCAGTAGACCGTCGCGCCCGAAACGAGCTGCGGGTCGGAGCCGGAACGGATCAACGCGTTCATGTCGGTCGCGAACGTCCCCGAGCAACCCGTAGTCCCGCCGGAACCCTGCACCCACGTGTGGCGCACCGGCGCGCGCACGCACATCGTGCCGCCTTGGTACGACGCCGCGTGCGGCTGCTGGCCGTAGAACAGGAGCCCGTTCTTCGCCGCGAGGATCTGGCTCGCGTTCACGAGGAACGGAGTCGGCGCCGTCGCCGAGGGTGCGCCCGTGAAGCCGATCGCGGGGATGCAGAACGCCGAGTTGATCTTGGCCGTGCAGTACGTGACCGCGTGGAACGCCGGCGGAATCCTGTAGTCCCAGATGCCGCGCCCGTAGGTGCCGTAGCGCACGAGGTCAGTGCCGACGAACTCGACCGACCAGTAGAGCGTGAGCGGTGCGACGCCGGCGGCGATGTTGCTCCAAGTTCCCAGCGCGCGCTCGAAGCGCCACGGCCCGGCTTCGGTCGCCGCGTACACGTCCCCAGAGCCGTCGCGCGCGTACACGAGGTCGTACACCATCGTCGCAGGCAGGCCGCTCGTGAGCGGAGCCCAGTTCTGCCCGCCGTCGACCGTGCGCAGCACACCCGGAGCGCTGTAGCCCGAGCCGCCGACGACGGCCTCGAGCGCGTTGGTCGGGTGCACGGAAAGCGTGTTGCCGTAGAAGTAGTGCTCGTTCGGCCCGATCGAAGCCGACTGCGTCCAGTTCGTGCCGTGGTTCGCGGAAAAGTACAGCCTTCCGGCGTCGTCGACGGCGTAGGCGCGTTGCGCGTCGCTCGGCGCGAAGGTGAGCGCGGTCAGGTAGTTCGCCGAGCCGGCGGAGAAGTCCTGCGTCGAGTGGATCGTGCTCGTCCAAGTGCCGGGCGCGGTCTTGCTGAAGCGGTAGAGCCGCTCCGCGCACAGGAAGTAACTCGTCGCGAGCAACGGATCCGCGACCACGGGCGGCAGCCACAGGTGGTTCGAACCGACCGGGAAATCGACGTACGCCGAAAGCGAAGGATTCGCCTGCCCCTCCTGCACGAGCGTGAAGCCGGGGTAGTTGCTGAACACCACCGAGTGCGTGCCATCCGACGAAGTCAGATGCCCGTAGTCGCCGCTGATCAACTGCGTCAGGTTCGTCGACGGCCCGGGACCGGTCGAAGCCTGCACGAAACCGCGCTGGTAGCCCTGGTCCTGCGCTCCCGCGAGCACGAGCGCCGGGTTCGTCGCCGACGTCAGCGTCGAGTAGTACTGGCTGACGCCGAGCCCCGACATCGACCAGTTGAGCGGCGTGGACCCGGACGTGGCGCTGTGCCAGATTCCGCCGTCCATGCAGTAGAAGAAGCTCTCGCCGCTCGCACTCTGCGCGTCGGGCCACGCGTAGATGCCCATCGTGTCGGCATGCAGCTTGCGCAGCGGGTCGCCGTAGTACGCGCCCCAGTCGTTGAGCTTGGTGAACGACGCGCCGCCGTTGGTCGAGCGGAAGGCCTCGACGCCACCGTAGGCGACGACCTGCGGATTGACGGTCGAAGCGCACATTTCGGCCCAGAAATCCGTGGGAACGTGCACCTGCGTCGCGCTCGTGCCCGCGTTGTCGGAGCGGTGAATCGTCCAGCCGCCGGCGTCGAGCGCGACGTACAGGGTCGGCGCTCCCGCTTCGGATCCAGTGATCGTGGCGTCGGTGGCGGCGCTGTTGATGAGCGCGAGCGGCGTGAACGTGAACCCCGCATCGGTCGAGCGGTACACGCGCCCGCGGTGCGCGACGAACACGTTGTCGGCGGCGAGCGGCCCGCTGCGCGGCACCCACGCATCCGAGTTGCCCGTGGTCGCCATCTGGAAGCGCTTGGTGAACGTGCGCGCGTAGTCGTTCGACACGAACAGCGCCGGCACGTTGCCCGCGAGGTTCGTCTGCGCCCACACCACCACCGTGCGCTGCGCGTTGTCGAACTGCCGCAGCTCGCGAACCGCCGTCACGCCCGTCAGGCCAATCGGCGTCTCCCACGTCTGGCCCTGATTGCGCGTCACGCGCAGTCCGAGCGACGAGTTGGAACACACGAGCACATCCGGCGCACCGACGGTCTCGCCGGGAAGCGCCAGCACTTCGCTCACGCCGCCATACAGGTTGTCGCCCAGCGGAACCCACGCCGTTCCGCCGCGGTCGCAGCGCCACACGCCGCCGAGCGCGGAACCGGCGTAGACCTGCGTGCCGTCTGGCGAGAGCACCGCGCACATCATGCGGCCCGCCTGGTTCTTGCTGCCGACCTCGCTCCACGCGTTCGTCGACAGGAACGCGACGCCGCTCGTCGCGCGCGCGTTGCGCAGCTCCATCTCGGCGATCGCGTTGTCGCGCTCGATCGCCTTCCAGTCGACGCCCGGCGCCGTGCGGTGCAGCTCCGCGTACCAGCGCTTGCGCGCCGACTTGTTGGCGGCCTCCGTGCCTTCACCGAGCCGGTGTTCGGTCGGCGCCGGCAGCGAACGCGCCGCGACCTCGGAGGCGATCAGGAGGCGCCCCTCCGAGGCCGTTTCGGTGCTGGAATCGCTCGGGCCACAGCCGAGCAGGCCGAGCAGGAGCAGGGTCGCGACGGTGCACTTCATCCCCACCATCTTCCGCCGGAGGCCGCGGACGCGCAGGGCTTTTTTCTGGAACGCGAGCGACCGCCGGGAGGCTAGTCGTCGAGGAACGCGCCGAAGGACGGCTGCGGCGGAGGCACGGGCTTGATCTCGCCCTCGGCGCCGAGGATCGCGAGCACGTCGAGCTCGACACACTCCGACGCGCTTCCGACCAGTTCGGAAATCGACGGCCGGGTCGAACCACCCTCGCCGCTGATCGCTTCCTTGACGTACGTGCCGTGCTGCGCGCGCACGACGAGCTCGAACTGCGGCGTGCCGTCCTCGGCGGGCGCGGCGACCTCGGCCTTGATGACCTCGATCCAGCGCTGGCGATCCATGTCCGCGCGGCGGTGCGCGACGCGGCTGGGAGTCTTCTGCACGATCTCGTGGCGCTGGCCCGCGAGCGCGGCGACCTTCGCGGGATCGAGCGGCGCCGCCGAACGCACGAGCGCGCGGTATTCCTTGGCGTGCTGCTCTTCCTTGATCTGCGCCACGCGCGTCTTCTCGGTCCAGTGCAGCCCGAGCACCTCGAGCCGGCCCTCGTTGCGGCGGTTGATCTCCGCCTCGCAGGCCGCGAGGTCGACCTCGAAACACTTGGGGTTCAAGAGCTCGACCACGAACGTGCGGCCCTCGCCGAGCATGCGCACGTTGACGTCCTCGCGCCCCGCGCCGTGGAACTTGTTCTTGCGCGTCTTGAAGGCCGCACCGAGCACCCAGCCGACGAGCTCCTGCACCGAATCGCGCGACAGCTTGCCGAAGCCCTCGCAGCGCACGCAGCCCTTGCGACGCCGGGGATGGCCCTTGCAGTCGGGGCAGAAGAACACGGTCTGCGGAAGGTCGCGCGTGAGCTTGCGGTAGCGACCCTCGACGAAGACCTTGGACTTGGGCGCCTGGGCGCCGGAGGGCGGAATCGGTTGCACGTTCACCTCGTGGGGAAAGCTCGCGGCGGCCTCCTGCGGCCGACGTGGAACGACTGGGACGTTCTGGAAGGGAAGGCAGGGTAGCGGAGCACGCTCTCCGCCCGCAACCTTGGCGCCGTTTGCCCCGCCGCGCGCGGCGTTGTACGGTTCCTCTCCGGGCCCGTCCGACGAGTGCCCGCCGGTCCCCCCACGCCCCCGCCATGCCCCCGAGCGCGCCGAGCCCCGCCCGACTGCCGTCGGTGATCGTCACGCTGCCGACGTGGAACGAGAGCCAGAACGTGCTCGAGCTCTCGAAGGCGCTGCTGGCGCTGGGGCCGAACTACCAGGTGCTGGTGGTCGACGACAACTCGCCCGACGGCACCTGGAAGCTCGTGCGCGATGCGAGCGCGAGCGAGCCGCGCCTGCACCTCCTGCACCGCACCGAGGACAAGGGCCGCGGCGCCGCCGGGCGCGCGGGCTTCCTGAAAGCGCTCGAGATGGGCGCCGAGATCGTGGTCGAGATGGATGCGGACTTCTCGCACCAGCCGAAGTTCGTGCCCAAGCTGGTCGAGCGACTGCTCGCGCCGGGCAAGGAGATCGGGCTCGTGCTCGGCTCGCGCGCCGTCGTCGGCGGCAGCGACGCCGACCGCGGGGCGATCCGGCGCGTGATCACGCTCGCCGCGAACCTCTACATCCGCATCCTGCTCGGTGTCCCGGTCAAGGACTGCAACTCCGGCTTCCGCTGCTGGCGGCGTTCGACGCTCGAGCGCATCCGCGTGGCGGACACGTTCTCCAAAGGCCCGGCGATCGTGCAGGAGCTGCTGTTCAAGACGGCGCGCGCGCGCATCGGCATCGCGGAGCAGGGCATCGAGTTCATCGAGCGCCAGCGCGGCGAGTCGACGCTCACGATGCGCATCCTGCTCAAGGGCTACACCACCGTGCTGAAGTTGCGGTGGATGGCGATCCTCGGCAAGCTCTAGGCAATGGAGATTCCCCGGCGTGAGTGGATCGGCCTCGCGCTGGCGCTCGCCGCCTATGCGCTGGTGCGCGCGCTCGTGCTGCACACGAACTTCGACGAGTTCGCGATGCCGCAGTTCGAGCTGTTCCCGATGGGAACGATTCCGCTGCTCTCCGGCGTCGAGGGTGGCTTGCCGGTGTCGCGCGTGTACGACAATTCCGCGGGGCAGCTGCTCGTCGGCTGGCTCGCGACGCCGTTCTACGCGCTGTTCGGCGAGACGTACCTCGCGCTCAAGCTCGTGCCGCTGACGCTGGGTGCGTTCGCGCTCGTGTTCCTGTGGCTCGTCGTGCGCGACAGCGCCGGCCCCCGGGCGGCGAACCTCGCCGGCTTCCTGTTCGCGCTCGCGCCGACGACGCTCGTCAAGTACTCGACGTTCGCGTCCGGCAACCACTTCGAGACGCTCGCGTTCAACGCGCTCGCGTTGTGGGCGACACTGCGGCTGCATCGCAAGGGCGCGAGCGCGGCCCGCCTGTTCGCGGTCGGCGTCGCCTGGGGCTTCGCGGCGTTCGTGTTCCTCGGGGCGCTGTCGACGATCGTGCTGCTCGCCGCCGTGCACTTGGGCCTGCGCGGCTGGCGGGACACGTTGCGCGACTCGCCGTGGCTAGCCGGTGGCTTCGCGCTCGGTGTCTCGCCGCTCCTCGCGCTGAACGCCGCCACGGGCTGGCGCGGATTCGAGTTCCTGCAGAACAAGTTCACCAAGGAAGGCTCGGGGACCGACCTCGCGCTGGCCTTCGAGCGGCTCGTGGGTTTCCTCGGCGAGCACCTCGTCGCGGCGACCCAGTTCCGCGACTTCCTCGGGCTCTCGGGGGAGATCGCGCGCTGGCTGTTCCTCGCGGCCTTCGGCGTGAGCTACGCGCTGCTCCTGCCGTCCGCCGTGCGCGGCGTCGGCTCCCTGCTGCGCGGGGCGCTCGGCCGCGGAACGAGATCCCCCACGCGTCTCGACGATGCGCTGGCGACGATCCTGTGCGCCTACCTGCCGATGACGGCGCTCGCCTTCGCGACGAGCGGGCTCGAGATCGCGCCGAAGGATCCGCCGATGGAGGCGGAAGGGTACCGCTACTTCAACACGCACCTCTTCTACGCGCTCGGAGTGATCGCGCTCGGCGCGGGACGCCGAATCTCGAGGCCCGTCATGGTCGCGCTCGCGGCGCCCGCGCTCGCCGCGGGCCTCTTCAACGGTGCGCTCGTCGACTGGAGCTTCTCCCACACGGGCCTCGGCGCGCGCTACGACGGTTTCAACGTCAAGCAGACCGCGAACCAGCTGCTCACGCCGCGCAACGGCTACACGGTCGAGCAAGCCTGCGCGATGGCGGACGCGTACGAGCCGGGCGTGCGCGCGTGGCTGTACGTCGGCATGGGGCGCGTGCGAGCGATGCAGCGCGTGCTGAAGGCGCGCGGCGGCGAGCTCGACCTGTGGAGCCTGCTCGAGGAATTCCCCGAGCGCGCGCGGCCCGAGGTGGCGCGTGGAGTCGGCGTCGCGTTCCGCCACATGGCGCGAGTGCAGAGCAGGCTCGATGCGCGCTTCGTGAACCTGATGCGCGAGCGAATCGCGGCGGGCGACGCGCTCGCGCCGTACGCGCTCGAAGGGCTCGCGACGGACTGGGAAGTGGCGGTGGCATGGGACCTCGAGAAGCGCCTGCCGGAGCTGCGCTCGCTGCGTGAGGCGCTCGACAAGGAACCCACGCTCGCCCCGCACTTCGCGCGCGGCGTTGGAGCCGTGCTGGGCCGCACGTTGCGGCGCGGGATCGACATGGAGGCGCGCCAGATCGCCGAGGTCGCGCCGTCGTTCGCCGCTCCGGCACCCGCGGAGTTCTACGCGGGCCTGGGAGCCGGGCTCGAGGACGGACTGCGCCCGGCGCAGCTCGAGCGCCCGCTTTCGGACGTGCTGCCCGCAGGATTCGACGCCGCGGCGATCGAGCGCGGGCGAGCGACGCGCAGGGCCGAGCTCGCGCCCTGACTCTCCGCCGCAATCGCGAGGTAGGACGGACGCGCGCCGATCCGTAGAATCCGCCGCTCGCGATGCACCCGATCCTGTTCGAGATTCCCGGGCTGGGCTTTCCGATCCGCTCCTTCGGGGTGATGGTCGCGCTCGGCTTCCTGCTCGGTTCGCACCTGTTCCTGCGTCTGGTCACGCGCGACTCGGAAGATCGCGCGAAGGACCTCGAGC